>DASZPU010000191.1:0-7986 GCA_035550195.1 Nannocystaceae bacterium
GACAACGCGATGCCGACCACCGATACCGCCATCGCTGCCGGGAACATGCGCAGCGCGAGCGCGGCGAGCAGCAGCATGCTCGCCGACGCGAGCACGGCGACCACCACGAGCGAGGTGGTCCAGCCGAGGATCAGCGCGAGCGCGCAGGCGAGCGTGGTGCCGCCGGCGATCCAGGACAGCGCGCGCACGCGCTTGCCCGCCGGACGATCGCGCAGTGCGAGCCGTGTCGCGACGATCCGCAGCAATGCCCACGGCAGTCGGCGGTCGAGCTCGGGCGCGTCCGCCATGTGCTCACTCGTAGCGCAGCCCTTCGACCGGACGCAGCTTCGCGGCGCGCAACGACGGCGGCACGGTCGCGAAGAAGCTGATCGCCATCGTCACCGCGAGCACCCACGCGATCTGCAGCCCGCTGTACTCCACCGGTAGCTGCTCGATGAAGTAGACCTCGGGATCGAGCGTGTAGCCGTAGAGCTCGACCAAGATGCACAGGAGCACGCCGAAGAGCACGCCCAGCACCGAGCCCACCACGCCGAGCGTCATGCCGGCGAACTGGAAGATGCGCGCGATGCCGGACTCGGTCGCGCCCATCGACATCATGATCGCGATCTCGGCGTTGCGCCGCACCACCATCGTCCACAGCGCCGCGAGCACGTTGAAGCCCGCGACCGTGCTGACCAGGCCGAGGATGATGGTGAGGATGGTCTTCTGCGTGCGGATCGACTGGAAGAGATTCGCGTTGAGCTTCTGCCACTCGAGGATCGAGTACTCGTCGTCGCCGATCGTCTGCGCGAGCGCGTGCTCGACGTCCGGCGCCTCGTAGGGATCGTCGAGGCGCAGATCGACGCCCGAGACGATGTCCTTGCCGCGGTACTTGAACCACTGCAGCTCCTTGATGTGCACGTACACCAAGCGGCTGTCGTACTCCTGGAAGCCGGCGCGGAAGATGCCGGCGATGCGATAGCGGCGGAACTCGGGCACCTCGCTGTGATCGAAGCCCGCGCCGGGATCGACGAGCGTGACGATGTCGTCCTTCGCGAGCTCGAGCTCGCGCGCGAGCGTGACGCCGACGAACATCGTGGGCAAGGTCGAGGGATCGTCGGGCGCGACGTTGCTGGGCTTGTCGCCGGGCTCGACGTCGGGCCAGGGATCGCCGTCGTCGTCGTCGTCCCACGCGCTCTTGCGCCCGCGCCCGTACTTCGCGCGATCGGGCAGCGCACGCCAGCGTGCGAGCGCGCCCGCGTACCAGTCGGTGCCGCGGGGATCGGGTGTCTGCACGATCACCTCGGGCAGCTTGTCGGCCGCGCGATCGGGCATCGGCTGCAGCTCGAGGTCGCTCTGCAGCGCCGCGATCTCCACGTCGTCGGCACCGCCCGCACGCAGGTGCGCCTCGAGATCGATGACCTCGTGCGCGGTCGCGGGCTCGATGCCCTTCACCAACACGCTCGCGCGCCGCAGCTCGCCGTCGTCCTCGGCCTTCGGCTGGGGCGCGAGCGCCATCGCGTAGTAGACGAACGGGCTCGCACCCTGCACGCCCGGCACCGTGCGCAGGTAGCTCTCGAAGCGGCGATACTCGGCGATGCCGAACGCGCGCGTGACGTTGATGTGCGCGTACACGCCGAGCACGCGGCGTTCGAACTCGTGCTGGAACCCGGTCGCGACCGATTGCACGACGATGAGCGCCGCGACGCCGATCGCGATGCCGACGATCGACAGGCTCGCCGACACCGCGAAGCGGCGCACGAGGAAGAGCACCATCACCGCGCCGGCTGCGAGCGCGGTCGCGATGACCACCGATGCGCTGCGCAAGCCGGAGTAGAGCGCGACGAAGCCGAGCAGCGTCGCACCGACCGCGAGCCAGCGCAGCATCGACGGTCGTGCCGGTCGCACGCGCACGAGGATGCGCAGCCCCGCGTAGCGCTCGTAGCCGAACAGGCCGGTCAACGCCCACACCAGCACCAACACCGCGAGGCTGCCGAGCCCGAGCCAGGCGATCGGCTTGATCTCGCGCGGCGGATCCGGCCAGCCCAGCAGCAACGCCGCGGGCGAGAACACGAAGAGCACGAGCAGGATCCAATGCCCGCGCGCAGCGTTGCCGCTTTGGGGCACGGCCCGAACCGGACCACGAACAACGTCGCTCTTCGCCTTCAACCTCGTGCCCGGACGGTCGATGACGCTAGCAGCCACTCGCCTGCCGTGGCAAGGCAACCATGACCGCGACGTCGCCCTCGCCCCGCCCTGATGTGCTGCCCTGGACGATCCACGGCCGTGCCGCCAACGATGGCGGCCACACGAGCTGGTACGGCGCCTCGGGGATCGATCGCCACGGCGCAGCCGGCGATGTCTGCGGCGACGCCGGGACGGCGAGCATGCGCGCGCCCGCGGCCTTCGTCGCGGCCAAGGACACCGGCGCATCGACGCACGCGTGGCTGCACGCGTGGCTGCCCGATGGCACCGGCTATCACGGCGATCTGTGGAGCGACGTGCTCGAGTACCGCGACGTCCGCATGCGCAAGCTGGCCGGACAACCGATCGACGCCGCCGCGGAGTTTCGCATCGGCGAGCTCGATGCTCGGCTGCGCGCGCGCGACAGCGCGAAGGGTCGGCAGTTCCAACGCTTCGAGTGCGCGCAGTCGTGCCGCATCCTGCTGCCCGCGGATGCCGGTGTGCTCGAGTGCCGCATGCTCGACGTCTCCGCCGGCGGCGCGAAGCTCGAGCACGAAGGACCGACGACGCTGCGCGAAGGCGCCGAGGTGCTCCTGTGCGTCGAGTCGGCCGGCGGTCCGTGCAGCGCACGCTTGCCCGCGCGCGTGGTGTGGAGTCGTCAGGGTGCGTTCGGCATCATGTTCGCGGGCGCACCGCGGTGGGACGGCAGATGAGCGCTCGCGCTATCGCCTTCGTCGTCGCGCTCGCGAGCACGCTCGCGGGTTGCAGCCATGCGCGACCGACCGCAGGCGCGAGCCCGCAGCACCAACGCGAGCGTCGCACGACGCTCGGCGAAGGCGTGCTCGTCGAGGCCACGCGTTGGGACGCGACGTTGGTCGAGAGCGCAGCGGCGGAGCACGATCGCGGAGAGCGAGCAGCTCTGCGCGCGCGCCTGCGCAGCCGCTACCTCGAGGGCAAGACGGCCTTCACCGTCGTGCTCGAGCTGCGCGATCGCCCGGGTGGGACCCAGGGGCTCGAGCAGCCCGACGCATGGTGGTTCGAGCTGCGTGAAGGCGACCGACGTACCAAGAGCGCACGGGTGGAGCTCGTCGCGGTCGATCGCTTTCCCGCCGGGACCGGCCGCGCGCACCTGCGCGTCGCCCTCGACGTGACCTTCGCGGGCCGCCACGACGACGCGGTGGACCTGCACGTCGGTACCGTGCGTCCGAAGGGGCGCAGGGCCGAGCTCGGTGCGATGGTGGCCCAACGCGGCGCCACGCTGCACTGGGACTGAGCGAACGCGTCGTCGCAACATCTTCGCAGACGCGCTGTACATCGCACTCGCTTCGTGCTCGCTCGCAGTCATTAGCCGAGCGATCTCGGAGGCTTGTGCCATCGGGCATCCTTGACACGAGACGGCGCGCAAAGCTACGCTTCGCCGTCCGCTCATGAGTCGTCGGCTTCCGCCACTCCTCGCGACGTGCGTTGCTGCGACAGCGTGTTGGCTGGCGCCGGCGATCGCCCGAGCGGGCAAGTACGACCTCGATCTGACGCGGCTCGGCAGCCTCGATGGCAGTGGCAATCTCGTGCAGGACAACGAAGGCTTTCGCAGCCTCTCGTCCGAGCTCGGCACGTTGATGGCACCGCGCCCCGTCGATCCCGCGGACTCGCTGGGCTTGTCGGGCTTCGCGATCTCGGCGGACGTCGGCATCAACACGATCGGTGGCGGTCGCGACTACTGGGCTCGCACCACGCGGGGCGGCGCCGACAACGTCGTGCCGACGCTGCAGCTCATGGGTCGCAAGGGTCTGTGGCCCGGCATCGAAGTCGGCGCCGGCGCGACGCATCTCTTCGACAGCCGCATGTGGGCGATCTCGGGCTACGGCAAGATCTCGCTGCACGAGAGCTTCCGGAAGCTGTGGATCCCCGCGATCGCGCTGCGCGTGCAGGGCTCGCGCATCCTCGGCGCGAAGGACATCAACATGTCGACGGTCGCGCCGTCGGTGTCGGCGTCGTATCAGATCGGGCTCGGCAAGACGTTCGCGCTCGCGCCCTACGTCGGCTACGAAGCGCTGTTCATCATCTCGCGCTCGACCGTGCTCGCGGCCAACCCGAACTGCGATCAATTCCCCGACGACTACAACGACGACAGCTGTCCGAACACCGGCCAGTCCGACGAGTTCGTCTTCCAAAATGCCGGCGCGATCGTGCGCCACCGGCCATACTTCGGCATGCGCATGCAGTTCGCGGTGATCCGGCTCGTCTTCGAAGCGATGTTCGCTCCCGCGGGCAAGCGCCAAGGCGAGCTCGACGGCGCGAAGATTGCCGATCGTTCGAAGACCCAACAGCAGTACACGATCTCGGTGGGGCTCGACTTCTGATGATCATCTCCTGCCCCGAGTGCACCGCTCCGTTCGAGCTGCGTGATGGCGACATCGCCGAGCTCGTCCAGCTCGAGTGCCCGCACTGTCGCTTCCGCATGATCCTCGACTTCGCGGCCGCGAACGATCCGCGGCTCGTCGAGGTCGGCATGAAGATGGCGAGCGGCTATCGCTCGGCCGCGGACTATCGCGCTGCGACGGCACCGCGCGCGCCCTTGCACGTGGCCGAGCCCGCTGCGGCCGCGAACGAGGCGGCGGCGCGTGCCGAAGCCGCCGCGCGTGCCGACGCAGCTGCGCGCGCCGAAGAAGCAGCGCGCATGCAGGCTGCGCGCGAAGCCGAGGCTGCGCGCGCCGAGTCCGAAGCCGCCGCACGGGCAGCGGCCGACGAAGCTGCACGCGCAGCGATGGCCCGCGAAGCCCAGGCCGCACGGCTCACGCACATGGCCGCCGATGCGGAGTGGGACGACGACGAGGGCGCGCCCACGCGCGTCGCGTCGTCCTCCGCGTTGCCGCGCGCGCAACCGACGACGCCGGCTGCGACTGCACCACCGACGACGTCGCGCGCCGCCACCGTGATCGGTGTCGGTCCGGTCGTCCCCGCGCGCACCGGCGAGACCGTCATCGGTGCGCCGCCGCGTGCACCGGAGAATCGTCCGTCGGAAGAGACCACCGAGCCCGCGCGCCAGCGCGACGAGGTGATGCCGCCGCGCGAGGAGCCGCGCCGCGAAGCGCGTGCCCGATCGGCCGAAGCCCCGGAGACGATCGATCGTCCGGCGCGCCGTCCTCCCGCGCCCGTGGCGATGGCGGAGCCCGACCTCGATCTCGACGAGCCGCAGAAGAAGGGCGGCATCTTCGGCGCGCTCGTGCTCGTGCTGCTGCTCGTGCTCGCCGTGGGCATCACGATCGCGAGCGTGATCCGCAAGAACACGCCGGATCCGCGCCCGCTGCTCGAAGACCTGTATCGTCAGTACCTGCGGTAGGTGTTTCCCGCAGCCGTGCCAGCGCGACACGGCTACGCGCCGACGCGCGGTCGCTCGCCTGGATCGCGCGGGCGAGCGGTGCCAAGATGAAGGGATGCTCGAGGATCCGCTCGACGTCGCGCTTCGACTCGCAGCGCTGCCCGATCGCGCGATGCGAGCCGCGCGGCTCGGCGAGCTGCTCGAGCACGGCGATCCGAAGGATGGCGCGTGGCTGCTCGACGTACTCGCGACGGTCGGTCGCGCGGGCGGTCCGCCGTACTCGATCGGTCTGCTCGCGGCCGTCGATCTCGTCGGCAGCGATCGTCTCGGCTACGAGGTGCGTCGCGCGATCTACGATGCCGCCGATGCGCGTGGCCTCGCCGCGTGCAAGGACCTGCTGTTCGAGGTCGAGTGCGGCAGCGATCGCGCGGCCGCAGCTCCGCGCGCGCTCGTGCCGGGCACGCGGCCGCTGACGCTCGGCGAACGCAAGTCGCTCGCGCGCTCGTGGCGACGCGACGTGCTCATGCGGCTCATCGCCGATCCGCACGTCGACGTCGTCGAGCGTCTGCTCGAGAACCCGCATCTCACCGAAGACGACGTGCTTCGCATCGCGACCGCGCGCCGCAGCTCGGCCGCCGTGCTCGCGCTGCTCCTGCGCTCGTCGAGGTGGAGTCGCTCGCCGCGGATCCGTCGCGCGCTCGTCCGTAATCCCCGCCTGCCCCTGCAGATCGCGTTGCGCCTCGTCGGCCTGCTCGACAGCGTCGAGCTACGCGACATCGCCAAGGACGCCCACCTCGCGCCGCAGCTCCGCGAGGCGCTCGATCGGCGCCTGCGTCCCTTGTGCTGACCGCTGAGGAGCGCTCAGCTCTTTTCGGACGCGCGCTTGGGCGTCACGTCGATCTCGGGGCGATCTTCTTCGGCGCGCTCGATGACCTTCTCGGCCGAGGCTTGCTTGTCCTCGTCCATCGCCTTCATCTCTTTCTTGAAGCCCCGCAGCATCTTGCCGATGCCTTCGCCGAGCTGGGGCAGCTTGGAGGGACCGAAGATGAGGAGCACCACCACGAGGATGATGATCACCTCGGTGATCCCGACGCCGAAGCCGAGCAGCGTGCTCATGGGTGCAAAGGTAGTCGGCTTTGCCGACCTTTGCTAGCTTCGCTCCGTGATGGTGACCGGCCTCCGGGCGCGGACCTCGCGCCTTGCACGGCGTAGCTGGGCCGGATCGCTCGCGATCGCGACCTGGTGGGTCCTGCAGGCCCCCGCGAGCGCGGCCGCAGGTCCCGGGGATCGCGGCACCGCGCGATCGCTCCAACCTTCGGACGACGGACGCGCCAAGGTCCGCGGTGACCGGCCGCAGCGTGCGTCGATCCACGCTGCATGGTCACCGCCCGCCAACGTTCCGGATCGTGACGATCGCGATGCGCTGGCGTCGTTCGAGCTCGCGAAGCTGAGCACGACGATCGTCGACGTCGCGCCCGAGCCGTGGATGAAGAAGCTCGCGAAGCCCGGGCTTCCGCTGCGGTGGAATCGCGGGCTCGTCGAGTACCTGCGCTACTTCACCGAAGACGCGCGCGGCAAGGCGATGATGCGCGCGTGGCTGCGTCGCGCGGGTCGCTACGAAGCGAAGATCCGCTCGATCCTCGCGGAGCACGGCGTGCCCGAGGATCTCGTGTGGGTCGTGATGGCCGAGAGCGGCTTCAACCCACGCGTGCGCTCTGCGGTCGGCGCGGCGGGTCCGTGGCAGTTCATGGAAGGCACGGGCGGCGTCTACGGGCTCGGCAAGGACTACTGGGTCGACGAGCGCTACGACATCGAGCGCTCGTCGCATGCCGCGGCCATCTATCTCTCCGATCTGCACGTGCGCTTCGGTTCGTGGGAGCTCGCGCTCGCGGCCTACAACGCGGGCTACGGGCTCGTGATGACCGCGATCGAGCGCAACAACACCAACAACTTCTGGGCGCTCGCGGAGATCGAGAGCGGGCTGCCGCACGCCACCGTCAACTACGTGCCGAAGATCGTCGCGGCCGCCGTGATCGCGAAGAACCGCGAGTCGCTCGGCTTCGGTGCCGCGCAGGTCGAGCCGTTGCCCGCGCTCGCGTGGGAGCACGTCGAGGTCGCGAAGTCGACCACGCTGGCCGAGATCGCGAAGGAGATCGGTGTCGATGCCGAGCTGCTCGCAGAGCTCAATGCGGAGCTCGTCCGCGGGCGCACGCCGCCCAAGCGCGGGCCGTGGAAGATCCGCGTGTCGAAGGGGCGCGCGCAGGCGTACGCGGCCGCGTTGCCGCGGATCTCCGCGGGCTGGTCCGAGCAGACCACGCACACCGTGCGCGAGGGCGAGAAGCTCGCGGCGATCGCTGCGGCCCACGGCACCACCGAGAAGGAGCTGCGCAAGAAGAACGGCACGCTCGACGGCGCGGAGATCGTGCGCGGCACGACGCTGGTCGTGCCGGCGAGCGCAGCCGCGAGCGCGGCCGCGGAGACCGAGCCGCGTCCGCTCGTCGCAG
>DASZPU010000192.1:0-5382 GCA_035550195.1 Nannocystaceae bacterium
GGCCGCTCGCGGATGCGCTGCTGCGCGCGGGCACGACCGGAGCATTGTCGGATCCCGGCATCCTCGGGTTGCGCCGCGGCAAGGGCAAGCGCGACGGTGCACGGCACGAGCACGAGAGCGCGAGCGAGCACGAGAGCGCGAGCGAGCACGCCGACGAGGCGGTCGCGCAGGAGAGCACGGACGCGAGCGCGGCCACGAGCGCAGCGGAGCACGCGAGCGCAGAGGAGCACGCGAGCGCAGAGCCGCACGAGCCCGATGCGCACGAGCCCGACGATCACGAAGAAGAAGTGCACGCGCTCGACGACGCCGCGATCGCCGATCCGCTCGCGCTCGCGGCCTCGCGCGTGAACGAGGCCCTGCCCACCGTCGAAGACGTCCTCGCGGGCGCGCGGACGATCTGCGCCGAGCGCATCGCGGAGTGGCCGGCGCTGCGCATGCGGCTGCGCCAGCTCGCGCTCGAAGAGGGGCGCCTGCTCGCGCGGATCCCCGACGATCGCAAGGAAAAGGCCGCCCGCTTCACGCGGCTGGCCGAGCATCCCGAGGACACCGCGACGATCCCGTCGCCCACCATTCTCGCGCTGCATCGCGGCGAGCGTGAAGGCGTGCTGCACGTCGAGCTCGAGCTCGACGACGAGCGCGTGATCGCGATCGGACGCGAGTTGCTCGGCGTCGCCGAGGGGCCGGTCGGCGATCAGATCGCGCTCGCGCTCGCCGAAGCGTGGCAGCACTCGCTCGGACGCGCGGTGCGGATGGGTGCGCGTCGCCGCCTCAAGGAGCGCGCCGATCGTGACGCCGTCGCGGCCTACAGCGAAGCACTGCGGCCGCTGTTGCTCGCGCCCGCGCTCGGCCCCGTGCCGGTGCTCGGCATCGATCCCGGGTTCGCACCCGGCTGCCGCCTCGCGGTGGTCGACGCGAACGGTGCGGTCGTCGAGCACGACACCGTGTTCCCGCTGCAGCCGAAGCAAGCGGTGCCGCAGGCAAAGGCGCGCATCACCGAGCTCGTGCAGCAGCACGGCGTCGCCGCGATCGCGATCGCCGACGCGGGCGGTGGACGCGAGCTCGAGCGCATCGTCCGCGAGACCGTGCGCGAGCTCGGTCGCGACGAGCCGCTGCCGATCGTGCTCGTGGACTCCGACATGGTCGCGCTGTTGGCCGCGGCCCGCAGCACGCGCGACGAGCTCGGCGAAGAAGCGCCGCTGCGTCGTGCGGTCGCGTGTGCACGACGGCTGCGCGATCCGTTGCACGAGCTCGTGAAGGTCGATCCGCGCAAGCTCGGGCTCGGCCAGTTCCAGCACGAGGTCGATCAGGAGGAGCTCCGCGGTGCGCTCGAGCAGACCGTCGGCAGCTGCGTGAGCGAGGTCGGCGTCGACGTGAACCGGGCCTCGGCCGACGTGCTCGCGAAGGTCGCAGGCCTCTCGCACGCCATCTCCCGCGCGCTGGTCGGCTTCCGCGAGGCGCACGGTCCGTTGCGCTCGCGCTCGCAGCTCTTCGAGGTGCCCGGCGTCGCCGGCAAGACCTTCGAGCAAGGCGCGGGCTTCCTGCGCATCGAAGGCGGCGAGCAGCCGCTCGATGTCACCGCGATCCACCCCGAGCGCTACCCGTTGGTCACGCAGATGGCCCGCGATCTCGGCGTCACCGTCGGCGATCTGCTCGGCCATCCCGAGCAGATCGAGCGCATCGACGGCGAGAAGTACCTCGGCAATCCCAGCGTCGCCGGCGAGCCGCTCGGCCCGCGCGCGCTCGCGGCACTGCTCGCCGAGCTGCGCGAGCCCGGTCGCAGCGTGCGGCCACCGTTCGAGAACGTCTCGTACGATCCGAACCTCACCACGTTCGCCGATCTCACCGTCGGCATGGAGCTCGAGGGCGTCATCACGCGCATCGCGAGCTTCGGTGCGTTCGTCGACGTCGGGCTCGCCCAGGAAGCACTCGTGCACGTCAGCGAGCTGTCGCACGGCTTCACCTCGCGACCCGGCGACGTCGTGCACATCGGCCAGGTCGTGAAGGGGCGCGTCATCGAGATCGATGCCGAGCGCAAGCGCTTCTCGCTGTCGATCCGCGCGCTGTTGCCCAAGCCCGAGCGTCCACCGGAGGATCGCAAGCCGCGGGGGCCGCGACGCGACGACGACGGGGGTGGGCGCCGCGAGCAGCGTCGCGACGGCGATCGGCCGCGCGAGGGTCGACGCGACGACGCGCGACGCGACGACGGCGGCGGCAAGAAGCGCCCACCGAAGGGCGGGCGGCGCGATCGCGACCGCGACGACCGCGGCGAGAAGCCCGAGCGCACGCTCAACTTCCGCCTCGACCTGAGCGCGCTGCTCGACCGCGTCGGCAAGGACTGAGCGGCGTTCCGCGTGGGCGGAGCGACCGCGCAGTCGCAGGCTGCATCGTTACAGTGTTGAACGATCACGGACACGAGCCGTAATATCGCTGCATGGTCGGACGCAGCGGTCTGGTCCCGCCCGAGGCGGCCCACCTGTTCGAGCGCAGCGATCGCGCCGGGGCCGTCGCGGTCGCGAGCGTGTGGCTGCAGATCGCCGCGATCTTCGGCGTGCTCGCACTCGTGCCGCATCCGGTGACGTTCGCGATCGCCGTCGTCGCGCTCGGCACTCGCCAGCACGCGCTCGCCGTGCTCATGCACGAGTCGGCGCACGGGTTGTTGTTCCGCACGCGTCGGCTCAACGAGCGCGTGGGCGAGTGGCTGTGCGCGCAGCCGATCGCGACCGACGTGCGTCGCTATCGCAGACACCACGTGCGTCACCATGCCCATACGGGCACCGTACGTGATCCCGATCGCGGGCTCGCCGAGCCGTTTCCGTGCGGGCGCGCTTCGCTGGCGCGCAAGCTGCTGCGCGACGCGCTCGGTCTCACCGGGCTGAAGCGGCTGCTCGCGATCGCGGCGATGAACGCCGAGCTGCTCGAGTACACCGCCGCCGTGGCGCCTCGACGGCTGCCTTGGCAGTCGCTGCGCCATCATCTCGCTGCGCTCGTGCGACGCAGCGCGGGCGCGCTCGCGATCAACCTCGGCATCCTCGCGCTGCTGGTCGCGCTCGGTCACGCATGGCTCTTCGCCGCGTGGGCGCTCGCGTTCGTCACCGCGTTCGATCTGATCCTGCGCGTGCGCTCGATGGCCGAGCACGCCGCGATGGATGCGAGCGCGGACCCGCTGCGCAACACTCGGACCACGCGCGCGAACTGGCTCGCGCGCGCCGTGCTCGCGCCGTTCGCGGTGAACTATCACCTCGAGCACCACCTCGAGCCCGCGCTGCCGATGCGCAGCTTGCCGGCGCTGCACCGCCTGCTGCGGACGCGCGGCCACCTCGATCCCGCGCTGGTCGCACCGGGCTACTTCGCGGTGCTGCGCGAGATGGCGCGCTCGCCCACGACGCGCTCGATCCACGCCTCGTGATCCGCGGCCCAGCCGTCCTTGCCGACGCCGCGCGCGAGCGCAGCACCCTCGCGCACCAGCGCGCGTGCGCGCTCGAGATCGCCGCCGCCGTCGACGAGCGCGCGCGCGTACATGAAGTCGGCACGCGCGACGACGGTGGGCTCGACCGCGGTGTGCTGCGCCATGTCGAGCACGCGCGCGGCCGCATGCTTCGCGTCCTCGTGCGCGCCGCTCGCGACGTGCGTCGCGGCCAGCCCGACCCACACCATCGACACCGAGTGGTGATCCGCGTTGCCGCTGCGCTCCCACGCCGCGAGCGCGGCGAGGAATCCTGCGCGCGCCGCCTCGAGCTCGCCCATGAAGTAGCGGCACTCGGCGATGCGCGTGAGCGTGAACGCGACCGCGGCGCTGTCGGGTCCGTACGCCTGCCGCTCCATCGCGACCGCGCGCTCGTGGAACGCGAGACCCGCGGCCGGATCGTCGCTGCGGATCGCCCAGTCTCCGAGTGCACCGAGCGCGAGCGCGAGGTCGGGCGAGCGCGGAGGACCGGCCGCCTCCGCGAGTGCGAGCGCGCGCTGCAGCGACGCGCCACCCTCGGCCAGTCGCTCCGCGATGACGAGCTGGTTGCCGTGCTGCAGCACCGCGGCGAACAAGCGCGGGCTGTCCGCGCCGTACAGATCCGCGAGCGTCGCGATCGCGGCATCGGTCTCTGCGAGCGCTTCGGACATGCGGCCCGCGGCCGCGAGCGCCTGGGCCAGCCGCGTGCGCGCATCGGCGACGCGCGCGTCACGGGGCGAGAGCACGCGCGCGAGCGCTGCGATCGCGCGTTGGTGCTCGGCGATCGCCTCGTCGGCGCGCCCACCTTCGTCGAGCGCGGCGCCGAGCTCGGAGCGCAGCAGCGCCGCGCGCAGCGAGTCCGCGGGCACGAGCGCGAGCGCATCTCGATAGCGTGCGATCGCGTCGCCGGCATGGCCTTCGCGCACGAGCACGCGGCCTTCCGCGGCGGAGAGCTCGGCGGGCAGCTCGGGCTCGTCGCGCGATCGCTGCGCGTCGACGCGGGCGAGCGCGATCCAGACGCGTGCATCCGCGTGGTTGCCCGCATCGGTCTCCACGACCGCGGCATCGAGCGCGGTCACGGCCGCGATCGCGGCGTGCTCGCTGCGTCGCGCCGCGCCGTGGGCCTCGACCAGCGACGCACGTGCGTCCTGCGTGCGGCCATCGTCGCGCGCGAGCACGCCGATCGTGTGCAGCACCTCCGCGTCGAGCGGCCCGTAGCCGATCGCGAGCGCGCTCTCCCGCAGACCGTGCGCAGCGGCGGCCGCCTGTCGCGGTGACGCGATGCGCAGCGCCTCGACGTGTGCGAGCCACGAGCGCAGCTGCGCGACGGCGATCGCCGCGCCCGGATCCTCGGGGGGCACGACGTCCGCGGCCAGGAACGTGTCGTCGATGCACGTGGCCGGCGACGGCAGCTCCGCGGTGATCTCGATCGCGCGCGCGGCCAGCTCGCGATCCGCGATCGCGAGCGCAGCGAGCCGGGCATCGGCGATCGCAGCCCGACGATCGAGGCACGCGATGCTGCGCTCGAGCAGCGCGTGCGTGCGCGTGCCCTCCACGTGGGTCGCGCGGCACGACGCGTCGCGGGCATCGGCCCAGGCCGACGCCCACGCATCGACGTGAGCACGTGCGCGCGCCCAGGTCTCGGCGCCGTGGTCGGGGTCGAGCGCGTCGAAGCGCGCGGCGATCGTCGCGAGTCGTGCATCGCCGGTGAGCGCCGCTGCGCGGGCACGGCCGTCATCGCAGGCCGGCGCGGCTGCGCGCGTGCCCGCGAGCACCGCGACCCCGATGACGAGTGGGCCCGCGAGCGCGAGCACGCGGGTGCGATCGCGGCGCGCGAGCACGCGCTCCCAGTGCTCGACCATCGCCGTGACCGCGAGCTCCGTGCCCGGTGCGAGCGCGCGACGCAGCGCGCGCGGGTGATCACGCAGTGCGCGTTGAAG
>DASZPU010000193.1:0-5839 GCA_035550195.1 Nannocystaceae bacterium
GGCATGTTCGTCGTCGATCCCAGCACGACGCCGATGAGCATCGTGGCCGAGTACGACATGGACCACGTCAACGGCAATGGCTGCGGTGGCACCATCATCGGCGATCAAGTGTTCATCACCTCCGGCGGTGGCACGTTGACGAACCTGTACAGCTACGACGTGTACGCGTTCCCGATCGACGGCTTCTCGGCCGCGAATCCGCCGAACTTCCCCGCGCCCGACATCGTCGACAGCGACAGCGCGGACTTCCGCGACGCGCACGGCGTGACGCCGGCGAAGGGCAACGATCCGAAGTACCTGTGGGTCGCGGATCGAGGGCTCGGCAGCATCTCCACGTACAAGGCCTCGAACTACGATCTCAAGCACGTGATCGAGCTGGCCGGCGTCGGGCCCGAGGATCCGGACAAGCTCACGCCCGATCTGCTGCAGATCAATCCGAAGGGCACGCGCGTGTTCTCCAGCTTGCGCGGGCCCAACCCGCTCTCGGGCGATGCGCACGTGTCGTTCGGCAGCCAGCCCGGCCTCGCCGTCTACAAGGTGAAGTCGAACGGTGCCGACGGCGAGCTCGAGGCGGTCATCCCGATCAGCAACGTCGACGCGATGGGCGTCGAGCGAGCCGATGGGCACGGGATCCAGGTACGCTTGAAGTAGCCGGATGCGGAGCAGCTGGGCAGCGTGCGTGCTCGCGGTGGGGCTCACCACCGCGGGCACCGCGTCCGCGTCGAACGGCAGCAAGCCGCGCACGCCGGTGGTGTGGAGCGCCGATGCGTGCGCAACGGTGGTCGAGCGCGCGACGACGCCGGTCTTGCACCTCGCGTACGAGGTGCCGTTCGAGGATCTCGGACCGCTCTCCACGGACGAGGTCGACGACAGTCGCACGCACCAGTTCTTCGCGTTCGCGCGGCTCGACTACGCGGCCGTCGGCACCGCACAACGATTGCCGCCGTGGATCAGCGACGCCGACATCGAACGCGCGGCGCTCGTCGATCCCGAAGTGGTGCCGACCGACATCGACGGGTACGACGTGCTCGAGGACACGTCGCGCTTCACCGCGACCGAGTGGACGCGCATCACCGCCGACGACGCGCGCGTGCCCATCAGCCAGGCCCAGGCCGCGATCGGCGTCGACTGGGATCTCGGCGGCCTCGCGCCCGGGCCGTGGAGCGTGTGGGGCTACACCTGGGAGCCGCTGCTCAACCTCTGGGCGCCGCGGCCCGGCTTCGTGCTCGTCGTCGACTCGCTCGCCGAGCGCGACGCGGCCGGCCCCGCGATCGCGCTGCTCTCCGATGCCCGCGACGTCGTCACCGGCGAGCCCTTCGAAGTGTTGGGCTGCGCGGACGTAGCGGTCGGCAGCACCGTGACGATCGAGTGGGGCACCGCCGACGGCCCGATCGAGCCGCAGTGGGCGGCGCTCGTCGTCGACGAGCCGATCACGACGGGCGCGCTCGCGATCGCCGTCGCGTTGCCCGAGGAAGCCGCGGGCGAAGGCCCGGGGCAGGTGATGGCGCGACTGCGTGCGACCGTCACCGATCCGAGCGGGCGCTCGCACGTCGCGTACACGCCGTCGCTCTACACCGTCGAGCTCGGCGAAGCACCGCACACGAACGAAGGGTGCGCATGCACGAGCAGCGCACCTTCGTCGGCGTGGTGGCTGCTCGTGCCACTGCTCGCGCGGCGCAGACGATGCCTCGTCGTACGCGGCTAGAATCGGCCGCCCAGCATCAGACCGCCGGTGCCGCGTCCGGCGAGCGGCGCCACGCGCAAGCTCGCGAGCCGGCCGCGCTCGAGGCGTGACACCTTGCGCTTCGCTGCGCCGTAGATCGCACCTCCGATGATCGTCGGCACCACGCCGAAGGCCGCAAGGCCGACGCCGGCCCACAGTGCCTTCGCGCCGACGGCTCCCGTGCTGTAGCCGCCCGCGATGCCGCCACCGATCACGATGAAGCTCCCGCCGATCCCGAAGGTGATGAGGCCACCCATGCGCATGCGCTTCGCGGACGCGAGCTCTTCACTGTCGGCATCCGTCGCTGCGAAGCTCGGTGGCGTCGCGCTCGTGGCCGACGGGCTCGCCGTCACCGCGGGTGCGGGCGCTGCAGACGGGCCCGCGACGACCGACGGCGGTGGCTGCCACTGGTCCGCGGGCGGCGCGTCGGGCTCGCGCAACGGCGCAGCGGCCGTGACCGCGACCCAGCGCGAGTGCTCGAGCCGCACGTCGAGCGAGTCGTACGGCTTGCCCTCGCTGCGCGCCTTTGCGAGCTGCTCGCGGAGCGCCGCGGCGGTCATCGGACCGATCTCCTTGTCGCCACGGCGGATGTACCAGCGATCGAGCTCCGCGAAGCGCTGCGACTGCGCGAGCGGTCGCCACCCATCCGCGCCTTCCCACCACACCGGCGTCGCGTCGCCGATGCTGCCCACGAGGTAGGCTTCGGCGAACGCGGCATCGTCGAGCGGGCCCTGTGTGCGGCCGTCGATCGCGTAGTACCAGCCATCGTCGGCGGCCTTCGCCTTTGCCGGCGTGGTCGGCCAGGCGTACGCGGTCGAGGGCACGCAGGGGAGCGCGAGGGCGAGGGCGAGCACGACGCGGGCGGTCATGCCACGGAGGTGGCGGTCGTCGGGATTTCGATCCACGCCTCCGCGAGGGGCGCTCGCGACCGGTGCGGCCGGGTCGAGCGACGAGCCTATGGCGTCGCGGCGTACTTGCGCACGAGCACGTTGGTCTGCTGACCGAGCGCGGTCTCCGAGCCCACCGCGATCACGCCCCCGAACGGATCGAACGCGGCCGCGTGGTACTCGTCCTCGAGGCTCGCGGGGCCGTCGTAGCTGTCGTCCCACAGCCGCGTGCCGTCCTCGCGGTACAGGCGGAGCCACGCGTTGCCTTGCTGACCGCTCGCGCCGCGTTGGCCCACCGCCGCGGTCTGATTGCTCGCGCCCGTGGCGACGCCGTGCACGGTGTCGTCGTGGTCGGCGTTCTCGTCGTCTTCCCACCACTCGTTCCAGCCGTCGTCGCGCGTCGCGACCACGAGGTCGGTACCGAAGTCGTCGCCATCGCGCATGCCGACGATCGCCCAGCCGCCGTCGGCTCGGCGCGCGAGATCCTTGGCGCCGAAGAACTGCGAGTAGTCGACGCCGGGCGCACCGAAGTCGGAGAAGAACGTGGTGAACGACTCGCGCTGCGGCTCGTACTCGACCAGCAGCGCGACCTCGCCGATGCCGGTCACGTACAGCGCGTTCGCGTCGTCGTCGGGCGTGGCATCGCGTTGCTGCGCCCACAGCGTGGTGCCGTCGATCGGCGAGAGCTCGGCCACGAACGCGTCGTATTCGCTCGCACCTGCGCGGAGCCTCGCGGCGACGACGACGTTGCCGCTCGGATCGATCGCGACGTCGCGGCCGGCATCGATCTCGTCGTACTCGCCCGGCCCGCTGCCCGGCCCGTC
This sequence comes from Nannocystaceae bacterium, assembly GCA_035550195.1. Taxonomy (GTDB): domain Bacteria; phylum Myxococcota_A; class Polyangia; order Nannocystales; family Nannocystaceae; genus Xiheibacterium. The sequence continues at coordinate 3,435 of DASZPU010000193.1, forward strand.
GATCACGCGCACCCACACCGGCTGCTGCGACGCGGGATCGAAGAGCAACACGAGCACGTCGTCGCCGGTCGCCATCGACTCGGTGGTGCCGACGATCGCGATGCGTCCGTCGGGCGTGAACGCGAGCGCGAGGCCTTCGTCGGCGAGCGCTTCGGCGCCGTCCCACGTCCAGCTCCAACCCGCGCTGCCCTCGGGCGAGAGCTGCTGCAGCCACACGTCGGAGGCGCCACCGCTGCGCGTGTTGCCGACCACGTAGATCCAGCCGTCGGGGCCGATCACCACGTCGTTCGCGACATCGAACGACGACGCCGGGCCGTCGTAGGTCCAGCTCCACTCCACGGCGAACGTGAGCGTGCACTCGGACGTGCAGCCGTCGTCGTCGAAGTCGTTGCCGTCGTCGCAGGCTTCGCCGGGATCGACGATGCCGTCGCCGCACTCGTAGATCGATCCGGTGCTCTCGTCGGCCGACGTGATCGGGCCGTCGTCGACGACACCGGTGTCGGAGACGATCGTCACCTCGCTCGGCGTCGACGGATCGGGCGGGCGTCCATCGACCTCGCCGACTTCGCCGACCTCGCCGACCTCGCCGCGCGTGCTCGCGTGCCCGGTGTCTTCGTCGCCGGTGCCTTCGTCGACCGGCACGAGCGGTCCGCATCCGATCGCGATCGCAGCGATGCCGACGAGCCTGCGCATGCGCCGGGAATCGTGCGCACACGAACGCGTCGCTGCCAAGCGCTTCGGGTGCGATCAGCCCACCGGCTCGTAGGGCTCGCACACCGAGCCCGCGACCGCTTCCGGGATCGCCGCGCCGAGCGAGAGCGTGCCCGCCGTGACCGCGAGGATGTCGAAGATGCCCCCGTCGGTGCCGTCGGGGATCGACGGCTGGCCGTCGTACGGCGCGAACCATCCCGCGGAGACGTCGACGCACTCGCACTCGTCGCCGCGCTCCGCCGCGAACGCGAACACGCGCACCTGGGCGGCTTGCAACGCCGCGATCGTGCCCGCGTAGTCGTGCGCGACCATTTCGCCGTTGAACACGCCCGGGCCGTTCCAGAACGTGTCGTCGGTCACGTGGATGACGATGCGCGTCGTCGTGTCCGCAGGGCGCCACGCGAACTCGGTGGCCGCGAAGAGTGCGTCGAGGCTGTTCTCCGGGAAGCTCTCGTTGAGCTCGCCGCCACCACCGATCTGTCCGTCTTGCTCGGTGAACGCGATCCACGACGCGAGCTCGGCTTGCACCGCCGCGAGGTCGGGGTAGGGCGCGCCCTCGTTCAGCAACGCCCAGTCGTCGGCGAACACGACGATGCCGTAGCGCGGCGGCGACGGGAGATCGAGCGCCTGCACCGCGGCATCCACCGTGTCGAGATCGGCGACGAGCGCTGCGATGAGCTCGCCCATCGATCCGGTGACGTCCATCGCGAACACGATGTCGACGTCCTGTCGGCAGCTGTCCGGCGGTGGCGTGCCGGTCTCGCCACCGAGATCGAGTCGCACGCTGCCGCCCGACGCATCGCTCGACGAGCCGTCGTCGTCGCCCTGCGGTGGGCCCGAGCCGATGCCGCCGGAGCTGCCGCGCTCGGGGCGCTCGGGCGCGACGCAGGCCGCGAACGCAGCCGCGAGCGCGAGCGTTGCGCACGAAGGGGCGGAGGCCGGTGCCATGGCGCGTGTTGGCGCGGGCGCGCGCGACCCTTACACCGGTGATACACGTGGGACGCAGATGACCGAGCTCCGCGATCTCGACACGCACGCCTTCGCGAACGAGCTGCGCGCCCACGGCGGTGCCGCAGCGATCACCTGGGATCCCGAGCGCCGCACCGCGGTGGCGAGCGCCGACTGGCTCGCGCCGCTCGCTGCATGGATCGCCGCGGACGATCGCGACATGCACGAGCACGAGGGCGTGTTCTTCGGCGTGGGCCCGCAGACCGGGGCGCTGTTCGGTGCCTTCGTGCACTCGACCGTGCGCGGCCAAGCGGCCGGTGGATTGCGCCACTGGCCCTACGCACGCGTCGAGTCGTTCGTGCGCGATGGGCTACGGCTCGCGCTCGGCATGTCGCGAAAGATCGCGCTCGCCGGGCTGTGGTGGGGCGGTGGCAAAGGCATCATCGCGCGCCAAGACGACGTCGACTTCCGCGACCTCGGCTATCGCAAGCAGCTCTACCGCGAGTACGGTGCGTTCACGACCTCGCTGCGCGGCGCGTACATCACCGCGGAAGACGTCGGCACCGGCCCCGTCGACATGGCCGCGGTGTTCGAGACGACGCGCCACGTCACCTGCATTCCGCCCACGGTCGGCGGCAGCGGCAATCCTTCGCACCCGACCGCGAAAGGAGTCGTGTGCGCAATGCAGGCCGCGCTCGATCATCTCGGTCGCGGCACGCTCGCCGGCAAGACCATCGCGATGCAGG
>DASZPU010000194.1:0-3004 GCA_035550195.1 Nannocystaceae bacterium
CGATCGATCGCCCCGGTGTCCAACTCGGCGAGCTCACGTGGATCGAGGCGGAGCGCGTGCTCGGACCCGACACCGTGGTGGTGATCCCGCTCGGCGCGGGCAGCAAGGAGCACGGGCCACACCTGCGGCTCGACAACGACCTGCGGCTCGCCGAGTACTTCGAGTCGCGCGTGCTCGCATCGGCGCGGGTCGTGGTCGCGCCGCCGATCGCCTATCACCACTACCCTGCGTTCGTGGAGTACCCGGGCTCGATCTCGCTGCGTCCGGAGGTGGCGCGCGACCTCGTGATCGATGCGATCACCAGCCTCGCCGCCTACGGCCCGCGTCGCTTCTACGTGCTGAACACCGGCATCTCCACCGTGCCCCCTTTGCGCGAAGCCGCCGAGCAGCTGGCCGCGCAGGGCATCGTGATGCGCTTCACCGATCTCGCCGTGCTCGCGCCGGTCGAGCAACGCATCGCACAGCAACCCGGGGGCACGCACGCCGACGAGATCGAGACGTCGATGATGCTGTACATCGCGCCCGATCGCGTCGACATGACCAAAGCAGTGAACGACTGGCGGCCCAAGCACGGCAAAGGCTTCAATCGCGAGCCCGGCGGTGCGGGCACGTGGTCGGCGTCGGGCGTGTGGGGCGACGCGACGCTCGCGACCGTCGAGAAAGGGCGCGTGTTGGTCGAAGCGTTGACCGCCGCGATCCTCGACGACATCGAAGCGCTGCGCGCCGCGCCTATTCCGTGAAGCGCAGCTTGCGACGCAGCTTCTGCACGCGCGTCACCGCAGCCTTCCACTTCGCCGCGCTCGTGAAGCCGTAGCGCTTCCCGTCGAGCACGATCGTCCAGTGATGCCCGGACAACACGCAATAGATCAGCTCGAGCACGTGCTTGATGTGATCGTCGTGCACGTAGAAGCCACCTTCGACCGAGCGATCGGACTCGACGGTGACGATGCCGCGCTCGTACATCGTGGTGTTGACCATCCAGCGGCGCTGGATGAGCGCCTTGCTCGCGATGTCGGGCAGCTCGGACCACAGGAAGTCGGGCCACTGCTCGTCGCGTCGACCCGACAGCGGGCAGGCTTCGATGGGCTCGCCGTGCTCGTCGCGGCGCAACAAGTACTCCAGCGCGGCCTCGCCGAAGCGCGCGGTGACCTCGACCCGCCAGTGCTCGACGCGTGCGGCCGCGTTCGCGCCGAGCTTGCGCACGTCGAGCTTGGTGACCATGCCGTTCCACACCGGCGCCTGCGCGTCGGTGTCGGCGCAGATCGGTCGACCCTTGCGCAGCGCATCGTCGAGCAGCGCACGGTACATCGCAGGATCGTCGCGACGTTGCTCGCGCGCGAGCGTGCACTTGCGGCTGCGGGCGAGCGCGACGCGGCGACTTCCGTGCTCGCGCACCTTCCAGGTGCCGCGCTCCGCCACCAACGTTTCGCTGCGGAACACCAACGCCGCGCCCTTCGGATCGTAGAACACGCGCGAGAGCTCGCGCGTGTCGGGATCCTCGACGATGGTGCCGAGCAACACCGGCGCACCCGAGCGCGCGCCGAGGTCGAGTGTGACGCGCCCGGACTTGCGCACGAGCGCACCGCTGCGACGATCGAAGTCGTGGTAGGCGATGCGCGCTCCGATCTTCGCGCCGGTGACGTCGATCTCGCTCATGTCGTCGTCGACCGTGCGCACGAAGCGAGGATTGGGCGCGAAGTCCAGCGCGCGCAGGTCGGCGGCCCAGCGCAGGAAGACGCGATCGAGATCGGCACGCTCGCCATCGGCGAGCTGCAGCGACTCGACCACGAACGCATCGGCCTCGCCGTCGCCGGGCCACTGCAGCGGTCGCGCGGACGTGGAGAACGCGAGCCGATCGGGACGACTGTCGTTGCGCGCGCCTCCGAACGCGGTCTCGCCCTGCTCGCCCTCGTCGGTGCCGTCGAGCGAGCGATAGTCGGAGCCGAGCTCGACGACGCTCGCGACCATCTCGAGCAAGAGCTTGCGATCGAACACCTGCGTCTTGCCGGTGTCGCAGCGATGCTCCTGCAGGCGCGGCGCGCCGTCGAGCACGAGGCCGAGCGATTCCATCACCGCTTTCACGTCGCAGTGGCCGGCCCACGACACCCACTCGATGGGATCGGCCTGCACGAGGCCGTCCTCGTCCCAGTCGAGCGGCATCTTCGCGCGCAGCCGCGGATCGTCCGGCGCGCGCAGGAAGGTGAGCGCCTCGGTGGACTTCTTCGCGGCGCGCACCGAGCTGTCCGGCACGCGCACGAGCTTGCCGTCCTCGAGGTGCAAGCGACCGCCGTCGTCGCGCCACACCCATGCGCCGGCATGCTCGTGATCGGCAGCGGGATCGATGCGCAAGAGCTGGTACGTGGGCGCGAACGGATCGCCGTCGGGCGCCAGCGACACCGGCATGCGGGTCTCGCGATCGATCAAGATGCCGCCGACCGTGCGCTCGACGTCGGTCTCGGTGACGCCACCAGTGAACGCGTACTTCGAGCGCATGAGCGCATCGAGGTGCGCTTGCAGCTGCTTGCGTTGTCGTCGCACCGACAGCTGCGCGTCGCCGCCGAGCACCGCCATCGCTTCGCTGCCCTCGGTCGGCAGCCCCTCGAGCAACGCTTCGAGGTAGTGCACGAACGGCTCGTCGTGGCCGAAGCTGTGGTACGTGCCGGTGTCGTGATCGTCGAAGCTCGTGACGCCGATGGTGGCCTCGTCTTCGAGCTCGCGGATTGCCCGCAGCGCGGCGGTGCGCTGACGCTTGGGAAACTTGCCGGCGGTGATCCACTTCGCGAGCTGCTTGCGCACGCCCTCGAAGAACTGCGCGCGCCGCTGCCCGGCCACGCTGTTGCGGAGCCAACGCTCGCCGCCCGCCGCGGCCTGCCGTCGCGAGAGGTCCGCGGCGTCGAGCTGGCGACGCAGCTTCTTCATCGCGGCGGCCACCTGCTCGCGCAGCGCATCGGCATCGGCGGGTGCGCGCGTGCCGGGCAGCTTCAGCGCCGGCGGATCGGGATCC
>DASZPU010000195.1:0-6353 GCA_035550195.1 Nannocystaceae bacterium
CCGCGATCGTCATCGGTGGGATGACCGCGAGCATCACCATCGTGAGAAACGGATTGGTCCACAGGAGGATGATGACGCCGCCGAGCAACGTGAAGCCGTTGCGCAGCGCCATGCTGAGGTCGGTGCCGACCATGTTCTGCACCTTGCCGACGTCGTCGGACAGGCGCGAGAGCAGCTCACCGGTGCGCTTGCGACGGAAGAAGCCGAGCGGCATCACCAGCAGGTGGCGATAGACGAGCACGCGCAGATCGGCGACGACGCGCTCGCCGACCCAGCTCATCATGTAGTGGCGGAAGAACACGAACACGGCTTGCAGCGCGAACACTGCGAGCAACAGCACGGTGCTGGTGTCGAGACCGGCGAGGCTCTTGTCGGAGAACGCCGCATCGATCACGTCACCGAAGTACGCGGGGTAGAGCAGGCCGAGGCCCGACGCCACGGCGAGACAGCCGAGCGCGAGCCCGAGCTTCGTGCGATACGGCCACGCGAGCGCGAACACGCGCCGCAGCCGGCGCCCAGCCCCGATCTTCTGCTCGATCTGCCCGTCGCTCGGCGTCTCGTTTTGGCCCGTCGGGGCTGAGGGCGTTGCGGTCGACACCGTACGAAGCCCAACGTTAGCACGCGCGCGGGAGTTACCGATCGGCGGGTGGTGAGCGAGGTTGCGCCCTGGTATGGTCCGCGCCGTGCAACGTACTGCCGTGGGCTTCGAAGCCAGCTATCGCCGTCATCTCGCCGCGGAGCAACGTCGCGCGGTGCTCGACGCGCTCACGCAGACGTTCGACGACGAGTCGACCGTCGGACAGATCGTGGATGCCGCCGTCGCACTCGGGTACGTGGGCCTCGGTGACCTGTCGCTGGCCGATCTCGCCGACGCGTTGCTCACCGACGCGCGCGCGAGCCAAGCCGCGTCGAGCGCGACGGCGAGCGATGCCGAGGCGAGCGACGCGGACGAGGACGAGGACGACGACGAGCCCGCCGTCGCCGCGAGTGACGACGAGGACGAGGACGAAGAAGAAGAGGACGAAGAAGAAGAGGAAGAGGAAGTCGCGAAGCCGGCCAAGACGCGCGGTCGCGCCAAGAAGCCGGCGGGCAAGGGCAAGGCCGCGAAGACCAAGCCCGCGCCGGCGAAGCCCGCTGCGAAGGCGCCCGCGGGCAAGGGCAAGCCCACGAAGATCTCGCTCGACGATCGCATGAGCCTCGCGGAGGCGGCCGCAGTGTTGCTGCCGCTCGTGCGCGGCCTCGGACAAGCGACGATGCAGCAGCTCGAACAAGCCACCGAGGGTGCCGGGCGTCGCAAGCTGCGGTTCCACATCGGGCAGCTCGTGCGCAACGGCCATCTCGAGCGCCACGGCATGGGCCGCGGCACCTACTACACCGTCGCTTGAGCGAACGCGTATGATGGCGACATGGCGGCCCGCATCGCCACGTTGCTCGTCGTCATCGCATTCGCAAAGGTGCTCGCGTGCGCGTCGTCGTCGAACACCTGCGCGATGCGGGGCGGGCGTTGGTATCCGTCGGCGGTCGACAACCGCTTGCCGGGCTCGTGCGTGATGCCGGCGGTCGACGCGGGCAATCCGTGCACCGAGCACGAGCACTGCGAAGCGAATTGGTGCGCGTGCTCCGACGAGCGCGAGGCCGACGGCGCGCCGATGCACGACGGCGGTGCGATGACCGGCGTGTGCCCGTCGTTTCCAGCGCGACCCGAGGACGGTGTGCTGTGCGTCGTCGAGCACGGCACGAAGCGCACCGAGGGGCTGCAGGTCGAGCACCACCTGCCGCCGGCGGACTCGAAGGCGACGTCAGGCGCCCCAACCGAGCGGGCGCAGTAGCTTGCGCAAGAGCGAAGGCACGCCGCCCGGTGGTCGCTCGCCGGCGGCGATCCATGCCCGTGCGTCCACAGGCACGTCGGGCAGGCGCGGCTCGTCGCGCACGACGACGCGCAGCGGATGCAGCTCCCACGCGCGATGCGTGAACACGTGGTTCACGGCGGCACGCGGACGCTCGAGCTCGAGCTCGTCGCCGATCGTCGCATGAAGTGTCGCGCGATCGATCTGCTTCGGTTCGTCGTCGTCGCCCATCGGCACGAGCGGCAAGCACCACATCTTCGCGAGCAAGCCTTGGTCGGGTCGGCGCACGACCAGCAAACGATCGCCCTTCGTGATCGCGAGCGCCCACCAGCGCTCGCGCGGGAGCTCGCCGCGCTCCTTCGGTGCGGGCACGCGATCGACGATGCCGAGCGCGCGTGCGCGGCAGAGTGCGAAGAGCGGGCACGCCATGCAGCGCGGCGTACCGGGGGTGCACACGGTGGCGCCGAGCTCCATCAGTGCTTGCGCGAGCACGCGCGGTGATCCGGCGCGGATGATCGCGGCGGCGCGCGTCCAGTGTGCGCGCGCCGTTGCCCCCTGCTCTGCCGGATCCTCGACTCCGTACACCCGCGAGAGCACGCGCGCGACGTTGCCGTCGACGAGCGGCTCCGGTCGATCGAACGCGATCGCCGAGATCGCACCCGCGGTGTAGGGCCCGATGCCGGGGATCTCGCGCAGCTCGGCGAGAGCCTCGGGCATGCGCCCGCCGAAACGCTCCGCGACCACCTTCGCGCCGCGATGAAGCATGCGCGCACGTCGGTAGTAGCCGAGCCCGCTCCACGCCGCGAGCACGTCTTCGTCCTTTGCAGCCGCGAGCGCGAACGCATCGGGGAAGCGCGCGATGAAATCGTTGTAGTAGCGCTCGACGGTCTCGACGCGCGTCTGCTGCAACATCACCTCGGACACCCAGATCGCGTAGGGATCCCGTGTGCCTCGCCAACTCATCGTGCGCTGATGCGCGTGAAACCACGGCGCGAGCGCGGTAGCGATCGCCGCCGCATCGGGCTCGGGAGAGGGCGCCACGCCGCGCAGCATGCCGCAATCCAAGGTGTCGCCGGTGGTGGAATGGGGGCTCGACGTTCGCGCGTTTTTTTGGCACAAGGCTCTGTCGGCGCCGGCGCCGAGCGATACCTGCATGTTCCGCAAGAGCGACACGCACATCCACTTCGTCGGTGTCGGTGGCATCGGCATGAGCGGCATCGCGGAGGTGCTGCTCGATCTCGGTTATCGCGTCACTGGCACCGACCTCGCCGACTCGGACACCACGCGGCGCCTGCAAGAGCGCGGCGCGACGATCCACGTCGGTCATGCGGCCATGCATCTCGGCGACGCCGACGTCGTGGTCGTGAGCTCCGCGGTCGGGCGTGACAACCCCGAGATCATCGCGGCGCGTCAGCGCAAGATCCCGGTCATCCCCCGCGCCGAGATGCTCGCGGAGCTGATGCGGCTCAAGCAGGGCGTCGCGATCGCCGGCAGCCACGGCAAGACCACCACGACGTCGCTGGTCGCATCGATCCTCCACGCGGCCGAGCTCGATCCCACCGTCGTCATCGGCGGCAAGGTCAACGCGCTCGGCAGCAACGCACGGCTCGGGCGCGGCGAGCTGCTGGTCGCCGAGGCCGACGAGAGCGACGGCTCGTTCCTGGTGCTCACGCCGACGTTCGCGGTCGTCACCAACATCGACAGCGAGCATCTCGATCACTACGGCACGCTCGACGATGTCGTGCGCGCGTTCGTGGGCTTCGCGAACCGCGTGCCGTTCTACGGCCTCTCGGTGGTGTGCCTCGACGATCCCAACGTCGCGCGCATCCTGCCGCAGCTCGGCAAGCGCATCACCACCTACGGCATCGAGCGCACCGACGCCGACTACGTCGCGGCGGCGATACGGCACGAAGGTCTGTCGACGCGCTTCCACGTCGTCGTGCGCGGCGCCGATCGTGGTGAGTTCGCGCTGCAGATGCCGGGCGTGCACAACGTGGGCAACGCGCTCGCGGCCATCGCGATCGCGGACGAGCTCGAGGTGCCCATCGACGTCACCCGCCGCGCGCTCGCCGAGTTCGAGGGCGTGCAGCGTCGCTTCACCATCAAGGGCGAGCTCGGCGAAGTGCTGGTGGTCGACGACTACGGGCACCATCCCACCGAGGTGCGCGCCACCTTGAACGGCGCGCGCACGAGCTTCCCGTCGCGGCGCATCGTCGCGGCGCTGCAGCCCCATCGCTACACGCGACTGCGCGACAACATGGAAGGCTTCGCGGCCTGCCTCGACGCCGCCGACGTCGTCGTGGTCACCGACGTGTATGCCGCCGGCGAGCCCCCGATCGCGGGCGTGCACGCGGCGCGACTCGTCGAGCTGTTGCGCGCGCGCAACCCCGAGCGCGAGGTCGTGCACGAGGCCGACGTGGCCGCACTGCCGGCGCGGCTCGCTGCGTTGGCGCTGCCCGGCGATCTCGTGCTCACGCTCGGCGCCGGCAACATCACGCGCACCGGCGCTGCGCTGCTCGAGCTGCTGCGTGCGCCTCGCTTGGCGCCCACCACCGCGACGGGAACCCGACGATGAGCGACCATCCCACCGACTTCAAAGGCGACGTCACCGAGGCCATCCGCACCGCGATCGAGCTCGCGATCCCCGATGCAATGGTGATCGTCGGCGGCGGCGGTGGTCACTTCACGATCGAAGTGGTGTCGCCGGTGTTCGAGGGCAAGAACATGGTGCAGTCGCAGCGGCTCGTGCTCGGCGCGATCGCCCATTTGATGAAGGGCGACCGCGCGCCGGTGCACGCGGTGGACAGCCTGCGCACGCGCGCGAGCTGACTACTCGCACTGGCCCGCACGCCCACGCGCGAGGTTGCAGCGCGTGTGCGTGCGCGATGGCACGTGGCTCAGAAGCGCACGGTCAAGCTCGCGCCGCCGCCGTTGCGGTCGCCCCACGGCGCCGCGGCGACCTGCGTCTTGCGCATGAACTTCTCGGGCCGACGCACGCGCCGAAAGCCGGCGGCCGTGAGCGCGACACCGGTGATGCAGAGCGCGAGCCCCGTGCTCGCGCCGATGATCACACCGTTGTATCCGCCGGGCTTGGTGATCGAGGTCGAGATCGTGAGCAGGAATCCCGCGCCGGAGAAGCCGAGCCCGATCCACCCGAGGCGCTTGCCCTTCGCGACGACGCGCGCACGTTCGGCCGCACGCCCATCGTCGGGTGCGGGCGTGGTGGCGACCGCGGGTGCAGGCACGGCGGCACGCGCCTCCGCGGTGGCGCCGAAGAGGATCGCGAGCGAGACGAAGGACGGCACGACGATGCGGTTCATGTCTGCGCCCCGCCATTGCAACCGTCGCTCCCACGGAGATCCGCAGGCTTGCGCGCGTGCGCGCTCGTGTACGCGCGCGACTGTCCCCGGGTGTCCCCGGGGACATCACGGCTTCGCGGGCGCTGAAGCCGTGATCGCACCCACGTACAGGAACCCGTCGTACGCGTCGCCTTGCTCGTCGCTCAGCTCGACGAACGGCTCCGCGCCGCGATCGGTGCCTTGGCCCTGATGCACGCCGCAGGTGTCGTCTTCGCAGGCCCAGTAGCTGCCGCCGGCCGACGCGAAGCCGAGCGTGACGAGTTCGGGGTGATCCGCGAGCAGTCGCTCGGCCATCGGCGGATGTCGTTGCAGGCGCGCGGCGGCGCGGCGGCGCGCGTGCAGGTTGCCCGCGTACGCGAGCACCGTGGTGTCGGGGTGCGCATCGATGGCCTCACCGAACGCGCGCGCCATCTCGAGATCGCGATCGCTCGCAGGCGTGAACGCGGCGAGATCCATGTCGAACGCGACGACTTCGATGTCGAGCCCCGCGCGACGCTGGCGACGCAGCTCGAGCAACAACGCGAGCATCGCTTCGCTGTCGCGACCGTCGTGGAATTCGTCGGCGAAGTGCGTGGTGGCGAGCAGACGGCTGCGCGCGGTCTCGTCGTCGGCGGCTGCGAGCGCGGCATCGATCGCCGCTTGATCGCCGCGCGGGATCTCGAGCCCGACGAGCACGCCGGCCGGGTACGCGCGCTCGGCCGCTCGACACACGAGCCGTCCGAAGGCGGCCGGGGTCTCGTGGGTGCCGTGGAGCTCGCCGACCATCACGATGCTCCAGCGCGCGGTGATGTCCGCGCTGCCGCGGATCTCCGGGCCACACGGGCCGCCGGGGATGCCTTGCTTCCCGCTGACGTGCGCGCACGCGACGAGCGCGAAGACTAGCGATGCTCGGCGATCCATCCCTTCAACATCGCGACCACCGGCTTGCGCAGGTGATCCGGCTCGTTGTGCAGCTCGTGGTAGTAGCCCTCGAACGTGCGCAGCGTCTGATCGCGCGCGCCGGCGTCGGGCAGCGTCGCGAAGATGCGCTGCGTCGCGGTGTGATCGACGATCTGATCGCCGGTGCCGACGTACCACAGGCACGGCAGCTCGATCTTCTGCGCCTCGCGCTCGACGCGGGCGATCGCGGCGTTCATGGCCGCGAACC
>DASZPU010000196.1:0-10717 GCA_035550195.1 Nannocystaceae bacterium
CAGCTCGACCTTGCTCGACAAGCCTTGGCCGAGCGCGAGCTCTTCGAACTGCTCGCGCGGCACGGTGCTGAGCGCGACCGCTCCGCCCTCGCTCGCCTCGCGGAAGTTGCCGACCCACACCGTGCCGGGCGGCGGCGCCGGACCATCGAGCAACGACACGCGCACGAGCCCACGGCTCGCTTCGGGAATGGCATCGGCCGACTTCGCGTCCGAGAACGCGCCGCGATCCCCCGCGAACGTCAGCACCGCGGCTAGCGACGGATCCCAGCTCGCGGTCGCAGCCGCAGCGGCTTCACCGGCCACCTCGGGCCGATCGGCACGATCGGGCTTGGGCGGGGTCTCGGGCGCGCATGCGAGGAGCAGGGCCGTGAGCGCGCGGACCAGCGAGGTCGGTGGGCGGAGCCGCATCGTGGCGGAGTATAGCGAGAGGGTGCTATGACGCCTCGATGGCTCGCCTCGCGCTGGGCGGCGGAACGCCGAAGGGCAGCGAGAGCGCCGTGCTCGCGCTCCTGCGGGCGTCGCTCGCGCTGCTCGGCACCGCATTCGTGCTCGTCGCCCTGCTCTACTCGGGCTACCTGAACTACACCGATCTCGACGGGCCCGACGTCGAGGTCGCGGCGGAGTCGTTCGAGGTCAGCGAGACCGGTCGCGAGCTCCGCTACGGTCGCTCGCACCTCACGCGCGACGGCAAGATCTGGCGGCTGCATCTCGCCGGATCACCGGAGCAGATCGGTGACGCGCGCGGTCGACTCACCGCGCGACTCTTCGAGCACCTCGATCGCCAGGTGCAGGAGCGCATCGACGAACGCTACGGCGCGTGGCTCGAGGGCTGGACCGCATCGATGCTGACGCGCTGGGACTACCGCGACGCCGATCGTCACCTCGGCGACGCGTACCGTCGCGAGCTGGCCGCGATGGCGGCGGCGATGCCCGAGGCCCAGACCGGGCGCGCGAGCGCGTACCACCGCTTGTTCCTCTACCAGGGCTTCGACAGCCTGGTCGCGCGACTCGACGACGTCGTGATCGAAGGTGCGGCGTTCGCAGTCGTGCGCAAGAAGAGCGGCGCGGAGCCGGGCAACCTCTTGGTCGGCCGCACGCTGTGGTTCGACCTCGAGCACGACGCAGAGCCCGATCGCGTGCTCACCGTGGTGCGACCCGATGGACGCTATCCGTTCGTGTCGATCGGCTGGGCCGGCCTGCTCGGCGTCGTCACCGGCGTGAACTCGCGCGGCATCTTCGTCGCGCTGGATCCTGCGCGCACCGACGATCCGCTCGAGGACGGCGCGCCCTTGCCCATCGCGCTGCGCCGCGTGCTCGAGGAAGCCGACACGCTCGAGCACGCGGTCGAGATCCTGCGCGCGGCCGAGCTGCGCACCTCCGGCATCGTGCTGGTCGCCGACGGCCCGCAGCGCAAGGCCGTCGTGGTCGAGCTCGGCGCCCGCGATCGCGAGGATCGTCGAGTGGTGCGCGGCGAGGACGAGAGCACCGTGTGGGCCACGGATCACCTGCTGCGCGAGCCGTTCGAGGGCGATCTGCAGAACGACTGGGTGCGGCGCTACAGCTCGAGCGGATACCGCTACGACCGGCTCGGTGAGCTCTTGGCGCAAGGTGGCGACGTCGATCCTGCGCGCGTCGTGTCCATCCTCCGCGATCGTCGCGGCCTCGATCACGCGGAGCTCGGGCTCGGCAATCCCAACGCGCTCGAGAACCTGCGCATCGCCCAAGCGGTGGTGCTCGACGCGTCGGCGATGGTGCTGTGGGTCTGCGAGGGACCGTCGGCGCTCGGGCGCTTCAAGGCCTTCGATCTGTCGCGCCTGCTCGGCCGCGAGGACGCGCCGGCGGTGCCGCTCGACGACCTACCCGCGGATCCGCTCTTGTACAGCGAGGAGTACCGCGACTGGCTCGAGGCCACCGATGCCATCGAGCACGCGCGTGAGCTGCTCAACCGCGGCTACCCCGATCGCGCGCTGGTGTCCGCCCAGATCGCGCACGCGCTCGCGCCCGACGTCGGCGAGCTGCATCGCTTGCTCGGCGACATCTCGCGCGAGCTCGGCGACACCGACGAGGCGATCGTGCACTACCGTCGCTACCTCGAGCTCGTGCCCGGTCGTCGACGCGAGCAGAACCGCGTCGAAGGCATCATCGCCGAGCTCGGCGGCTGACGTCGGCGCGGGCCAGTGCACGCGCGCGTCGCTTCGGCTTCGGCGTGGCCGCGGACTCCGTTGGCGTCGCGACCACGCGCGGCGCTGCGACGACCTCGCTGGTGAGGCCCGCGATCGCTTGGTTCGCGACGTCGATCGCGGACAGCGACGGATCGAGCTCCATGCGCAGCTCGGCGATGACCAACCCCTGATCGACGTTGATGCGGGCGACCCGAAGACGATAGCGGCCGTTCAGCTTCGCGAGATCGGCGACCACCAGCACGCGGCTCTCGTGGTGCTCGCCCAGTCGCACGAAGCAGTCGATCTCGTTCCACGCGCACGCCTGCAGCGACACGACGTCGGGCGCGACCCGATCGATGATCCCGCGGATCGTCGCCTGGGTCTGCAACGCGGCCGCGAGGGCCGTGCGCAACTTCGGGGGGCCGCCGCGTAATCCGACCCACATCCCGGTCGCGATCTTGCTCGGCGCTTCGACGACCGGCGCCACCTCGGGCTCCCCTGCGAACATCACCAGCGCGACGACGAGTGCATCCATCGTCGAGCGCTTTCCCACCGATGCGGGCGCTCGTTCGACGAAATCGCGGCGCGCTCAGTTTTTTTCCGCGAGCACCTGGAGGTACTCGCGAACGGTCGTTGCGAGCCCGACGTAGAGCGCGCGGCCGATGAGCGCATGGCCGATCGAGACCTCGTCGAGGTGCGGCAGGTCGCGGAAGCGCAGCAGGTTGTCGAGGTCGAGATCGTGGCCGGCGTTCACCCCGAGGCCCAGCGCGTGCGCGAGCTCGGCGGCCGCGACACAGGCCTGGTAGCGGTGCTCGCCCAGGCCGCGATCGGTGGCCCACGCGTGCGCGAACGGCTCGGTGAAGATCTCGATGCGGTCGGCCCCGAGCGACGCCGCCCAGCGCACCGGCGCGAGCTCGGCATCGACGAACACGCTGACGCGCGTGCCGACGGCATGCGTGCGCGCGATGACCTCGCGCAACCGCGATGCGTCGCTCGAGGTGTCCCAACCAGCGGAGCTCGTGATCTCGCCGACCGCGACCGGCACGAGCGTGAACTGATGCGGTGCGATGCGCTCGACCAGCGCGACCAGATCTTCGCGCGGGTCGCCTTCGATGTTCAGCTCCACGGTGTCGCGCAGCGGTGCGAGCACCTCGGCGAGCTCGAGCACGTCGGCGGTGGTGATGTGCCGTGCGTCGCCACGCGGATGCACCGTGATGCCGGGTGCGCCGGCGTCGACACACACGCGCGCGGCCTCGATCACGCTGGGCAGCCCGGCGCTGCGATCGGGCGGCTGCCGCGTCCGCGAGTTGCGGAGCGTCGCGACCTTGTTGACGTTGACGGAGAGCCGCGCCATGGCTGTTGCCGCGCAGCATAGCGCGCTTGACCGCGCGGTCCCGGCTCGCGTAGCGTCGCTGCCCTCATGGCACGCGGAGACAACCGACGAACCCCGAAGATGCGCCAGCGCAGCCGCCAGCGGAAGCTGAAGGCGCGCCTCAAGAAGCGCCGCACCGCCAAGGTGACGGCGACGACGGCGAAGAAGTGATCGCGGGCTAGCCCTCGGGCTCGGGCTCGTCGTCGTCGTCGCGCAGGCGTTGCTTGGCGGCGTGCTCCCAACCGAGTGCGCCGAGCAGTGCGTAGCGATCGCGGGTCGGGCCGCGCGCGAGCGCCTCGGGAAGGTAGCTCTCGTGCGCCTTGTCGACGCCGCCGTCGAAGTCGTGCGGGTAGCGATAGCCGCTGCCGTAGCCGGCGTCCTTCATCATGCGCGTCACGGCGTTGCGCACGGCCATGGGCACCGGCAGCGCGCCGAAGCGCTGCACGTCCTTGCGCGCGGCCGCATAGCTGCGCAGCGCGCTATTGCTCTTCGGTGCGAGCGACAGATAGAGCGTCGCCTGCGTGAGATGCAGCGCGGCTTCGGGCAGCCCGCACAGATGCGTCGCCGAAGCGGCTGCGCTGGCGACCAGCAAGCCCTGCGGATCCGCGTTGCCCACGTCCTCGGCCGCGAAGATCACGATGCGCCGCGCGACGAACATCGGATCCTCGCCGGCCTCCAGCATCCGCACGAGCCAGTACACCGCCGCGTCGGCATCGCTCGCGCGCATGCTCTTGATGAACGCGGACACGACGTTGTAGTGCTCCTCGCCGGCCTTGTCGTAGCGCAGCGCGCGACGACCGAGCGCGCTCGCGAGATGCTCCGCGGTCACGGTCGTCTCGCCTTCGGGCAACGCATCGACCGCGGCTTCGAGATCCGCGAGCGCACGTCGAGCATCGCCCTGCGACGACGCTGCGATGCCGCGCAGCAGGTCTTCGTCGACCGCGAGCCCGCGCCCACCGAGCCCGCGCTCCGCGTCGCCGAGCGCACGCTGCAAGAGCACCACGAGGTCGTCGATGCCGAGCTCCTGCAGCGCCAGCACCCGCGCGCGGCTGAGCAGCGCGGCGTTCACCTCGAAGCTGGGATTCTCCGTGGTCGCGCCGACCAACACGCACACACCGGCCTCCACGTGCGGCAAGAGGGCGTCCTGCTGCGACTTGTTGAAGCGATGGATCTCGTCGATGAAGAGCAACGTGCCGCGGGCGTGGTCACGCCTCCGCACGCGCGCACGCTCGACCACCTCGCGAATCTCCTTCACGCCGGCACCGACCGCCGAGATCGACTCGAACGCCGATCCGGTGTGCGCAGCGAGCAATCGCGCGAGCGTCGTCTTGCCCGTGCCGGGCGGGCCCCACAAGATCATGCTGGGAATCCGATCGGCCTCGATCGCGCGGCGTAACAACCGACCGGGCCCGAGCAAGTGCCGTTGTCCGACGAGCTCGTCGAGCGTGCGCGGTCGCATCCGTTCTGCGAGGGGCGCGAAGCCGAGGTCGTCGCCGCCGTGTGCGCTCGCCGGCGCAGGATCGAAGAGCTCGGGGGCCTTGGGGCGGGCCACGTTCGTGCTAGCCTCTGTGTGTGGCCGGGGAGCGCATCGCGTGGTGGCTTCCGCCGCTGCTGCTCGTCGGCTGCGGCACGCCCAATCCGAAGATCCGCGACAGTGAAGAGGTCGAGCCGTTCGCCGTCCAGCGCACGAACGAGGATCTCTCCGAAGCCGACAAGATCCGCAAGCTGATCGAGCTGGTGCGGGGAAGCGACGTCGCTTTCGTGCACTCCGAGGGCACGCACGACGGCAGCGCCGAGGCCGACGCGCTCGAGCGCCGGGTGGCTCGCATGTCGGTCTCCACCGCGCGGCAGTTCGTCGACGTGCTGGGCGCGCCGAAGAAGGGCAAGGGCAGCGAGGTGCGCGTGCGCCTCGTCGACGGCAGCGTGTTGCCGGCGAAGGACTGGTACCTCGCGCGGCTCGAAGAGATCGAAGGCGTCACCGCGGACTCGCGACGCACCAAGAAGATCGCCGATTCGAGCCTGCCGGTGACGCTCGGTATCCTCGATGCGCTGACGATCGTCGAGCGCAGCAACGAGACCTTCGTCGCGCCCGCGCGCACGCTGCCCAACGGCAAGACCAAGGGCAAGCGCAAGGAGTACGACAGCACCGAGTTCGCCGAGATGCTGCGCAAGAAGTGGGAGTTCCTGGGCGCCGACGTCCGCGATCTCGACTCGTTCATCGACGAGATCGCGTCCGATGCGTTCTCGACGATGGAGCCGTATCGCGTGAAGCACGACGACGGCACCGAAGAAGAGTTCCGCGGCTGGTTGCTCGCGCAGCTCGACGCGCGCCGCCAAGCGCTCGCGAAGGGCGGCTAGCGATGAAGCGCGTCGACGCTGCGCTGTTCATCGGCGCGCTCTTCGGGTTCGTCGGCGTCGCGGCCGGGGCCATGGGCGCGCACGCGCTGAAGAGCCGGATCGATCCCACGGCGCTCGACTGGTGGAAGACCGCCGCGCACTACGGCCAGATCCACGCGGTGGCGATCGTCGCGGTCGCGCTCTGCTCCACGCAGCCGCGCGCACGCGTGCTGCAGGTCGCGTGGGTCGCGTTCGCGCTCGGCATCGCGGTCTTCAGCGGCACGCTCGGCGCGATGGCGCTCGGCGGTCCGCGCTGGCTCGGCGCGATCACGCCGCTCGGCGGCGTGTGTCTGATGGCCGGCTGGCTCGCGCTCGCTTTCGCGGCGTGGCGAGCCCGCACGCGGACGCCCGGCGCGAGCGATGGCCCAGCCCGACCGTGAACGCCGGACCCGCCGACGTCGATGACGAGGGTGCGTGGGACCGAACGAACGCGACTTCCTCGCTGCCGTGCTGCGTCACGTCTCGCTCTCGCACGTGCCCGAGCGCAGCACCGACGAGCTCGCGCGGCTCGAGACGATGCTCGCGAGCGATCGCAGCGAGCAGTGCGACGACCGTCGCAAGCATCGCCGGGTCGCGCTCGATCTGCCCGCGGCCGCGCGCGGCGGCGACACCCAGGTGCCCGCGCGCGTGCTCGACATGAGCGCAGGCGGACTGCGCCTGCGCAACGACGGTCGCTTGCCGGTCACCCTCGGCGATCGCGTCGTGGTGAGCCTCCTGCCCGAGCACGCGCTGTGTCGGATCGACGTGCCCTGCGAAGTGGTCGCGAAGATCGGCAGCGAGGAGCTCGGCGTGCGCTTCTGCGGCGCGCCGCTCGTGTTGCGTGGCCGACCCGCGGCGATCGGCGACGGCCGCCACGGCACCGCGCCCATGCGCAGCGCAGCCTAGGCTAGCCCGCGCGGCGGTGCTCGGTCATCGCAAAGGCGCTCGCGTGGCGCAGCTTCGCGCGCGACAACGTGGCGATCGGACCCGCGCTCGCGCCGTGCGAGCCGAGCTCGTCGAAGATCATCCGCGCGCCGTCGAGATCGTTGCGCCCGAGCAGCTCTTCGATCGCGAGCAGGTACAGCTCGTGCGCTCGCTCGAAGCGCGCGAGGATGCGCCGCGTCGCGAGCAGGATCTGCGCCGCCGACATCCGTGGCAGTCGAGCGACGAACCCATCGCGCGCGAGCTCGGCCTCGGCCTCGAAGCGCCACGCGCATGCGTGCGCCACGACCCACTTCGCGCGCGGCTCCCACGGCTTGCGCTCGCGCGTGCGATCGGGTCCGTCGGCGAGCTCGTCCGTCGAAATCTCGGTCAGCCCGGGATCGATCGCGCGCAACAGATGCAATCCGACGCCGGTGCCCGGCACGATCGACTCGCACAGCAGCACGTCGTGATCGACCTGCTTCGCGAGCTCGAGCACCTCCACGCGCGCGTCGTTCGACGCCGACACGGCGTCGCTGATCCACACCAGGCACGAGCTCTTCGCGTCGCCGTCGACGATGCACCACGGATCGTCGTCGGGCTCCGCGGCGTCGAGGTGCCGTGCGATGCGGCGCCCGCCATCGCGGACGATGCGAAGGCTCTGCGGCCGCAGCTTCACCAGCCGCAGCAGCACGGCCTCGGCAACGAGCCAAGGCACGGCAGAGTCGAGGACCGCGTCGGACACCAACTGCTTCGTGCGGTCGAGCGGTGCGCCTGTCGAGGTGGGCGCATGCGCTCGCGCCGGCCCGTTGCGGGCCACCTCGCGATCAACGACGCCGACGCGGGCGCGCGAGCACCAACAGCGGCAGCGCCCACGCAGCCTCGAGCGGCGAGCGACGAGCGTCGCAGTTGCAGTCCTTGGGCTCGGGGCCGCCCTCGGTACCGCTGCCGCCGACGCTGATGCCCGTGCCGGTCCCCTCGCCCGTGCCCTCGCCTTCGCTGTCCGCGTCGGTCGGATCCGAGCTCGCGCTCTCTTCGCCACTGCCGCTCGTGTCCGCGCTCGTGTCGGGCCCCGTCGCCGTCTCGACGCCGTCGGGGATGATCTCGATCGTGATCATCGCGCTGTCGTAGTTCGCGTACGCATCGAGCACCTCGAACTGGAACGTGTACGTGCCGACCGGCGCACCGCTCAGGTTGAGGAAGTCCCACGCGATCTCGTTCGGGTCGCTGCCGGGCGTGAACGAGTAGTCCTCCGTGCACACGTTGTTGGTGCACTTCGTGTACTCGGTGATCCCCTCGGGCAGCTCGCCTTCGATCCACGTCCACTTCGCCGCGAGGAAGTGCGAGTCCTCGGTGACCGACGCGGTGACGTTGATGCTGTCGGACTGGTTGAACACCGAGCCGTCGGGCGGCTGGATGTCGCTGATCTCCGGCGCGACGTTATCGACCGCACGTGCACCGAACACGCCGAGCAGCTCCTGGTAGCTGTTCTGCTGCTCGCCTTCACCGGCGGGGCAGTAGATCTCGTGGATGTAGCCGCACTGCGTGACCGCGCCACCGGTCGAGTGATCGACGGTGTTGCACGCGTCGACGTACGTCTTGAACCCGCCGTTGTTGAACGGGTACATGAGGTCGGTCTGATCGTCGACGTGCTCGAGCCCCCAGTTGTGCGAGGTCTCCTGCGCCGCCGTCTCGGACACGCCGCCGCAGCTCTCGGGGAACGTCAGCGATACGTGGTTGCGCTTGAGCCCGTCGCACGCGACGTTGGCCACACCGCACACGCCACCGCCTTGATTGCTCGCGCCGCCGATCACCGCCATCGTGTACGGCAACCAATCCGGCGGGCGCTGGCTGGTCATCACGATGTTGAACGGCTCGTAGTAGGTCTGCAGCTCCTGGAACGTGGCCGCTTGCGCGCTGCCGTTGCCGTAGGGTGGAAACTGCGTCTCGCTGTCGACCAGCGGCGAGCAGTTCAGCGCCGCGTTCGCGGCGTCGCCGTTGCCACACGTCGGCTGCAGCGTCACGCCTTCCATGTTGACGTACAGCACGCCGGCGACCGCTTCGTACGACATCGCGTGGAGCGGATCGTGGCCGAGCGCCGCGAGTGCAGCTGCGCCGAAGCCGTCGGGTGTGAAGAGCATGTCGCCCTCCCAGTGCCCGGAGAGCGCGTCGAGCTCGGCGCGCGTGATGCCGAGCTCGCGCTCGTACCACGGCGTGCCGAGATCGCTGTCGGGCTTGAACGCCCACGTCGCACCCGGTGTGATCGGCTCCTTCGCCGATGCGAAGCTCGGCACGAGCGCGAGCGCAGCGAGGATCCAGGTCGACGCGGAGGCGAAGCGAAGGCGTGGCACGAACGCAGGCTAGACCCGCGGCGCCGCGACCGTCCACTGCAACGCGCCCCACGCCCTTCGGCGTCGTGTCACGCCAACCCAGCGCGGCCGGCCGAGAGCCCGGTCACGCGCCCTGGGTCGACCCCGATCGCGTGCAGCGCCTCGTCCCACATCTTGTCGGGCTGGGTATCGAAGAGCCACTCGACCGGCAGGCCGCCCTTGCCCATCGGCACCGGCAACCAACCCCCCGCCGCGATCTCACCCTCGAGCTGATTCGGCGCCCAACCAGCGAAGCCGAGCATGAACAGCACGTGCGATCCGTTCGCGCCGGTGTCCTGATGTCCCGACTTCGTCACCTCGTCGAGCGACGTGGTGAGCAAGAGCCCCGGCATCACCAGCTGCGCCGACGGATCCCAGCCGCCGTCGTCGTGCAGGATCCATCCGCGCGACGGCTCGACCGGTCCACCGATGCGCACGCGCGTGCGCGCGGGTCCGCACCAACGCAAGCCCAGCCCGTTCACCACCTCGTCGATCGTGTTGCTGCCGGGATGGTTCACGACCAAACCCAACGCACCGCGCTCGTCGTGCTCCAGCATGAACACGACGCTGCGTTTGAAGTTGGGATCGGTGAGCTGCGGGACCGCGCACAGCAAGTGCCGCGCGAGGGTGCCGACTTCGACCACACTGGTCGCGTCGCTCGTCATCGAGAGATCCGCACGCGCACAGTATGTCGCGTGCGGAGGCTCGGTGCACCAAAGCTCGTCGCACGGCCGGCGGGGCGGCCGCGCACGGGCTACGGGGCTGCGGGCCCGTCGGACGCGCCGTCGGTGGTCTCGATGACGTGCAGCTCGACGCGACGGTTGGCCTCGCGGCCCTGCTCGCTCTCGTTGTCGGCGATCGGTTGCGTCTCGCCGAAGCCCTCGGCGACCAGCACGTCGGCGGCGATGCCGTGATCGATGAGGTAGGTGCGCACGGCCTTGGCGCGACGCGCCGAGAGATCGAGGTTGTGCGCATCGTTGCCGTCGGCGCTCGCGTGACCTTCGATGCGGATGCGACGGATCCGCGGCTCCGCGAGGATCTCCGCGACCGCTTCGTCGAGCACGCCGTGGCTCACGTCGAGGATGCGATCGGAGTCGAGCGCGAACTGGACCTTCTCGCGCAGCTCGATGCGCTTCGGCACCGCGGCCTGCTCGACCACCGGCGGCGTGCCGACGATCGCGAAGGTCGTGCCGTCCGCGAACACGCGCGGCGCACAAGCGACCAGCTGGGAGATACCGAGGACAGCGAACGCGACCACCGATCGAGCAATGCGGCTTGGCATGTGGAGGCGTTGTGCGACGCGCGTGCCGGCGCTTTGCTTCACGCTTTGTCGCGGAGTTTCGTGATCGCGATCGCAGCGCTGCCCATGTTGGGCGAGTCCGCATTGCCCGCGCTGGGCAGAAGGATCCGGGCCGCGCGTGGAGCCAGCCGGATCCCCACGACGGGGTGGCGCCTGGCCATTTGCAAGGTCGCGATCGCGTCGGCTTGCGTCGCGCACGATCGCCACCCGACGCGCG
>DASZPU010000197.1:0-6690 GCA_035550195.1 Nannocystaceae bacterium
CACGCTGCCCGGACGCGTCGCGCTCGCCGTGATGCCCGCCCAACGCGCCGCGGCCGCGCGCGCAGGATCGCGGCCCGCGACGAACGCCTCGACGTGGCCGAAGCTGTCCTGCCCCCAGAACAGCTCGTCGTCGATCGCGATCGTCGGCACACCGAACACGCCCGCTGCGATTGCGTCGTCGCTCGCACGGCGCAGCGCGTCCTTGGTCTCGCTGCGACTCGCCGACGCCACGAGCTCGGCACCGTCGAGGCCGCGCGCGTCGAGCCAGCGCGCCAACGCCTCGGGATCCTCCGTGCCGCCGCCGCCGTTCCACACCGCGTCGAAGAGCGCATCGATCACCGCGCGCGCATCGGGACGCGCACGTGCAGCCGTCGCGATCCGCAGCGGCAACAACGGATTGAACGGATGGTGCGGGGGCGGCTCGATCGGCACGCCGAGCTCGGCCGCGACGCGCACGACGTGCTTGAACGTGTAGAGCTTCTTCGGTGCGATCTCGGCGGGCCCGCGATGCCCGTAGTGGGCGAGCAGCGCGGCGAACAGGATCGGCACGGGCTCGACCTCGTGCTCCACCTTGCGCGCGAGCTCGTGCACCCTGCGCCAGCCGATGTACGCGTACGGCGAGATGACATCGAAGTAGAAGCGCATCGCCGTCCAGCTTTGCACGGGGGCGCGCGCGTGGGTGCGGCGAAGCTGCAGGGCGCACCGGCACGGGGTTCCCGCGGCGTGGCGCATGCGCTAGCCTCCGCGGCGATGCGACGGATCGCGATCGCGCTCGGCGTGCTGGCGTTCGCCGGCACCGCATCCGCCGATGGCCGTCACCGCTGGCCGCGCTGGCCCACCGAGATCGATCGCATCGCGGCCCCGCTCTCCGATCGCGGCCCCGAACGCACCGCCCAGGATCACGAGCGCGTCGATGCCCTGCTCACGCTCGACGCCTACGCGAGCCCGGTGATCGAGCCGTGGGTGCTGCACGCGCTCGGCGATCCGTCGACGGCGGTGAAACGCGAGGCGCTGCGCATCTGCTTCGAGCGCGAGCTCACCGCGTGTGTTCCGGCAGCGCTCGCGTTGTGGTCGTCGGCGGGCGAGCAGACGCTGCGCGTGTCGGCGCTCCGCGTGATCGCGCTCGAGCCCAGCAGCGCGGGCCTCGAGACGCTGCTCGGTGCGCTGCGCGAGGACAGCGATCTCATGCGCGCACAAGCGGCGCAGGTGTTGGGCTGGGCGCGCACCGACGACGACGGTCATGCGCGCGCGACCGCGGCGCTCTCGGCCAAGCTCGCCGATCTCTCCGCGCTCGTGCGGCAGCACGCGGCCGAGAGCCTGGGTCTGCTGGGCTCGCGCGACGCGACGCTGGCGGTCGCGCGATTGCTCGACGACGCCGAGCCGCAGGTGCGCTTGTCCGCAGCGCGCTCGCTGGGCCAGATCGCCGATGCGCGCGCGAGCGCGGCCTTGCTCCGCGCGCTGCGTGCACCCAACGAGCCGCCGGTGGTGCGCGCGATCGCGACGGCGCTCGTCGGTCTGCACGGTGAGCGCGACGCGGCGGCGCTCGTCGAGATCTTCGACGACCCGCCGACCGGGCTCACCACGCCGGAGTTCGCGGAGCTGCTCGGCGTACGCAGCGATCCCGAGCCCGAGCTGCTCGATGCACTGGCGTCGCGCCTGCGCGATCCGGGCGCGGCCCGCCCGGCTCTGCGCACGCTCTCCTTGCTCGGTCCGGTCGCGGCGCCCACGTTGCGCGCGGCGATCGAGCGCGGCGCGGCGCCCGAGATCGCACTCGAGCTCGAGCGCACGATCGCGGCGTGGGACGTGAAGGCGCGCGCGGGCGCGGTCACCCCGGCGCGCGCGAGCGACGATGCGCCGATCGTCGAAGACCTCGCGCAGACCCACGCGGTCGCGATCGCCGATGCGCTCGCGGCCCTACCCCGGCTCGCGCGCACGCGCGACTGGGCGGCGGAGCTCGATGCCCGCATCGCCGAGGACGGGCCGGTGTGGACGCGCCGCGCGGAGCTCGTGCTCGCGGCGATCGAAGGCTCGCGCGCACGGCTCGGTCGCTACGACGGCACCGCGATCGCACGCGCGACCGCATGGGCGACCGACGACGAGGCCGCGCGCGTCGATCGCTGTCTCGCCACGCTCGCCCTCGGCGGCATCGAGCGCGACGCGAAGATCGTCCGCGGAGCACGGCGCACCGCGGCGACGTTGCTCGAGGATCGCGATCCACTCGTGCGTGCATGCGCGGCGGGAGTGTGGCGCGCGCTCGCACGACACCCCGACGATCGTGCGCTCGTCGATCCCGATCCGCGCGTGCGCGTCATCGCCGTGCTGGCCGCACGCGCCCACGGCATGACCCGCGACGAGCGACGTCGGATCGCTGCGCTGGTGTCTCGCGATCCGCATCGCGCAGTGCGACGCGCCGCAGTGTTCGCGTTGACGACGAAGGCGCCGCGCCGCGGGCTCGGGTGGATCGACGCACCCGGTCGACCGAGCCCATGGTCCGAGCGGGATGCGGGCTGGCTCGAGGTCGAGCTCGGCGACGACCGGCTGATGGTCCCGACGCTCGCGATCGGCGGCCGACGCTTCGCGTGGATGCCCGGGGGCGATCTCGCCAGGATCGCTCCCGTCCCCTGATCCGATGCGATAGCGCGCGAATCGTTGGACCCAGCGCCCCTTTTCGCGACAATTCATTGCAACGAACGCTGTCATCGCGACGGCACGCGGGGCGCAGCCGGGCCCGGCGCCCGCAAGTGCGCGGGATGATGGCGGTCGCGCCGGCGGTCGACCTCTTGCTCATACGTCGGCGCATGACCGCCGCCACCGAGTTCACGACCGCGACCGCCCCGCACGCTGCTCGCCTCTACCGTCTCGGGCTCCGCCTCACGCGACAGCCGAGCGACGCGATGGACCTGGTGCAGGAGGCGCTCTGCCGCGCGTGGGCGAGCTGGTCGCGCTTCGAGCGTGGCGGCAGCGTCGGTGCATACCTCTCGCGGATCCTGGTGAACACGTTCATCTCGCGTCATCGCCACATGCGTGTCGTGCAGACGGTCGAGTCGCGCTGCGATCTGGTCGCGCACATGTTCGACGGTGGTCGCATCGGCGCCGCCGAGGATCCGCTGTGCTCGCTGCACGCGAACGACCTCTCGGACGAAGTCATCGCCGCGCTCGCTGCCCTGCCCTCGCACTACCGCACCGTGGTCGAGCTCGTCGACATCGGCGGCATGCCGTACAAGGACGCCGCGCAGCAGCTGTCGATCCCGCTCGGCACCGTGATGAGCCGGCTCCACCGCGCGCGCCGGATCATGCGCGGGCACCTCGGCCAGTACGCCCGCGATTTCGGCTACGGCGACGCGCTGGCGGCCTGAGGTGTTGACGGGGATGCGCGCGCGAGACATCGTGCGTGCGCAGTGCGAGCGATGAGGACGTGGCTGCTCGGGGCGTCGTTGGCGGCGCTCGCCTGTACCGGCGGTGATGCGTACGGTACGAAGGCCAGCGCCGGCTCGCCGAAGCCTGCGCCCGCGATGGTCGGCAAGACGATCGCCGGTGATGCGTTCGATCTCGATGCGCTGCGCGGCACCGTCGTGCTCGTGAACGTGTGGGCGACGTGGTGCGCCCCGTGCCGCGAGGAGCTGCCCGAGCTCGAGGCGCTGCACCGCGAGCACGCCGCGCGCGGCTTCACGGTGATCGGCGTGAGTGTCGATCGCGCTGCCGCGCTGATGCAGGTGCGCCAGATGGTCGACAGCTTCGCGCTCAGCTATCCGATCGTCTTCGACCCGATGAGCAAGGCCATCGCCGACTGGGACGTCCGCGGCTACCCGACCTCCTTCCTCGTCGATCGCACCGGCGTCATCCGCTGGCGCCGCGACGGCATCATCCGCCCCGAAGATCCAGAGCTGACGCCCCTGCTGAAGCTCGCCCTCGACACACCGCAATAGCGAAGCGAAGCGCGGACCCAGACGTCCCCCGAGGGCATCACGACCAGCCCCGAAGAGGGAGCGAGCCAAAGGCGAGCGACCGATTCGAGGGCCCGCCGCACAGCGGCGGCGCGCGCTCATGCGCGCGGGGGAGAGGCGCCGCGAGAGTCGAGCCGCCTCGGCTCGACTCTCACGAGTGCCGGAGGGGCGCAGCCCCTCCCTAAGTCGGCTCGGGGGCGATGACGCCGCTGCCGCGGACCTTCTTGTCGTCGGTCGGCTTCACCACCGTCGCTGGCTTCGCGGGCACGCGGTGGTCTTCGATCATCGGCAGCGGACGGCCGTCGATCGCGGCCTCGACCTCTTCGACGCCGAGCGACTCGCGCTCGATGAGCGCCATCGCGAGCCGCTCGAGCGCGTCGCGATGCTGCATGAGCAGCGACTTCGCGCGCTCGTACTGCGCGAGGATCGTCGCGCGCACTTCTTGATCGATCTCCTGCGCCGTCGCCTCGGAGTAGTTCTGCGGCCGCGCGATGTCGCGGCCGAGGAACGGCTCCGTCTCGTTCTTGCCGTACGCGATGGGCCCGAGCCGGTCGCTCATGCCCCACTCGCACACCATCTTGCGCGCGAGGTTCGTGGCGACCTCGATGTCGTTGCCGGCACCGGTGGTCTGCTGCCCCGCGAGCGCGATCTCCTCGGCGATGCGACCGCCCATCAGGATCGCGATGCGCGCCTCGGCGTACTTGCGCTCGAGGTTGTGGCGATCCTCGACCGGCAGCTGCTGCGTGACGCCCAGCGCTTGGCCGCGCGGGATGATGGTGACCTTGTGGATCGGATCGACGTGCTCGCCGGGGAGCTTCATCGCGACCAGCGTGTGGCCGGCTTCGTGCCACGCGGTGGTGCGCTTCTCCTCCTCGGAGATCATCACGCTCTTGCGCTCGGCGCCCATCAGGACCTTGTCCTTGGCGCGCTCGAAGTCCCGCAGCGCGACGCGATCGCGGTTCTCGCGGGCGGCCATCAGCGCCGCTTCATTCACGAGGTTCTCGAGATCCGCACCGGAGAAGCCGGGAGTGCCGCGCGCGATGACGCCGAGGTCGACGCGATCCTCGGTGGGCACCTTGCGGGTGTGCACCTTCAGGATCATCTCGCGACCGCGCACGTCGGGCAGCCCGACGACGATGCGGCGATCGAAGCGACCGGGCCGCAGCAAGGCGGGATCGAGCACGTCGGGGCGGTTGGTGGCGGCGACGAGGATGACCCCGTCGTTGCTCTCGAACCCGTCCATCTCGACCAGCAGCTGGTTGAGCGTCTGCTCGCGCTCGTCGTGACCGCCGCCCAGACCGGCGCCGCGATGGCGACCGACCGCGTCGATCTCGTCGATGAAGATGATGCACGGCGCGTTCTTCTTGCCCTGCTCGAACAGGTCGCGCACGCGGCTCGCACCGACGCCGACGAACATCTCGACGAAGTCGGAGCCGGAGATCGAGAAGAACGAGACGCCGGCTTCACCCGCGATCGCGCGGGCGAGCAGCGTCTTGCCGGTGCCGGGCGGGCCCATGAGCAGCACGCCCTTGGGGATGCGCCCGCCGACGCGCATGTACTTCCGAGTGTCGCGCAGGAAGTCGATGATCTCCTCGACCTCTTCGCGCGCCTCGTCGATGCCGGCGACGTCCTTGAAGGTGACCTTGCCCTGGTGCTCGGTGAGCAGGCGCGCCTTCGACTTGCCGAAGCTCATCGCCTTGCCGCCACCGGCCTGCATCTGCCGCATGAACATGATCATGATGATCACGATCAGGATCATCGGCAGCCACATGATCGCGAACTGCAGCAGGCTGCTGTCGTCTTCGGGCTCGATCTTGTAGTCGATCTGGTGCGCGTTGAGCTTCGCGTACAGCTCGTCGGTCACCGGGCCGACGACCTCGATCGTCTGCCCGTCGAGCTCGTAGGTGATGCCGACGTGGCTCGGGTGCACCTCGATCGCGAGCGTCGTCGCATCGAAGGTGTTCCACTCCTGATCGACCTGCTCGACGAACTTCGCGTAGCTGATCGACTTGGCCTGCTGGCTCGTGTTGAACAGATTGGCGAGCGCAAGCACCGCCACGATCAGTCCGAGCCATACCAGGAGCGTCTTGGTCTGCTGTTTCACGCGGCCACGCCGACCTTCGCCGGGTCACGGCAGGATAGCTTCGGCCTGGGGGTGGGTCAATGGTTCCGGCCCTCGTTGGGCCCTTCCACCCACAGGCGCCCCGCGCCCAGGTGCAGCGTGTGCCGGTGGAGATCCCAGCGCTTGCGCGCGAGCCCGCGTGCGAGCGTGTCGTCGATCGCACTGATCGTGCGCTCCGCGAGCGCATCGGCCGGCACGCCGGCACAGATGCACAACGTGCGCAACATGTGGCGACGCGCCCCACTGGGCAGCGATCGGAGCGCCGCCGCGTCGAGCGACGCGGCCTCCTGCGCATGTGCATCGAGCGCGGCGGCGCGCTCGCGCTCGTACCTCACCGATCGGGCGGCACCGGCGATGCGCAGCTCGACCTGTGGGTTGAGCTCGCGCAGCTCGGCGATCACGCGTTTGCGGATGCGGACGCGCGGGTGCTCGACGAGATCGTTGCTGGGATCGTCGACGAACGGCAGACCGAGCGCGAGCGCGAGGCTGCGCGTGTCGTCGCGCGTGAGGTGCAACAAAGGACGTACCAGCGCACCGCGAGGTTTCAGTCGGTCGAACGCGGCCATGCCTGCGAGGCCCGCAGGACCGGCGCCGCGGCAGAGGTTGAGCAGCACGGTCTCGGCC
>DASZPU010000198.1:0-8295 GCA_035550195.1 Nannocystaceae bacterium
TCCACGTCGGCCTGTCCGGTGGCGGCGCGACCACGGGCGGCTACTTCACGCTCGACAACCTCATCGTCGGCGACGGCTTCGACATGACGCCGTGCGGCGACGGCATCACCACGCCGGACGAAGACTGCGACGAGATGGGCGAGACCATGACGTGCGACGGCAACTGCACGTTCGCCGACTGTGGCGACGGCCAGCTCAACATCACGGCCGGCGAGATCTGCGACGACATGGGCGAGTCGCCGACCTGCAACGACGACTGCACGGCGGCGTTGTGCGGTGACGGGTTCGTCAACGCGACCGCGGGTGAAGACTGCGACGAGATGGGCGAGACCGCGACGTGCAACGCCAACTGCACGATCCCGATGTGCGGCGACGGCCAGCCCAACCCGCTCGCGGGCGAAGAGTGCGACGACAGTGCGGAGTCGCCCGCGTG
Source organism: Nannocystaceae bacterium (assembly GCA_035550195.1). Taxonomy (GTDB): domain Bacteria; phylum Myxococcota_A; class Polyangia; order Nannocystales; family Nannocystaceae; genus Xiheibacterium. Next base: position 434 of record DASZPU010000198.1, read on the forward strand.
CGATCCCGACTGCACGCTGCCGAGCTGCGGCGACGGCTACGAGAACAACACCGCGGGCGAGTACTGCGACGACGGCAACACCGACGACGGCGACGGCTGCAGCAGCACGTGCACGGTCGAAGAGCTCGAGACCTCGAGCGGCGGCGGCGAGTCGAGCGAGAGCGGCAGCTCGTCCGAGAGCGGCGGCGCGAGCGAAGGCGGCGAGACGACCGCAGCCGAGGAGAGCTCGAGCGAAGGCGGCAACGTCGACACGAGCGGTGGAGGCGAGGGCGACTCCAGCGGAGGCGTGAGCGCGACCGGCACGGTCAGCGTCACGGCGGGCAACGAGTCGTCGGACGGCGGCGAGTCGTCGGGCGGTGCGTCGGGCAGCGGCGGCTCGAACGACGAGAGCAGCGGCTGTGGTTGCAGCACCGCGGATCCGCGCGGCCTCGCGTGGTCGCTCTTCGCGTTCGTCGGTGTGCTGGCGCGACGTCGCCGGCGCTGATCAACCAGGTGGCGGCGCGCAGAGATCGGCGGGGCGCAACCAGTCGAGGGCGTTCACCCAGAGCTGGTTGATCTCCGGCATCGACGACCACTCGGAGTCGTACTCGATCCACTCGTCGCCCCACACGAACACCTTGCCGCTGCCGACCTCGCGTGCACGCGCGATCGGTGCGGCGGGGATCTGCGCGACGATGTCGGTGGTGTTCGCGACGGTTTCGGCCACCTCGAAGCCGCCCGCGAACGTCACCGAGGTGAGCCCATCGGAGATCGGATGCGGCAGGAAATCGGTGACCGGGCCGTTGAGCAGCGCGCCTTGGTAGACCATGCCGAAGCTGCCGAGGATTCCGTTGGGCCGATCCTGTGCGATGGCGGGATCGCTGGTGTGCCCGGTCATCGCCATGAGGCCGCCGCCGGCCTCGACCCAGTCGGCGAACGCGGTGGCTTCCGCAGCGCTGTACGAGCGCGTGAGCTGATCGAGGATGATGATGTCGTAGGGCGCGAGCACGGTCTCGTCGACGAGCGCGGGATCGATGCGCTCGCTGCTCGTGCCCTGCATCGTCAGCCAGGCGACGAACTGCGACGACGGATTCGATCCGGCGTTGCCGACGATCGCGATGACGAGGCAGTCGCAGATGCCGTCGCCGGCCGCATCGATGTCGTCGACGAAGCCGTTGCAGTCGTCGTCGACGCCGTCGCACACGATCTCGTCGACGGCGCTGGGCATGCACGCACCCGCCGTGGTCTCGCCGGCGACGTCGAACGACGGGCCGTCGACGTTGGTGTCGGCGGACGTCTCGGCGACGGCGGTGCTCCCCGACGTGGTCTCGCCCGACTCGGACGTGCTGCCGCTCGCGCTCGCCGAGCCGGTGTCGTCGCCGAGCGTCGTCGTGAGCGTCGTGGCGCTGGTCTGCGCGGTGGTGCGGCCTTCGTCAGCGGTGGCGCAGCCGTACATCGCGAGCAGACACGCGAGGCCGAGGCGATGGAGCATCGATCGCACGGTAGCACGGCGCGTCTGCTAGCATCGCACGATGCGTTCGTTGATCTTCGCATCGTTGGTGGTCGTCGGGTGCGCGCAGAAGTCGAGCGCTGCCGACGAGAGCGGTGGCACGACGGGCGGCGGCGAAACCTCGAGCGGTGACACGACCAGCGGCGGAGGCATGACGACGATGCCGGGCACGAGCGTGGGAACCACCGCCCCCGCAGAGACCACTACGGACGACGATCCCACCGTCGGCTTCGTGTTGCGCCCGGACACGCACACCGAGAGCGAGTGCGATCCGCGGGCACAGGACTGTCCGCGCGGCGAGAAGTGCACCGCGTGGGCGAACGACGGCGGCAGCTCGTGGAACGCGAACAAGTGCGTCCCGGTGACCGGTGACGGCGTCGACGGCGATCCTTGCAACGTCGAAGGCACGGGCGTCTCCGGCATCGACGACTGCGCGGTGGGCTTCATGTGCTGGGACGTCGATCCCGAGACCTCGATGGGCGTGTGCGTCGCGTTCTGCGATCCCCAGGGCACGTGCCCCACCGGCACGATCTGCGCGGTGCAGAACGACGGCGTGCTGCCGATCTGCATCACGTCGTGCGATCCGCTGATCCAAGACTGCCCGGAGGGCCAGGGTTGCAACGCGAAGGACGGCGACAACGGCGAGCTCATCTGCATCCCCGATGCGTCGGGCTCGGGCGGGCTCGACGGCGATCCCTGCGAGTTCGACAACGTCTGCGATCCCGGGCTCGTCTGCATCGGTGGCAGCGCGGGCTGCAACTCCACGTGGTGTTGTACGCCGTGGTGCGATCTGAGCATGCCCAACACGTGCCCCGGTGCCGGTGAAGAGTGCATCGCGCACTTCGACGATCCACCGCCCGGCACCGAAGACGTAGGGATCTGCGTCGTGCCGGCCTAGGGACACGACTCGACGAGCACGCGGTCGACTTCGGCGGCGAGCATGCGCGCGCCGATCACCACCGCGGCCGGCGACTCGCCGCCGTACATCGGCAAGAAGTAGTTGCCGATGTCGGTGCCCGCGACCGTGATGCCCGCCTGCGCCATCGCGGGATCGAGGTCGATCGTGATCTCGACGGGCTCGGCGAGCAGGCCCGGCACCGCCGCGAGCTGCATGCCCGCCATCGCGCTCACTGCGGCTTCGATCGTCGCCGTCTGCGAGCCGTCGTTCTCGAGCGACAGCGTGACCAGCAGCTGCATCACCGCGCCCTCGGAGGGCGTGAGCGCGATCGACGTGCTGAGCGCGCGCCCGCCTTGCTCGATCGCGCGTCCGCGGAACGCGACGATCGTGCGCGTCGCGAACGGCTCGTCGGGGCGCGTGCGGATCGACGTCTCGGTCGGCACGATCCACGCGCCGCCCATGAGCGAGCGCTCCGGGAACTCGCCGCTCGAGAACTCCCAGTCGGGCACGTGGTCGCCGTTGACGTCCAGCATCGTCGGGTCGACGTCCATCTGCGCTTCCCACAGCTTGCCGCCGCAGACCGGACCGGGCATGCCGCCGGTGCCGGTGTCCTCGCTCGACGACTCGAGCGACATGGTGGTCTCGCTGCTCGTGGTGCTCGACTCGGTGCTCGGCGTCGTGCTCTCGCCGACGCTCGTCGTGAGCGTCGCGTCGGTGCTCGTGCTGGACGTCGTCGGATCCTTGCTGCTCGTGTCCGAGCCCTTGCCGTCGTCGTCGCCTTCGCCGACGCCGCTCGTGTCGAACGTGCACGCCGCGAACGCGAGCGAGAGCAACGACCACCGCCGCATCGCGCGATGGTAGCAGCTTCCGAAGCTGCGCTGGCGCTCGCTCAGCGCGAGTCGAGGATCTCGCCGAGCTCGATGACGTACATCTGCCGTCCGTCCTGCTGTGCGGAGTCGACCACGACGCGGCGCCCGTCTCGGGAGAGCCGCGGATGGTTGTCGCAGCGGTCGGAGCCGTCGTAGCTCTCGGGCGAGTGCAGGTGTGCGAGCGAGAACACCTCGTCGCCGGGCACGTGGTAGAGGAACGGATGCTGGTAGCGGAACACGTCGGGATACGTGTCGCTCACCATCCATTCGTCACCGGGCAGGAACAGCTCGTGGCCGTTGACCGGGTAGTCGAGCACGTTGCCGATCCAGCCCATCCCGTCCTGCAAGAGCGCGTAGCCGTTGTAGTCGTACGAGTAGACCACCAAGGTCTCGTCGTCGCGCCAGTCGATGTGGCTGGGGCTGCCGGCGTCGTCGACCAGGAAGAGATCGCTGCCGTCGAGATCGACGGTGAGCACGGTGGTGTGCGAGCCACCGCCGTTGGGCACGATCATCCGGTCGTAGAAGACGAGGCGCGTGCCCGAGGGGTTCACGCGGAGCTGGTAGAAGAAGTGCTTCGCGTTGGGCGCTCCCGCCCACTCGCTCGGCAGCGCGGCGACGTCGGCATACGAGAGGATCAGCTCGTTCGTGCCGTCGTTCATGTCGATCGCCCAGATGCCGGCGTCGTCGGGTGCGAACACACTCTGGTTCGCGTCGGGGATGCCGGGGTAGCCGTAGCCCGCGGTCATGTGCGCATAGCGTTCGAAGTCGATGCCGAACGCGGTCTGTCCGTCGGGCGCGATCGTGAAGATCGGCCGCGACAGCGTGCGCAGCTCCTGTGTCTCGACGTCGAGCACGCGCGCGACGTAGAAGTCGCCGTTGCCTTCACCTTCGCGATCGTTCCAGACGACTTCGGTGTTCGAGCCGGGCACCCACTGCAGCATGCAGCCCTGCTGCCAGTTCCACGCCCGCGACTCGCCGAGCGTGGTCCATTGGTTGCCGTTGTCGAGATCGATCATCCCGATCTCGACGACGTCTGCGGACGTGACCGCGCGGTCCTCGAAGTCGACCGCCATCGAGAGCACGTAGCGATCGCTGGGGTCGAACTGGAACTTGTCGTAGTAACCGAACCAATGAAACTTGGGGCCGCTGGTGATCGGCGCTATCGGTGCGAGGCCGGGTAAGTCGCCGCAGCGATCGTGGGCGACCGCCAACGCCGCGACTTCCTCGTCGCCGAGCGCTTCGTCGAAGATGCGCACGCGGCCGATCGCAGCCGACAACGGACCGTCGCTCTCGCCGGGACGGCGACCGATGCCGAGCTCGGCGAGCCCGATGTTGATCGTGTCGGTGATGCCGGTCTGCTCGCGCACGAGCACACCGTCGATGAACATGTGGATGCGCTCGCCCGGCACGATGACCGCGGCGACTTCCCAGGTCTCGCCGAGCACGAGCTGTTGCTGCGGGCGCGCGTAGGTCTCGGCCGACGGTGCATAGCTGCCGTTCGGGCTCAGCCACACGTACGGCTGCTGGCTGGGATCGATGCCGAGCTCCCACGCGCGCGCGCCGTTGGTGTCCCAGCGTGAGACGAGCGCGGCGTACTCGGTCGGGCGGGGATCGAGGCGCACCTCGGCGACGAGCGTCATCGGTCCCGCGAGCTTCGCGGATTCCATCTCGGCGGCGCTCGCTTGGCAGCCCGCCGCGAATCCGCAATCGATCGCGATCAGTGCGCGGCGATCGACCGCGTCGCCGTTGACCGGATCACCGCAGTCGCGCACCGGACCATCGTCGTTGGAGCTGCTGCCCTCGGTGGCACTGCCACCGTGTCCACCGCTGCCGCTCGTTCCCGTGTCGGCATTGCCGACGTCGTTCTGCGACGAGCTCGACGCGCTCGACTCGCTGGCGCCGCCCGTCGTCGTGCCGCGATCGTCTCCGCCCGGACCATTCGCGGTGGTCTGACCCGCGTTGCAACCGACCGCGACCAGCAGCGCCGGAATCCCGACCCGCGCAACACCATCGAAGACCATGCGCCAACGATACACGACTCGCTGCGCCCGCGCTCGCATGGGGCGGGCGGCGGTCACGCCCCGGGCACGACGATCGATGCGGCATGGAGCCGGGGCTCGTCGATCTTCGCGGCGATCGCTTCCGCGCTCGCGTCGCGTAGACGCACGATGTCGGCCACTTCCGTGCCACGCGGCGCGAGCGAGGGGAGCACCTCGAGCTCGATCGGGACGTGACGTGGAAGCCACGTGCCGTCGCGCAGTGCCTTGCGCGAGCCCCGAATCGCGATCGGGACGATCGGTGCACCGGTCTCGGCCGCGAGTCGAAATGCGCCGAGCTTGAACGGGCGCATGCCGATCTCGGGGGAGAACGTGCCTTCGGGGAAGAGCACCACGCGCTGGCCGTCGCGCAGGAGCGTGCGCACGGCCTCGAGATCGGCGAGCGAGCGCGCGGTGCTGTGACGATCGATGAACACGTGACCGGCGCGACGCAGCACGCCGCCGAGCAGCGGCACCTCGCGTAGCTCGCCTTTGATCACGAAGCGCACGTCCGACGGCAGTGCGGCCGCGCAGATCAGGAAGTCGAGATAGCCGCCGTGGTTCGCGACGATGATGCCCGCGCCCTCGGGGACCTCGCCGAAGCGGCGCGGGCGAAGTGCAGCGAGCGTCATCACCAGGCGCGCGAGTCGACTCGACACGCGTCGGGCCGTCGCACCGGCGGGTGCGAGCCGACACAGCACGAGGCACACGAGACACGCCGACACGATCGCGGTGATCGCATAGACGCCGAAGAGCGCGCGAGCGATGCGCGAGAGACCGTGGGCGATGCGCGACGGGAGTCCGGCGACGTAGAGGCCGAACGCTTGGCGTGCGACCGAGCCGCGTGCGCGCTCGAGCTCGCCGGCCTGCCAGAGGCGACGGCACTCGCTGCGCTGGATCTTGCCGCTCGACGTCTTCGGCACCGCACCCGGGGGCGCGAGCACGATGCGATCCGGCGGCACGCCGACGCGGGCGGTGACGGCTTCGGTGACGAGGCCGGTCAACATCTCGCGCGCCAACGGATCGCGCTCGCGGGTCTCCGCGACCACGACGATCTGCTCGGTGCCGGACGCGTCGTCGCGCTGCGCGAACGCAGCCACGCAACCGAGTCGGATGCCACGCACGGTGGCGGCGGCTTCTTCGATCTCGTGCGGGTGATAGTTACGCCCGCCCTTGATGATGATGTCCTTGACGCGCCCGACGATGAACAGCTCGCCGTCGGCGAGATAGCCGAGGTCGCCGGTGTCGACCCAGCCGTCCTCGCGCTTCACCAGCGCGGTCGCGTCGGGGCGGCGGTAGTAGCCCTTGAACGTGGACGGGCCGCGGAAGCGCACCGTGCCGCGCTGGCGATTCGGCACGGCCACGCCGTGCTCGTCGACGACCTGGATCTCGTGCCCGGGCACGGCTCGGCCGACGCCGACGAACTGCAGCGCGTCGGCATCGTCGGATGCGATCGCGACGCCGCGCTCCTCGAACGGAACGCGCGCGATGCGATCGACGAGCGGCCCACGCGTGACCGGTGCGAACGCGACCGCGACCATGTTCTCGGCGAGCCCGTACGCGCAGAACAGCACCTCGCGCTTCAGGCCACGCGGCGCAAAGCGTGCGGCGAAGCGATCGAGCGTGCCGGGCAGGATCGGCTCGGCGCCGTTGAGGATCGCGCGCACGCGACTCAGATCGAGCGACGCGAGCTCGTCGTCCTCGATGCGCTTCGTGCAGAGATCGAACGCGAAGTTCGGCGCGACCGAGCACGTGCCGCCGAAGTCGGACAGCGCACGCAGCCATCGCGATGGACGCGACAGGAACGCGAGCGGCGACATGACGACGGTGGGCACGCCGCGGTAGAGCGGCATGAGCCAGCCCGCGATGAGACCCATGTCGTGGTAGAGCGGCAGCCAGCTCACCAGCACGTCGGTGTCGCAGAGCCCACAGCCCGCCGCCGATGCGCGGATGTTCGCGACGACCGCGGCGTGGGTGAGCTCGACACCCTTCGGATCGCCGGTGCTGCCCGAGGTGTACTGGATGAGCGCGGTGTCGTCGGGCGCGACCGCGACGCGGCGCTGGCCTTCGTCGAGCACGTCGTGCAGCGACGGCATGCGCAGCGCTTGGAGGTCGAGCAGCGCATCGACGGAGAGCACGTGCTCGATCGACGACACGCGATCGCGGGCGATGTCGGCGAGCCGCGCGGCGCGATCGAACGTGATGAGCAGCTGCGCCTGCGCGTTGTCGAGGATGCCGGTGCAACGCGCGACGTACTCGGCGATGCGATCGAGTCGGATCGGGGGGTAGAGCGGCACCGGCACCCCGCCGGCCAGGAGCACGCCCATGAACGACGCGAAGTAGCCCACCGACGTCGGCAGCATGATCGCGACGGTGCGGCCGGGCGCGAGGCCGTGCTCGCGCAGCGAGCGTGCGACCGTCATCGCGGCACGCCACAGCATGCGATACGTGATCGGAGTGAGCGTGCCGTCGTCGTCCTCGAGCAGGATGTGGAGGCGATCGGGTTGCTCGCGCAGGTGATGCTCGAGCACTTCGACCAGCGTGGTCGCATCGACCGGCGGAGGGCAGGG
>DASZPU010000199.1:0-6815 GCA_035550195.1 Nannocystaceae bacterium
GCGTCGCTGCACAGGAATGCGACGAGCTCGGCGACCTCGGTCGGTGCGATCAGGCGCTGCAGCGGCGAGAAGGCGGCGAGCGTGCCCCTCGCATCGTCGAGGCTGCGTCCGGTCGCGGTGCCGATGCGCTGCGCGAGCACACCGTCGACGTGTTGGTGAGCAACGCCGGCGTCGCGCCCTCGGCCCCGCTGCACAAGACCGACGACGCGCTCTTGCAGCGGGTGCTCGCCACCAACCTCGTCGCACCGTTCCGGCTCGCACGCGCGCTCGTGCCCGCGATGGTCAAGCGCAAGCGCGGCCGCGTGATCGCGATCGCGTCGACCGCCGCGCTCAAGGGCTACCGCTACACCGCCGCGTACTCGGCCAGCAAAGGTGGCCTCGTCGCGCTCGTGCGCGCGCTCGCGGCCGAGGTCGCGGGCAGCGGCGTCACCGTCAACGCGGTCTGCCCCGGCTTCACCGACACCGACATCGTGGCCGACGCGGCGCAACGCATCGGCAGCGCGACCGGGCGCAGCGTCGACGAAGCCAAAGGCACGCTCGCTGCGTTCTCGCCGCTGCAACGCCTCATCACCCCGCGCGAAGTCGCCGAGCTCGTCGCATTCCTGTGCAGCGACGCGGCGGCCTCGATCCACGGACAAGCCCTCGCCCTCGACGGCGGAGAGACCACGCTGTGAGCACCAAACGCATCATCGAGCCCGAGGGTTGGGCGCGTCCGCGCGGCTACGTCAACGGCATCGCCGCACGTGGCGAGCTGCTCGCGATCGCGGGGCAGATCGGCTGGAACGCGCAGCAGCAGTTCGAGTCCGACGATCTCGTCCACCAATTCCGCCAAGCGCTCGCGAACGTGCTCGCGGTGCTGCGCGCCGCCGGTGGCGAGCCCGAGCACCTGGTGTCGATGACGATGTACGTCGTCGACAAGCAAGCGTATCGCGACGCCGCCGCGCAGATCGGCGCAGCGTGGCGCGAGCTGTGCGGCAAGCAATACCCCACGATGGCGCTCGTCCAGGTCGTCGCGCTGCTCGAGGATCGCGCGAAGGTCGAGCTACAGGCGCTCGCGGTGCTGCCAGGAGATCCACGATGAGCGAGCCCGCCCCCGATCGCATCCCCCTGCCCTTGCCGAGCCCGCGCTCGTTCCACTACGAGGAACGCGATCGCGTCGGCATCATCACGCTCGATCGTGCCGATCGCTTCAACGCGCTCACCTTCGCGGTGTACCGCGAGCTCACCGATCTGTTCGCGGTGATCGATCGTCGTGCGCTCGCGCCCGAGGGCGCGCGCGCGCTGGTGTTGCAGGGCCGCGGCAAGGCCTTCTGCAGCGGCGGCGACGTCGAGGACATCATCGGCCACCTCTTCACGCGCGACATGGACGGGCTGCTCACGTTCACGCGCATGACCGGCGAGCTCATCCACAACATGCGCCGCTGTCGGCTGCCGATCGTCGCGAGCGTCAAGCGTGTGGCCGCGGGTGCGGGTGCAGTGATGGCGCTGGCCAGCGATCTGCGGGTGATGGGCAAGCACGCGTTCTTCGCCTTCCTCTTTCCGCAGGTCGGCCTGTCGGGCGCCGACATGGGCGCGAGCTGGTTGTTGCCGCGACTGGTCGGGCTCGGCGTCGCATCCGAGATCCTGATGCTCGGCGAGCGCATCTACGCCGAGCGTTGCGAGCGCATCGGCCTCGCGAACGCGTTGGTCGACGACGACGATCCCGAGGCGGTCGATCGCGCGGCCTTCGAGCTGGCGAAGCGCATCGCCGAAGGCCCGCACTTCGCGGTGCGCATGACCAAACAGATGCTCGGTGAAGAGCTGCAGCTGCAGCTCGATGCCGCGATCGAAGCGGAAGCGCAGGCGCAGGCGATTTGCATGCAACACCCCGACTTCCGCGAGGCCCACGAGGCGTGGAAGGCCGGGCGCAAGCCCGAGTGGAAGTGACGATGGGTTGGCTCGCAACACGCGTGCTCGATCGCGGGCTCGGTCTCTTCGGCAGCGAGGTCGGCGAGCTCGAAGTGCTCGAGGATCGCCTGGCCGAGCTCGACGCTGCGTTCGCGGAGAATCCCGTCGACGACACCGACGAGATCGCGGCCACGCGGGCCTTCGTCGCGCGGCTCGGCGCGGCCGGCCTGCTCGCACACGTCGTGCCCAAGCGCTGGGGCGGCGCGTCCGAGCAGCTGCGCACGGTGTCGCTCTGTCTGGTGCGGCAGTGGCTCGCGCGGCGCAGCGGCGTGCTCGACAGCGCGTTCGTGATGCAGGGCCTCGGCGGCAACCCGATCACCGTCGGCGGCAGCGACGAGCTGCGCGCGCGCGTGCTGCCGAAGGTGGTCGCGGGCGAGACGATCTGCGCGTTCGCGTTGACCGAGCCGGGTGCGGGCTCCGACGTCGCGGCGATGACCACGAGCGCGCGCGAGCAGAGCGACGGCACGATCGTGCTCGACGGCGAGAAGTGCTTCATCTCGAATGCACCGTGTGCGGACAGCTTCGTCGTGTTCGCGCGCGAAGCCGAGGCCGGCGAAGGCGGCAAGCCACGCTTCGGTGCGTTCTTCGTGCCCGGCGACGCGCGTGGGCTCAGCGTCGATCCGATCAAGGTGATCGCGCCCCATCCGATCGGCACCGTGCACTTGCGCGGCGTCGAGGTGCCCGCCGCGCACCGCCTCGGCAAGCCCGGCAAGGGGCTCGAGCTCGCGTTCGGCAACCTCGACGTGTTCCGCGTCAGCGTCGGTGCGGCCGCGCTCGGCCTGGCCGATCGCGCGCTGCTCGAGACCATCACGCACCTGCGCAACCGCGTGCAGTTCGGCAAGCCGCTCGCGACCCAGCAAGGCCTGCGCTTCGCGGTGGCCGACGTCGCGAGCGATCACCTCGCCGCGCAGCTGTTGGTGTATCGCGCCGCGATCGCGCGCGATGCCGGCACGGGCACGCCGGCCGACAGCGCGGTCGCGAAGATGTTCGCGACCGAGTCGGCGCAACGCACCATCGATCGTGCGGTGCAATCGCTCGGTGGCCTCGGCGTCACCGTCGGCCAGCCCACCGAGCGCTTGTATCGAGAGATCCGCGCGCTGCGGATCTACGAAGGCACCACCGAGATCCAGAAGCTGGTGATCGCGCGGGCGCTGTTCGATCAGAGCGGGTGATACTTGCGCGTGAACGCGTTGCTCTGCTCGCCGAGCATGGGCGCGAAGCCGCCGACCACGACGTCGCCCATCGCGTCGCTCCCGACCGCGTACCAGGCCTCGTCGATGTCCAGGTCTTCGACGTTGTACTCGTCACCCCACCGCGGGTTGCCGTCGGTGTCGTAGGCCGCGATGAACGCGTTGCCCTGCTGGTTCACGCGGCTCAGGATGCCGACGACGTAGACGTTCCCGGCACCGTCGACGTGCATTCCGTAGGGGAAGTCGAAGTCGAGCGCGCCGTCGAAGACGCTCTCCCACACCTGCGTGAAGTCGGGATCGTACTTGCGCGTGATCACGTCGAGCAGTGTGTTCGACGGCGCGGCGTACCCGGTGACGATCATGTTGCCGTCGGGATCCCACCGCGCGTCACTGAACGCGACCTCGTCGGTGAAGCCCTGCGCTGGCTGCTCGACCCCGTCCGCGTCGTACACGATGACGCGGCCGGTGCTCATGAAGTTCTGGTAGTCGCGCGCGAAGACGATGACCTCGTCGTCGGGTCGCACGAGCACGCCCTGTGCGTAGTTGTCGACGGACATCGGATCGTCGTAGCTCGCGCTCCATAGCTCGGTGCCCGCGGCGTCGTAGCGTCCGACCCACGCGTCGTCGCCCTGCGCGTCGGTGCCGACCGAGCCGACCGCCACGAATCCGCCGTCGCTCGTGGCGGCCAAGCGCGACGCCGAGTCGTAGTCGTGCGAGTCGGTGCCCATGCCCGGACCGTCGACGTCCACCTGCCACTCGATCATCTGCGTGGCCCCGTCGACTCGCACGAGGATGATGTCGATGTAGCCGGTGTCGCTGTCACGCGAGCCGGTGAGCACGAAGTCGCCATCGTCGGTCGCGAGCATCTCCGATGCGGAGTCGTCGTCGCCGGCGGCCGCGTCGTAGCGCACCGTCCAACCTTCGCTGCCGTCGGGCAGGGACTGCTGCAGCCAGACGTTCGTGCCCTCGCCGGTGCCCCGCTCGCCACCCGCGGCGTAGATGTTGCCGGCCGCGTCGATCCAGATGTCGTTCACGAAGTCGCCGCCCGACGCCTCGCCGTTGTGCGTCACCGTCCACGCGACCTCGAATGCGTTCGTGCAGTCGGCTTTGCAGGCGTCGCCATCGACGACGTTGCTGTCGTCGCACTCTTCGCCGTCGTCGAGCTCACCGTTGCCGCAGAGGCTCGGTTCGCCGGTCGAGCTCGAGCTGTCGGCCGAGTCGCCGCTGCTCTCCGTGCTGGTCGCCGACGCCGACGAGTCGGTCGAGCTCTCGTCGACGATCGTGGTCGACGGATTCGTCGACGAGCTCTCGCCGCCTTCGCTGCTCGAGCTCCCGTCGGCGGTCGCGGCGACGCCGTCGTCACCGCAGGCGAGCGCGAGCGCGAACGAGACCAGAACCGACCGACGCAATCCTTGCCGATGCATGCGACGAGTTTCGTCGCATGCAGCCGCGCGATGCAAGCGGGCGGTGACGAGCTACAGCGGATGGTACTTGCGGACCACCGCGTCGGTCTGATGGCCGAGGATCGTCGCGAAGCCGACGACGACCACGTCGCCCATCGCGTCGGTCGACACGCCGGTGAAGCCGTCCTCGAGATCGACGTCCATCGTGTTGTACTCGTCGCTCCACAGCGCGTTGCCGTCGGCGTCCCACACGGCGACGAAACCGTTGCCCTGCTCGCCGGTGCGGAACGTGGTGCCCGCGACGTACACGTTGCCGTCGGCCCCGACGTGCACGCCGCTCGCGAGGTCGACGTCCGTCGAGCCGTCGAACGACGCGGTCCACAGCTCGGCGAAGTCCGGGTCGTACTTGCGCACCACCGCGTCGTCGAGCGTGTTGCCGAGATCGCCCTGCCCGACCACCACGTAGTTGCCGTCGGCATCGACCGCGACGTCGCGCACGACGAAGTCGAAGGTCTGGGTGTCGTCGAGCAGGTTGCCGTCGCCGTCGTAGACCGCGAGCACACCGGCGGCCGTGGTCGCGTCGACGCTGTCGTTGCCGAACACGAGGATCTGCCCCGAAGAGTTCAGCACCACCGCGCGCGCGACGTTGTCGCCCATCATCGCGTCGTCGCGATTCACCGCGAAGACCGGCGTGGAGTCGGCCTCGTAGCGCGCCACGAACATGTTGAGGCCCTGGCCGTCGACCGCGACGTGGCCCACCACGACGAAGCCGCCGTCGTCGGTGCCGACCGCGGCGCGCCCGATGTCGAAGTCGTCGTTCGCACCGGGCCCCATGCCCGGACCATCGAAGCGCTCGACCAGCGAGAGGTCGCTGAGATCGGTGCCGACGCGGATGGTGACGACGTCGAGATCCGTCATCGACGTCACGGCGCCCGCGCACAGCAGATCGCCGGCCGGCGCGATCGCGATCGAGTTGCAGAAGTCGTCGTCGACGCCGTCGCCGTACGAGAACACTGCGCCCTCGCTGCCGTCGGGCATGTACTGTTGGATCCACATGTCGTTGCCGTTCATCGGCAGCGTCTCGTAGCCCGCCGCGAAGATCGCATCCGCATCGTCGATCCACACGTCGTTCGCGCTGTCGAAGCTCGACGACGCGCCGTCGTGCAGGTTCGTCCAGACGATCTCGAACGCGTTGGTGCAGTCGGCGTGGCAGGCATCGCCCTCTTCGTTGTTGCCGTCGTCGCACTCTTCGCCGTCGTCGAGCTCGGCGTTGCCGCAGTTCGTGGGCACGCCGGTCGAGCTCTCCGAGCTGTCGACCGGACCGACGCTCGTGTCCGCGGTGGTCGTGAGCGTGGTGCTCGACGACGACGAGTCGGCGTTGGTCGTGCTGGGCCCTTCGCTCGACTCGCCCGAGCTACCGGTGCTCTCACCCGTGGCACCGTCGTCACCGCCGGGACAACCGAGCGCGAGCAGGAGCAGAGCAGAAAGCGAAGTGCAGGTACGCATCGACATGCGCTGGAGTGTCGGCGCAAACCGATCGCCGCTCAAGCACGCGGGGCGGATCCACGGAACACGGCGATCAGCTGCTCAGCGGCGCGCTCGGGCGAGAGATCGCCGCTTTCGATCGCGCCCGTGAGCTGCCGCATCCGCTCGCGCACCGCGGGGTCGTGCGACGCCTCGGTGCGTAACAGATCGTGCATCGCCTGCTCGGTCCAACGCAGCTGCAACGCGGCGCGCTGCCGGGCCCACGCGCCGTCGGCTTCGAGCGTGTGTCGATGCGACGCGATCGTGCGCCACAGCTCGTCGATGCCGGTGCCCGCGACCGCCGAGCACTCGAGCACCGCCGCGCTCCAGCCCGCGTTGCGCGGCGGCACGAAGGCCAACGCCTGCGCGTACTCGGCCTTCGTGCGATGCGCCGCCGCCAGGTTGTCGCCGTCGGCCTTCGCGATCGCGACGACGTCGGCACACTCGAGCAGGCCGCGCTTGATGCCCTGCAGCTCGTCGCCGGCGCCGATCTGCACGAGCACGAGCATCGTGTCGACGATGTCGGCCGCATCGATCTCCGACTGTCCGACGCCGACCGTCTCGATCAAGACGATGTCGAAGCCTGCAGCCTCGCACAGTCGCATGCTCGCGCGCGTGCGCGCCGCGACACCGCCCAGCACGCCGCTCGCGGGCGAAGGGCGGATGAATGCGTTGGGCTCGCGCGACAGCTTCGCCATGCGCGTCTTGTCGCCGAGGATGCTGCCGCCCGTGCGCACCGAGCTGGGATCGA
>DASZPU010000200.1:0-22668 GCA_035550195.1 Nannocystaceae bacterium
GATCGCCCCGTGCGGGTCGTCGCACGCGCGCTCCGGCACCGCACATGCCGGCTCGGGCGGCAGCCCGAAGTCGTACTCGATGTACGCGCTGCCGGGCGGTGCGCTCGCGACCGTCTCGAGCCCCCACACGTCGCGCACGCCGGAGTCGACGTGCGGCACGCCGAGCGATCGCGCCATCACTTGCGCACCGATCGTCGGCACCGAATGATCGCCCACCGCCGCGCGCATCAGCACCTCGTGCGCGGGCGTGTTCGGCAGCGGGGTGTCGCGCAAGTGCGGCAGGAACCCGTTGGGCTCCACGCGATCCCACAGGATCTGCACGAGCCCCAGCACGAGCTGGATGTCGCGCCCATCGGTGTACGTCGACTTCGCGATCTGGAAGAACGCGTCGAACTGCGCGCTGCGATTGAGCAGCAGCGAGAACGGTGTGCCCATCACCTCGAGGCCGCCGCGCGTCGCGTCCTGCGAGACGCTCATGTAGAGCGCGCCCATGATGCCGCCGAGACTGATGCCGTAGTACGAGAGC
The DNA here is from genome assembly GCA_035550195.1 of Nannocystaceae bacterium. GTDB lineage: Bacteria > Myxococcota_A > Polyangia > Nannocystales > Nannocystaceae > Xiheibacterium. Next base: position 527 of record DASZPU010000200.1, read on the forward strand.
TGCGACGAATCGAGCAGCCCGGTGAACATCGGATCGTTCACGATACCGTTCGCCACCACGCGATCGAGCACCAGCGAGTTCACCACCGCCTGCTGCAGGCGCGCGAACATGCCGTCGAAATCCTCGATCTCGCCGCTTTGCAGGATCACGCCGATGAAGGGCTGATCGGGCTCGGCGAGGCCGATCCAGTCGGTCGAGAAGATCGCCCAACCGTGGTTCTGGCAGAGCTCGAGGAATTCGTCGCGCTCGATCTCCTTCTGCGTGCCGAGCAAGCCGTGCCCGTAGTGCAGCAGCTGCACCGGCTGCTCCATCGCGACCGCGGGGATCAGGAGCTCGTAGTCGAAGTCGTGGACGCCGACCGCCTCGGGCAGACCGTCGGCGCCGACGTTCTGCACCGCCATGGGCCCGGGCTGATCGACGAAGAGCGGCACCTCGAACGTGCCGCGCACACGGAACGCCACGCGCGGATCGAAATCCGTCTCGACCGTGTCGATTGTGAAGCTCGGCGCATCGCCGACCATCGCGAGCGCCGTGTCGCGCATGTGCAAGAGCGGCGTCACGATGTTCTCGTCGCTCGCGGTGGTGAAATCCCACGCGAGCTGCAGATCTTCGCGGGCCACGCCGGCCTGATCGAGTCGCGCGAAGATGTCGGCGTACAGCGGACGGCGTTGCTCGACCGACGGCTCTTCGTCGAGATCGGTGCCGTCGCGCAGCGCTGCGAACGCAGGTGACGGAGGAATCGGAGTGCCGCCGGCATCGGTGACGCCGCGCACCGCCACGATGTAGCGCGTCGCGTTCGCCAAGCGGAGGGCAGGGCGGATGAAGAGCGTGCGGTGGGCCGCATCCGCGCTGAGGTCGAGCTCGGCGAAGTGCGGCACGAGCTCGCCGCTCTCGGCATCGAGCAGCACGGTCTTCGTATCGGGCAAGAGCGACGCACCGATGTCGGCGACGCTGGGCAAGCCCACCGCGCTCGCACCAGGCAGGAACAGCATGATGCCGGAGCCCGGCGAGAAGCCGTCGCTCTTCGTCCACGGCGTCGCATCGCCCTGCACGCCGTAGTAGCTCACCGGCATGAAGTCGGTGGAGAACGCGAGGCGACGACCGGTGGCCGTGCTCGCATCCGCCATCGTGAACACGTTGTTGGGGAACGGATGCGCGCAGTACTCGGGCACGAGCGGATCGCACGCGAGCGTCGGCCAGTCGACGACCGGATCGGGATCATCGATCGTCGTGCTCTCGCCTTCGCCATCTCCGCCGCCGCCACCGTGTCCGCAGCCGAGCAGCACGAGCGACGTGAGGAGGAGCTTCCGCAATTGCATCGACCCCACGCTAGCATCCTCCGAAGAGCGCACGCGTGGGGTCGAACGCGATCGAGTCAGAACGCTACTGCGCGAGCGTCGAGCGGTAGCGCGCCGTGCCGCCGCGCGTGCCCTGCGGCGCCGCGCCGACGTCCTGCGGTCGGTACTTCATGATGAACGTGATCGCCTTGAGCCCGCGCGCGGCCCAGAACACGACGATGAAGCCGAACACGAGGATCGCGGGACCCGAGAGCAGGATCGCCGACCACGGCGGCGGCGCGTCGGGCGACGCACCATCGGTGAGCTTGTCGATCAGCGCGCCGACGCCTTCTTGCGCGATCGCGACGAAGACGAGCGGCAACACCTGCGCCCAGACCAGCGAGAGCACGCCCCAGCCGAAGAAGCGCTTGTGCATCCCCAGCGGCACCTTGTCGTGGAAGCGGCGCTTGAAGATCTTCTGCATCTTGCCGAGGAAGAGCACGTTGGTGACGAGCACCACCGCGATGTTGAGCACGAGGAAGAGCAGCGCTCCCATCACGCTCATGTAGACCACGAACTTGCTGAACTCCGGCGAGGCCATCGTGTACATCAGCGACGTGAACACGTAGGCGAGGAACGCCTCGATCGCGGGCTCGACCGCCATCGACAGGAAGATGCCGGAGAGGATCGTGGTGAAGACGAGCACGCCAATGAGGCAGAGCGTCGCGAGCAGCTCGCGGCCGACCGCGCGGAAGACCTGCTTCACGACCGTCTTCGCATCCGCTTCGCCGCTGGCGACGCGGCCCGGCAGGCTCACGATCTCCATGATGACCGGCTTGATCGACAGCACGAACAGCACCACCGCGACGACCGTGAGCACGATCGGCAGGTAGCCGAACATCGCGAACACGCCTTCGAACTGGCGCGCGATGGTCTTGAAGACGGTGATGTCCTCGTTGATGCGCTGGATGTTCTCGATGATCGCGAGCGGCAGGCTGTCCTGCTCGCCGCTGGCCACCTGCGCGAGCGGGGCCTCGATGAGCATGGGGCCCATCTCGACCATGTCCTCGACGTTGTCGTCGAGCACCTGGAAGCTCGCGTCGATCACCGCGACCTGCGGATTCGCGATCGAGCTCAGCGCGCCTTGGATGCTGCGCAACAGCAAGAGCACGCGCGAGAAGAGGAACACCACGACCACGCACACGCCGGCCGCGAGCGCGGAGTACTTGAAGAGCAGCGCTTCTTGGCCGGGGTACTTCTTGCGCAGACCGAGCGGCAACAGCACGAGGAAGAGGCCGCACAGCGACACCCAACCGAGCACGGAGCTCATCGTCGCCATCTTGGCTTCTTGCTTCGCGGCGATCTTCTCCTCGAGGCGCTCCGCGACCTTCTCGCGCTGCGAGCGAAGGATGTCGCGCAAGAGCGCGAGGTAGTCGCTCGCGCTCATGCCCGGATGGGCCTCTTCCATCGTCTCGCCCTGCGGCTCTGCACCGGCGGCGATCATCGCGTCCGCTTCGGCGGCGCTCAGCTGCCCATCGGCGCCGGCATACTGTGCGACCACCGGATCGACGCCTTCGGCTGCGTCCGCGATCGGCTCGGCGTCGGCTTCGGGCTGCGGCGCACCTTCGGGCTGCGGCGCACCTTCGTCTTGCGGCGCACCTTCGGGCTGCGGCGCACCTTCGGGCTGCGGCGCACCTTCGGGCTGCGGTGCACCTTCGGGCTGCGGCGCACCTTCGTCTTGCGGCGCACCTTCGGGCTGCGCATCGCCTTCGGCAGCTGCGATCGCAGCGGCCTCCGCCTTCGCGATGCACTCCGCTTCCGGCAATCCGGTCGCGATGCAGGCTTGCACCACCGCGGGATCGATCTCGATCTCCACGGGCTCATCGGGCGGGGCGAAATTCGTGAGAGCGATCGGCGGGGAGGCGACTGCCCACGTGGCGAGGATCGTGGCGAGGATCGACATGGGGACTTCCTGAAGCGCCCTCTTGTGAGGCGAGGGGGCGGGTTGGTTCCGAGGGATCGCGGTGCGTTCGGCCGCGTCCCGTCGTGACGACGATCGCAGTGGATATCCGTCGCACCTCGACCCGCTGTCGAGGGCGCAGCGCATGGGTGGCCGCACACGCGCGAAACGTCGCGACGCAACGCGACCGTGAGCTGTGGTACTCCCGAGCACGGTGCCGACGACGCCCCGTGCACCGGGATGGATCGCACGCTGGCTCGCGTGGGCCGCGACCGCGCGATCGCGACGCTGGATCCTCGCGCTCGCCGTGTTGCTCGCAGCGCCCTGTTTGAACGTTGGTTTCGCCGCCGACGATCACATGCTGCGCGTGCGCGCGGGCGATGGACCGCGCTTCGATGGGTTCGCCCCCACACGCTGGGATCTGTTCTCGTTCATCGACGGCAGCGCATCACAGCACGCGCGGCTCGTGGAGAGCGGCACGTTGGCGTGGTGGGCGGCCCCCGACTATCGACTCGGCTTCCTGCGACCGCTGAGTTCGATCACTCACGCGGCCGACTTTGCGCTCGCGCCCGATCTCCCGCTGCTCATGTACGCGCACTCGCTCGTGTGGCTGGTGATGCTCCTCACTGCCGCGGATGCGGTGCTGCGCCGCTTCCTGCCCCGCAACGTCGCCGCGCTCGCGCTGCTGCTCTACGCGCTCGACGACGCGCGTGGGCCCGCGGTCGGCTACATCGCGAATCGCAACGCGTTGCTCATGGCATGCGCGGGCTTCGTGGTGATCTGGGCGCACGATCGTTGGCGACGCGATGGCTGGAGCGCGGGTCGCTTCGTCGCACCGCTGGTGTTCGCGATCGGCTTGCTCACCGGCGAAGGCACGATCGCGACGCTCGCATATCTCGTCGCGCACGCGCTGCTCGTCGATCGTGGCCGCGTGCGCGCGCGTGTGCTCGCGCTCGCCCCCTACGCGATCGTGTTCGTCGCGTATGCGATCGTCTACAAGAGCCTGCACTACGGCACGCACGGCTCGGGCATCTACGTGGATCCCGGCGATGCACCGGTCGCGTTCGCCGGCGTCGCGCCGATGCGGATGATGGTGTTGCTCGCGGGGCAGTGGCTGGGGCCGTGGTCGGATCTCTGGCTCGGCTGGCCGGAGGCGCTCGTGCCATTCGTCGGCGCGTTCGTGTTGCTAGTGGTGGTGTGGTTCGTCGTGCTCGTGCGTGCACGACTCGGCGGCGATCCGATCGCACGCATGTGGCTCGTCGGTGCCGTGCTCGCGTGCGTGCCGATCGCGGGCACGTTCCCGGCCGATCGTCTGCTCGGCTACGTCGGCCTCGGCAGCATGGCGTTGATTGCGATGATGCTGGCCGGCGATCGCCCGCACGCCGCATGGCTGCGGGCATCGCTCGCCGTGCTCGTCTTCGTGCACCTGATCGCGGCGCCGCTGTTGCTCCCGATCCGTGCACGCTCGATGGAGACGGTGCGCCACTCGCTCGAGCTCTTCGATCGCGCGGTGCCGAGCGACGCGACGATCCGCGAGCGCCACGTGATCGTCGCGCTCGCGCCGAACGACGGCACGGTCTCGTATCTGCCGGTGACGCGCGCGGCCGAGCGAATGCCCGGCCCGAAGAGCGTGCGCCTCTTGGCCAGCACCACCGCCCCGATCCTCTATACGAGGCTCGATACGCGCACGCTGCTCGTCGAAGCCGAGCGCGGCCTACTGAGCACGGTGGGCGAGCGAATGGTGCGCTCGCTCGATCTCCCGTTCACCGTCGGCGAGCAGATCGAGCTGGGCCACGAGGATCGCGTCGCACTCGCGACGATCGAAGCGATCACGATCGACGGCCGCCCCCAACGCATCCGCTTCGACTTCACCCACGCGCTCGAAGACCCGCGCTATCTCTGGCTCGCCTGGGACACGCTGGGCTTCACACAGTGGCAACCCCCTGCGATCGGCGAGTCGATCACGCTGCCCGGCTTCGACGTCGCGAAGACGATGACGGCCGCGCTCGAGTGATCTAGCGCCGCGCGCGGCGAACCAGCGACGCGAGGCTCGGTGGGCGGATGCGGATGCCGAAGCTCGGCCCCGCGGTCGTGCGCATGGTGCCGCCGCTGCCCACCGATGCGACCGAAAGGCCGCCGTAGAAGCCGAGCGGTGAATCGCCCGGCGCCCACACGAATGCGGCGATCGCTTCTGCGAAGGGCGTGCAGCCGTGGTGCGTGGAGTCGGTGCAGCGCAGGCCGCCGCCTGTGCTCGTGCCTTCCATCGTCCACTTGCCGATCCGGCCGTCGTGCAGCGTCAAGAAGCTCGACCACGGTGTGAAGCCGGGGTCGCGCGACAGCGAGTACGTCGATGGAATCCACGCTCGCTCGCCGCGCTTCGGTGCGGGCTTCGCCGGTGGCAACGTCGATTGCATCGACGCGCGCGCGGCTGCTTTCGGCGACGGCGGCGACGGGGGTGGTGCCGCAGGCGCGGCCACGAGCACGATGACAACGAGCGCGAGGGTCGTCATGACGCGCGAGCTCTCCCACTTCAGCCTAGCAGCGGAAGGCGAGCCCGCGCGCCACAATCGACGGTTCGGCGACTATTCGGGCGTCGTCGTCGCAGGACCGATGCGTCCGGGGTCGACGGTCACGGCGAACTCGTGTCCGTCGAACGCGATCACCACGCGCTGGTACTCGACCATTCGGCCATGGTCGGCCCCCGCGTGGCGCACGACCAGGGGGATGCCCTTGTCCGCGAGCTGCAGGCCGAAGAGCCCCGTGTCGGCGGCGACCACCGCATCCACCGCGACCTCGTCGGTGCGCGCGAGCGTCAGCTGGGCCTCGAGGTCGCGCCACGTCAAGAGCGTCCACGTCGTCGGCGCATCGAAGAGCTGCAGTCGCCGCAGCTCCTGCGCGATGCTGTCCTTCGGTGTGTCTTTCTCGATCAACATCGCGGCGAGGTATGCCGCCGCGTGCAGTCGCGCGAAGCGGCGCGGATCGTCCGCACCCGGTCGACCTTCGCCCGCCGCGATGCGCCGCAGGATCCGCAGCGCTTCGTCGACGCGGCCCGCACCGGCGGCGGCGCGCGCGAGCCGGATCGCCGCCATCGCATCGTCGGGCTGCAGCTCGACGAGATCCTGGTACTGCCGATACGCGCCGTCGTACCAGCCGTTGCGCAGGAACACGTCGCCGAGCAAGCGACGGCTCGCGACGCTGTCGGGATCGAACTCGACGATCTCCGACAGCACCCGCTGGGCTTCTTCGATCTCGCCCGCGTCGACCAGCAGCTCGCCGAGCGCTTGGGCGAGCGCGGGCGTGAACAGGCCTTGCTCGCGGATCTTGCGACCGCGTGCGATCGCCTCGTCGCGCTGACCGTGCGCGGCGAGCATGCGCATCAGTCTGCGCTCGCCCTCGGGATCGCCGGGCACCTTCGCGAGCGCACCACGGACCAACGCGAGCTGATCGTCGAAGGAAGTCGCGAGCCGCACCTTGCGATCGATCACCGCCCAGTCGACCGAGAGGCCGAGGGTCGCGCGTCCGACCGCCGCGACCATCGCGGGATCGACGAGCCGTCGCAGCAGCGCGCGCGCGAGCCAGTCGCGCGCGTCGGCCTGCGCGGCGAAGTGACCGAGCAACACACCGACGTCGCTCTCCGACTGCACGCGTGCTTGCAACAGCTGCAGCATCGTGCGCTGATCCTTCCAACCCGGCAGCTCGCACGTGGCCGCCGTGGCCTCGTACACCTCGAGCGCCGCGTTCATGTCGGACGCGAGCGCGAGCCGGCGCTCCCACAGCATGCGGCGCTGCGTCAGATCGCGCGCGGCACCGTCGCTGCACGGCAACGATCGCTGCGCGACCGCGACCTGCGACGTGGTGCGCCCGGCATCGCGCAGCCACTCGCCTTCGTCGCCCTCCTTGCCCTTGCCGTCGACATCCTGGCCACCACCGCCACCCTCGTCGCCGCCACCCCCGGGGATCTTCGCCGCCTTCTTCTTCGTCGTGACGATCGTGCGCGCGCCCGCTTCGTCCACCCTCGCGTCATCGCCCGGCAGGCCGCCCGGCACGCCACCCGGCACGCCGCGCGGCGGTGCCATCGGCGATTCTTCCTCCGGCATCTCGGGCTCGGCGACGACTTGCGGGCCCGGCTCCGCGGCGGTCGGCTTCGCGGCCTTCGCATCGCTCGCGGCCGCTCGACCTCCGACCGCGGGCGTCGTCTGCGTCGGTGCCGGCGCATCGCTGCGCGCGACCGACGACTCGGCCTTGTTGTCGCTGCGCATGCCGCAGCCGAACGGCGCCGACAGTGCGCCGAGCACGTTGTCGAGCACACCGCTGCCGCGCACGCTCGCTGCTTCGCGCACCGCGAGGTCGGCATTCGCGATGAGGCGCACGCCGCCGAAGCGACGCGAGCGTCGCTGCACGCCCATCGCCGCGTACGCCGACTCGCTGTCGAGCGCGAGGAACGAGGTGAACGGGCTCATCAAGCCGTACTCGAGCCCGAGCGACAGGATCTGCCCGCGCACCGACTCGAGCCCACGGCTGTCCGTGCGCAGATGATCGATGTGCGCCGCAGCCCAGAGCTTCGGCACCGCCTGCACGATCGCGCCGTCGTCGATGTGCACTTCGTAGGTGCGATCGAAGGCTTCGCCACCGAGGCGCCCGTGCACCGTGATCTCTTTGGGAATCTCGTGGTGCGTGCGCGCGAGCAACACCAGTTCTTGTCCGCGCGACAGCTTGCCCGCCGCGTTCGTGAACACGTCGTCGAGCCCTTCGCCGACGTCGAGCGCGATGTCGGTGAGCACCGGAGTCTTCAGCGCGCCCGCGAGCTCGAGCGCGCGCGCGACCGCGAGCTCGCCGGAATCGACGCGCAGGCTCCGACCTCCGCCGACCTGCGCGAGGCGATCGAGTGTGGGGCTGTCGACCTCGCGCCCCACCGCCACGGTGAAGAGTCGCGCGCGCGAGCCCGCCATGCTGCGACGCACGCGTTCGACCAGCGCATCGCCGCGGCGATCGCCGCTGGTCGCGAGCCCGTCGCCGACGTACACGATCGCCGGTTGCTCGAGCCCGTGCACGCGCTCGAGCGCGGCATCGAAGATCGCACCGAGATCGGTGGCGCCACCGGTCGCGTGGCGGGCGAGCTGCGCGAGCGCGCTGTCGATCGCTTCGTCGCTGGCGTCCGCGAGACCTTCGCTGGGATGCAGCACCTGCGCGGTGAGATCGGCCGACATCACCGCAAAGCGATCGCCGGCGCTGAGGCTGCGCAAGAGCGCCTCGGCCACCGCGACGCGCGCGAGATACTCGGACGGATCGCCCGCGGCCGACGTGTCGACCACCACCACCACTTCACCCGCGGGCACCGTCGCCGCATCGAGCTGCAGATCGGGCGCCCAGCGCAGCATCACGAAGCGACCCTGATCGCCGCCGGGATCGAGCGCCGCGAGTCGCATCGCCTCGTGCTCCGCATCGGGCTTGCGCGTCAGCTCGAGCTGGAAGTCCGCACGCGGCACGTAGCCGCTGCGTCGCATCGTCACCAGTCGCCCGTCGTTCTCGGCCCGCGCTTCACCGAGCGTCGCGACGTCGTAGCGCTTGCGCAGCTCGCCGAGCTCGACCTGCAGCGCGAACTCTTCGATCGTCGGGCTCTCGCGGCCGGGCGGGGCCGCGAGCGGATAGCTGTAGCGCAGCTTCCCTTCGGTCTCGTGCAAGAGCTGCTGGTAGCGCACGACGATGCGGCGAGTGCCGAGCGCAGGCACCGGGAAGATGCGTGCACGCACGGTGCGATCGTCGATCCATTCGAGCAGCGCGGGATCGTTGTCGCGCTGCACCGCGGCTTCGTACTTCGCGACCGCATCGTGGCGCTCGACGATCTCGCCTTCGACGAGCTGCCCGTTGGTCTCGAGCGCGAAGCCGACGAGCTGCGCACCTTCGGGGATCGTGAACCAGTACCAACCCTCGACCGGCCGCGCGCCGGGGTTGAAGAAGCGCTGATCGACGAGGGTCTCCGCGAGCGCGTCGGCCATCGCGACCTTCACGGTTTGGCGTTGGATCGCGAGCGGTAGCGCAGGCGAGCCCGCGGGCGCCTCGCGATCGACGGCGAAGAGCGCTCCGGTGCCGACCGATCCGCTGCGTCCGAGCGCGCTGCGATCGCCCATGCCACCGGTCCAGTCCGGCCAGAACGTCACCCCTGCGACGATCGGTGCGCCGTCTTTCAGCGTCGCACTCTCGCCGGCCGCGACTTCACGTCGACCACCCGACGACTCGACGATCGCGAGCCCATCGGCGACGTAGATGCTGGTCTCTTCGTCGTCGTGGCGCAGGCTCGCCCCGCCTTCGGCGAGCGAGACGCTGAGATCGCCGAGCCGATGGACCGCGGCTTCGCTCCCTTGTTCGAGCGCGGGCGCATCGAGCCACAGTCGGCCCTGCTCGAGCACGAGCGCGCGGCCGACCGTCACGGTCGTGTTCTCGTCGAGGAACGCGCGCGCACCATCGCGCAGGCGCACGAGCGCGCGCGCGCCCGCACCGGTGCGGAGCCGCGCGCCGTCGGGCAGCGGTGTCCCGGAGATCAGCCGCGCCGATCCGTCTTCGCGAAGTACGACCACATCACCCGCGGCGAGCTCGACGAGCGCATCGATGCGATCGGTCTTCACCGGCGGCGGCTGCTTCCACGGTTGCAGCACCAACAGCACCGCGCCGCCCGACAACAGCGTGGTCGCACCGACGACCACGAGCGCACGCTTCAGCCAGCGACTCGCACCCGCCTTGGAAGATCTTGTGTCCATCGGCATCGCGCTCCTATCACGCACGGCCCGCATTGCCGGTTCTGCGTAGCGTCCCCAAACCTCCGACCATGTCGGAATCGTGACGAATCCTCGGCGTTGACGCGGGGGGCGGGCACAAGAGAGCATGGTGCCATGCTCCCCGCACGTGGCTTGGCGTTCGTTGGTCTCGTCGTGGCGATTTCGGCATGTGGCTTCGATTCCGGCGGGTTGCAGACCGGGAGCAATTCGGCCGGAACGTTGGAGTCCAGCGGCAGCGAGGGCGGCGAAGGGCCCAGCACCACGGCGACGACGAACACGAGCGCGACCACGTCGGCCTCGACGACGACCAGCCCCACCACCACCACCGACGATTCCACGACCACGACCTCGCCGACGACGACGATGCAGCCGACCGACACGACGGCGGAGACGTCGACGACCAACGGTGACGACACCACCACCACGAGCACCGCGAGCGAAACACAGGGCACGTCGAGCGACGGCGGTACGTCGAGCTCGGATAGTGGTGGCGGCATCGCGCCCTACGGCATGTGCGACGACGACGGCGACTGCGAAGCCGGCGGCACGTGCCTCGGGCTGTACACCAACTTCGAGCTCAACCACCACGTCTGCTACAACCAAGCGGACTGCGACAGCGACGACGACTGCCCGGCTGCACCGGATGGCGACGCGGCGCCGTACTGCACCACCACGGGCTGCACCTTGAACTGTTCCGGCGGTGCCACCTGCCCGGCGGGGATGAACTGCGCATACACGGACGAGGGCTCGCGCCGCTGTGGCTGGCCCGACTGAAGGAGCGAACATGACTCGAGTTCGACGACGTTGGGCGTGGTGCGTGCTGCACTCGGCCCTCGGGGCGTGTGGCTTCGACTCCGGTGGAATCGCGACCGGCTCGAACAGCAACGGCATGCTCGACAGTGCGGGCGACACGAGCGGTGACGCGAGCACGACGCAATCGACGACGACGTCGATGACGAGCACGACGGCGAGCACGACGATGCCGAGCACGACGGTGTCGGAGGAGACCGGGCCCGCGACGACGATGCCCGGTACCACCGAGAATCCCACCGAGCCCACCACGAGCGATCCGACGCTCGATCCCACCGACACTGCATCGAGCTCGGGCGCGAACACGAACGCGACCAGCAGCGAGGGTGGCTCGTCGAGCGAAGGCGGTCCGCCGGGCGAGCCCTACTACGAGGACTGCAGCGGTGAAGGCGACTGTGGCTCGGGCGAGTGCTATGTCTACGTCGACGGCATGAGCAATCCGCTCGCGCACGTCTGCTACATCCCGTGCATGGGCATGCCGTGTCCGCCACCGCCGAACGGCACCGCGGATCCGATCTGCAACGGCCTCGATCGCTGCGTGCTCGACTGCGGGGGCGGTGCAACGTGCCCCACCGGCATGGACTGCTACACGCTCGACTTCGGCATGGGCCAGGTCGGCTATCGCTGCTCGTGGGCCGACTGAGCGTCAGCTCCAGCGCAGCTCGATCACCAGCGCGTCGTCGCTCGGCATCGTCGCGCGCAGCGATTGCACCCGGCGATTCGTGAGCTCGACGAAGCCGCGGTGCGCGAACATCTGCAACAGCGCGAACGTGGGGTGACCGAACAGCTCCGCGCCGGTGCACACGATCTTCGCGCTGCCCGACTCGGTCTCCGCGTGCGCGGAGCCGACGTCGTACAGATGGGGATGGATCTGCTTCGCGCGCGCGAGGATGGGACCGGGGCCGAGCGTGCGGATGAAGAGGCCCGTCGCGCGCGGCAGCGAGCTGCGGATGTCGTCGTGCAGCAGCGACTCGAGCTTCCGCATGTCGCCGCCGAGGCACTCGTCGACGACGAGCTCGGTGATGCGCAGCTGCAAGCCGACCGGGAACCACGCATCGTCGGGCGGGTCGCCGGGTAGATCGCTGGCCCACTCCGGCAGGCCCTCGCGCACGCGCTTCACCGCCGCGTCGCCGAAGTGCTTGCGGCAGTTGTCGGCCCAGCGCGCGAGCACGGTGCCGCGACAGCGACCGGGCAACGCGAGCGTACGCTCGGCCTCCCAACGCGGACGCGCCGCGAGATCGTTGGTGGTGAACGCGACGTGCTCGCTGCAGCGAATGCTCTCGCCGCAGCCGAGCGCCATCGCGAACCCGCCCTCGTCAATAGTGACGCTCGAGTACATACCAACCGAACGCTCGCAGCACGAGCTTGGGGAAGGAGTCCTCGACCAGCGGATCGAAGCGCGCCCAGGCGTGCTCGACCAGCTCCTCGGCCTGCTTCACGCAGGCATCCAACGCGCCGCACTTCTCGATGAGCGCGATGCAGGCCGCGACGCGCTCGGGCTCCTGCGGCTTGCTGCGCAGCTCCGACCACAAGAACGCGCGCTCGTCCGGTGGCAGCGCACCGATGGCCTTCGCGACCGGCAGCGTCACCTTGCCGTGCATGATGTCCTCGCCGGTCGACTTGAGGCCCTTGCCGAAGCCGCGCAGGTTCAGCACGTCGTCGATGATCTGGAACGCGAGGCCGAGGCCCTCGAAGAAATCGCCGACCGCTTCGATCTGCGCATCGGTGCCGCCGCCCGCGACCGCGCCCATGCGCGCGAGCCCGGCTGCGGGCGCCGCGGTCTTGAGGCGATGGATCGCGAGGATGCGGTGCTCGAGCGACAGCCCGTCGCCGGCCGCGACCGCGGCGTCGACGACGTCGTCGAAGCCCTCGATGTCGAGCGCTTGCCCGGCATGTCCGGCGCGCAGCGCTTCGAAGTAGAGATCGTAGAGCCGCAGGCGATCCGCGTGCGAGATCTCGTCGGACGCGAGCAGCTTCTGGCCCATGAAGTAGGCCGCGGTGCCGCAGTTGATCGCGTGCGCGTCACCGTACACGGTGTGCACACACGGTCCGCCGCGCCGCACCTCGCTGCGATCCTGCACGTCGTCGACGATGAGCGAGCCGACGTGCATGAACTCGGGCATCGCGAGCCACTTCACGAACTTGCGCGAGTCGCCGCCGACGATGTCGCAGCACGCGAGCGCGGCATACGATCGCCACGACTTTCCGCCGCGATCGGTGATGTCGCGCACCGGATGGATCATCGTGCGTGCGAAGCGATCGACGTCGACGCCCTCCATCCAACCTTCGCGATGCTCGCCCGCGATCAGATCGCGGGCCTGCTCGTGGGTGGGCTTGCGCGGGTAGAGGTCGGCGACCGAGCGCCGCACTTCCTTGCCGACCGCGCCGAAGAAGCCCTCAAGGTCGTCGATGCTGCAGAAGCCGCTGCGCTCGACGTAGCCGAGCCCGGTGACCGGACGACCGCGACGAGTGCCGCGCACGTCGACGCGGCCCTCCCAGAACGCCGGCTTCGACACGACCGTGATGAACTCCTGGTCGTCGAACGGTGCGGCGAGCTCGAGGTCGAGCCCGGCCTCGGCGACGCGCAACGCCCAGCGCGTGGGGTACTCGTTGAACGAGCGAGTGCTGCGCCACATGTTCTTCGGCTCGAAGGTGCCGAAGCGGAAGTCGTGGCGCACGCCGTCGGGATCGACGAGCAGCACGCGCTCGCCGAGCAGATCGTTGGTCGCGAGATCGACGATGCGATACGCCGAGATCTCGCTGCCGTCGTCGAGCTGCAGGCCGCACCAGTTCCACGCGATGTCGTCGCGCTTGCCGGTCTCGACGCTGTGCTCGCCTTCGGGGTGGCGACCGAACTCGTGATCGTACCAACCGCTGCCGGAGCGCAGCGGCACGCTGCAGCCGTCGAGCATGACCTCGCCGGTCACGTCGCAGCGCGGCACGAAGTAGTAGAACATGTCCTCGCCCTGCGTGCCCTTCACGACGCCGTTGTCGCCGTGACGCACCGCGGCCTTCTTGGGCAGGAACGAGAGCTTGCAGCCGACGCGCTCGCGATCGTGGCGCAGCTCGAGGTGGTAGCGACCGTCGTCGGTCTTGACGAGCCGCGCGTGATCGAACTCGAGCTCGAGCCGACGCTGCGCGACATGGGGCTCGCGCGCGAACATCTTGTCGGGGAACGGCACCTTGTTGCGGACGCAGACCTCGCGCATCGCCCGACGGATCCGCGTGTCACGCGTGCCTTCGCCGCGATCGATCTTCTCGACACCGAAGCGCGGCGCCTCGCGATCGACGAGCGACTCCGTCACGTAGCGCTTGCGTTGCGGATCCGAGATCGCCCAGGTCAGCGAGTGCGCGTACTGCAGCTCACCGGTCTGCGCGTCGCGGCCCTTGAGCACGCGGAAGAACGCGGCGAAAAGCGAGAGTGGACGCCCGTCGAGCGTCTCGACGTGGGCCTTGAGGTACCACCACTCCGTCGTCGACGAGACGTGGGGCAGATCGTGGACCGCGAGATCGATCGGTCCTGCGCCTGGCCAGTCGCTCGGCCGGCGCGGAGCAGGACGTGACCACGTACGTGATTCCGTCCAGCTCTCTTCGAACGGTCCCCCTGCTTGCCGATCGAGTGCATCCATCGATGTTGCCCCTTAGCACCAACGCGAACACAGTCCCGCCAACTGTGGTCGATTGTGCAACGTGAACTCAGTTGGGCGAGTCGCCATCCAGGTTCCTCGGAATCGCCAGCTTGCGCGCGCACGTGCTCGCAGCCACGCCGCGCGAGATGTTGCGGCGCCGTGTTGGGCAAGTCGCACAGCGGTGATTTCCGGCGCAACACCGGGAACCTTTCGCATGCCGCATTTCCCGCGCACGCGCTGATCGTCGAACGAAGCGCGAGACGGCCCACGTCCGCAGCGACGCCCGATGACGTTACGCGACCGCGTTACGCGAGCGCGTCGGCGATGCGTTCCGCGAGCTCGCGACCGTGCGCGCCGTCGAGCTTGCTCGGGTGCCAGCCGATGCCGAGCCCGCGATCGCCTTGCCGCGGGATCACGTGGAAGTGCACGTGGAAGATCGCTTGGTGCGCGGCGCTGCCGTTGTTCTGCAACACGTTGTACGCGGTGGCACCGGTCGCATGCATCACTGCGCGAGCGATGCGTGGCAACACGCGACCGATCGCGGCGGCCTGCTCGTCGTCGAGCTCGTGCAGATACGCGACGCGCTGCTTGGGGATCACCAGCGTGTGCCCCTCGGCGAGCGGGAAGATGTCGAGCATCGCGAGCACATGCGCATCTTCGTAGATGCGATGGCAGGGAATCTCGCCGTCGAGGATCTTCGCGAAGATGGTCGGCTCGTCGCTCATCGTCGGCTCCAGCGCTGGTCGTACCCGATCGCGCGGCGCTGTGGTATGCCCTCGAACGTGCGGCAAGCTCTGCGCATCGGCGGCGGTCTGGTCGCGATCGGTCTGGTCGTGTACGCGGTGATCGCCGTGTCGTCGGGTGGCTCCGAGCCCACCACCAAGTCGAAGCGTGCGCGCGTCACCGAGGCCCGCGACACCGAAAGCGACGGGGAGGTCGATCGCGGCAAGGCTGCGCCGAAGAAGAAGGCGCCGGTCGTGCGACGCGATGCGAAGGGCGTGGCGGTCGAACGCAATTCGGTGCCGATCGCGGGCGCGAAGCTGGCGCCGATCGATCCGGTGCCGGAACGTTACGAAGAGGCGCACGACGAGCTCGTCGGACTCGTCGAAAAGGTCGAGGCGATGGCCGCGCGTGGCGAGCACTTCACGCAGAAGGAGTTCGTCGAGATCTACCGGCGGGGCGACATGCTCTCGGTCGCGCTGATGAAGACACCCGAGGTGTCCCAGTCGACCGACGTTCGCAGTCAGCTCTCGAAGCTGAACCAGCGATTTCGCATGAAGATGACGGAAGTCGGCCCCGTGCCAGCGGACCAGTGACGTGATCCCGATCACTTCTGCGTGACCGTGCTGGCCGAACGCCCGGGGGCGCGGGCGCGGGACAACTGATAGCTTCCGGCCATGGGCAAGCCCAGGGTCGTGGTCGTAGGAGCCGGTCCTGCCGGGGGTAGCTTTGCGCTCGCGTTGTCGCAAAAGGGCGGCTGCGATGTGCTCGTGCTCGACAAGTCCAGCTATCCACGCACGAAGGTGTGCGGCAGCGGGTTGTCGCCGATGTGCCTCGGCCATCTGCGTCGTCTCGGCATCCTCGATCTGTTCTCGGATCGCGCAGTGTCGATGAGCAAGATGCTCGCGCGCGGTCCCGGTGGTCAGGAAGTGTTCTTGAGCGGTGCGAAGGGTGCGTGGGTCGTGCCGCGCGTCGAGCTCGACAACGGCATCATCCGCGCGGCCGAGCGTGCGGGCGCGCGCTTCCAACAGGAGACCAAGGTCGTCGATCTGCTGCGCGCGCCGAACGGTGAAGTGCGCGGCGTGAAGACGGGCGACGCGGAGATCGAGGCCGACCTCGTCGTGTGTGCAAACGGCTCGCCGTCGCGCTTCTCGCACGACGAGTCGACGCCGTACTCGATCCGCACGATCATGGGCTGGTGGAAGGGCAGCACGCTGCCCGAAGGCCAGGGCATCATGAGCTGGGATCGTCGGCTCGACGGCTACTACGCGTGGGCGTTCCCCGAGCCCGATGGCGTCGCGAACTTCGGCATCACGATCCCCGAAGGCGCCGCGAATGCGACGCGTTTGAAGGAGCTCTTCCAGGAGATCCTCGACGATCAGTTCGGCTCGCTGTTGCGCGGCGCCGAGCAGGTCGGCAAGTGGATGGGACATCCCGCGGTGGTCACCACGCGCGTCAGCGACGACGTCACCGAGTCGCGCGCGCTGTGGATCGGCGAAGCCGCGCGACTCGTGTCGCCCGGCACCGTCGAGGGCATCTCGTTCGCGATGCAGAGCGGCATCCTGGCCGCCGAGATCGTGGGCAGCCACTTCGACGCGGGCAGCGGCCTCTCGCGCATCGGGCGAGGCCTCTATCGCACGCGCTCGCGTGCGCACATGCTGCCGAAGTTCTGGGCCGGTGAAGCGTTCGTGCGACTCATGCGATCGCCGCGCGCACGCTACTGGTCGGCGAAGATGCTCAACCCACAGTGGCTCGCCAGCAAGGCGTCCACGCTGGTCGGCGAGCGCCCGCACTAGGTTTTGGTCGCGCCGTCCGGCGCTCTTCCTGGTGCGAGCAGTCGTGCTCGCTGTCCGCCGTGGCAAAGCCACGTCGGGCTCGGGTCACCACGCCGGGCGGCAGCTGTGGCCGTCGCTCGTCAGCGTGGTGTAGCTCGGCGCTTCGCCGGAGAGATCCATCAACACGAGGTCTTCGCCGGCGGCGCTGCCCATGCAGAGCGCGATGCGGACCTCGTCGGGTGAGAGCGCGAAGTTGCGGATCGTCTGGCCGATCGCGGCGGGCACGAGCTCGTAGAGCTGACCCTCCACGGTGTCGTAGAGCACGAGCATGTCGCCGCCGCCGTCGTAGATGCCGTCGCCGTCGGTGTCGATGCGCGTGTTCATCACGAACAACATCGCGGACGCGTCGGCCGACCACTGCGGCGGCGCCGACATGAGATCGGTGATGTCGCCGATGCCGACCAGCACGACGCCGGCGTCCGCGGGCGGCAGCGAGTGCAGCACGAGGCCTTCCTTCGCGATGTCCATGCAACCGTCGCGCAGCACGACCAGCTGCTCGCCCGACGGGCTCGGCGCGGGCGCGAGCTGCGAGATGCAGCCGTCGTTGCCGTCGCCGAAGAAGCTCGGCTCACCGCCGCTCGCGGACACGCTGCCCACGAGGCCGCCGCCCGAGCCGCTCGAGTAGCCGAACCAGATCTCGCTGCCGTCGTAGGCGAAGGTGAGATCGGCGATGTTCTGCGCCGCGCCGTCGATGGGCGCCATGATCGGCTCGGGGGTTCCGCCGTCGATCGCGAGCCGCCAGATGCCTTCGCTCTCGTCGGGATCGACGGACTCGTAGAACGCGGAGACCGCGAGGCTCGTGCGCGTGGGATCGATCGCGACCGAACGGATCTGCACGTCGCCGCCGAGATCCGTGATCACCCAGCTCTCGTTCGTGGCCACGTCGTAGGCGCGCACGCTGTCGGCCCAGCTGCCCTCGTCGTGCAGATACACGAACACCGAGTCGGGCAAACCGTCGCCCGGAACGACGCCGCCCGTGTCGTCCACGCCGCTGTCGTCGTCGCTCGGGTCGCTGGGATCGCCGCTGGGATCGCCGCTGGGATCACCGCTGGGATCACCGCTCGGATCGCCGCTGTCGCTCTCGCCTCCGCTCTCGCCACCGCCCTCGTCGTCGTTCGCGGAGGGCAGGTCGCAGGCGGTCAGGCAGCAGAAGAGGGCGAGGGTTCGAGGGCCGTTCATGACCATGGGTGATGGCAGCGGCCGGCGATCCGTCACGCAATCGTCAGGGGCGCGCAGAACGGGTCTTGGCCTGCTCTGTCACCGCGATCTCGTGCAGCACCTCGAGCCCCGGCGCGTTCGTGAGCGCGAGCGCCTCGTCGCAATCGCGCAGCGCATCGGCGACGCGCTTCGCGTTGCGCAGGAGCTCGCAGCGCTGCAAGAGGGCGTGCGGGAGCTCGTCGGGCAGCGCATCGGTGGCCGCGCGCAACACCGCGATCTGCTCGTCGAACACGACACCCGCGTCGTCGTTGCGACCGAGCGCGACGAGTGCCCGCGCGCGTCCATCGAGCGCGAGCCCGCGCGCATGCGCCGAGCTGCCGGCCACGCGCGTGATCATGCCGTCGGCGCGCTCGTAGCTCGCCAGCGCTTCCGCGAAGCGATGCTGGGCCATGCGCACGCGCCCGATGCCCACCAACGGGTAGAGGAGATCGGGATGCCCCTCGGGATACATGCGCTCGAGCAACGCGAGCGCGCGCTGGAATCGCGACGCCGCGGCGTCGTGGATGCCTTGTTGGAGGAGATCGTCGGCGATGTTGCCGAGGCACGTCGCCGCGCCGCCATCGTCACCGCCGCGCTCGAACGCTGCGAGCGCGAGCTCGGTGACCGCGATCGCTTCGTCCATGCGACCCATGCGCCCGAGCGACACCCCGAGGTTCGTGCGCGCGTTCGCGACCGCGAGCGCATCGTCGCCCATCGCGGCGCGCAGCCCTTCGACCTCCGCCGTGAACAGCTCCACCGCGCGTGCGTGCTCACCCGCCGCGCCGAACACCTGCGCGAGCGTGCCGCGCATCGTTGCGACGCGCGGATGATCGTCGCCGAGCACGGACGCGAGGTCGGCGATCGCCGGCTCGAGCACCGCACGCGCCTTCGCCAGCTCGCCGCGCTCGAGCCAGGCCTTCGCGAGGTTGTGCTGCGCGTCGGCGCGCGGGCTCACCGCATCCGGATCGTCGGCGACGCGAGCGAGCGCGCGTTCGAAGCTCGCCATCGCCTCGTCGTGGTGCGCGGTCTGGAGCTGCGCGAGACCGAGCGCGCTGTCGATCTGCATCGCGTCGATCGGATCGGCTCGTCCGGCGCGTTGCAGGCTCGCGCGTGCGAGCTCCGCCCAACGCGTCGCGTCGGGCAGCGAGCGATCGTACTGACCCGCGACCCATGCGAGATCGGTGGCGGCCGCTGCCGCGGCTTCGTCGTGGCCGATCGCGATCGCCTGCCACAACGCGGCCTCGAGCGTGGCGCGGGCCTGATCGATGGGGCCGAGCCGCAGCCGCTCACGGCCTTCGAACGCGAGTGCTTCGACGAGCAGCGGCGGATAGTCGAGCGCGCGCGCGCCCATGCTCGCAGTCTCCGCGATGCGGAGCGCGTCGGGATGTCGGCCGGCGTCGGAGAGCGCGCGGCCGCGGGCGAGCTCGGTGCGAACGGCGTCGACGGCAGGTGCGTCGTCGATGGGCGCGACGGCGGCCGCGAGCGCGATCGCATCGCCGCACGTCGCGATCGGTCGCAGCCGCGCGAGCAGATCGAGCGCATGATCGATCGCATCGTCGTCGCCGCGCGCGAGCAGATCGGTGGCCGCGGCGAGGCCACGCCGGCGCACGGTCAAGCACGCCATGCGACGGTCGAGCATCGCCTCGCTCTGCTCGCCGCGCACTCGCGTGGCGAGACACGCATCGCGATGCATCGCACGCCACGCATCGGCGTACGCGTCGAGCTGCACGCGCACACGCGCCCACGAAGCCGCGGCCCACGGTCGCGGGCTGTCGAGGAACGCGCGCTCGACCGCAGCGCGTGTGGGTGGGTCCCAAGCGCCGACGAGCGCGTCGTCGTCGTGCTCGCACACGCCGGGTGCGCGCACCAGCATCGCGGTGGCGCCCGCGATCGCGAGCCCACCTACGCCGAGCGCGAGGCGTCTCCGTCGCGCTCGCGCAGGATCGTGCAGCAGTGCCTCGGCGAACGCATCCATCGACGCGAAGCGATCGCCCGGATCGTAGGCGAGCCCGCGCTGCACGATCGCGAGCAGCCAACGCGGCACCCTGCGATCCGTGGCAGGGATCACCACGCCGCCGAGCTTCGCCGCGAGCAGTCGACGCGCGTCGACGCGGAACGGACGCTGGCCCCACACCGCTTCGAACAGCGCGACCGCGAGCGCGTACTGATCGGCCGCGGGCCCGACCTCGCTGCCGAGGTGTTGCTCGGGGGCCATGTACGCCGGCGTGCCGACGACGCGACCTTCCGCCGTGAGCGCGGTGGTGTCGACGTCGAGATCGGCGACGAGATCTTCGCCGTCGATCTGCGGGCGCGGTGGCTCGGCGGTGGTGCGCGCGATGCCGAAGTCGCCGATCTTCACGGTGCCGTGGCCCGCGACGAAGATGTTCGCTGGCTTCACGTCGCGGTGTACGAGCCCCGCTGCGTGCACGCGCGCGAGCCCGCGTGCGGCCGCGACGAAGACCTCCACGACGTCCGCGATGCTGCGCGTGCGCTGCTTCAGCCAGCCCTCGAGGTCGACGCCATCGACCAGCTCCATCGCAACGAAGACGTCGCCGTCGTGTACGCCGACCTCGTAGACCGCCACGACGTTGGGATGCGAGATGCGGGCGAGCGCGCGCGCCTCGGCGAGCAAGCGCGCGCGCGCGGACTCGTTGCGCGCCAACGCCAGCGCGGAGATCCGCACGACCTTGATCGCGACCTCGCGATCGAGCTCGGGATCGCGGGCGCGCCACACCACGCCCATGCCGCCGCTGCCGATCGGCGCGAGCACGACGTAGCGGCCGATGCGATCGGGGATCACGGCGGTGCTCCGCCGCAGCTCGCTCGCACGCGTGCGCGCCACGCTTCGGCACGCGGCTCCGCCAGGAACGCGGTGGCTTCTGCGCGCGCTTCCTCGACGCGACCGAGCGCACAGAGCACCGCGATGCGCAGCGCCATGCGCCGCTCGGCGTCCTGCGTGGGCGCGAGCTCGGCGTGGCGATCGACGAGCTCGAGCGCGCGCGCCGGTGCGGTCGCGAGCGCAGCCTCGGCATCGTCGAGCATGCGCGCGGTCGCGGGCTTGGTGGTGACGGGCTTCGCGGGCGCGACCGCAGGCGTCGCGACGCGCACCGGCGCGGGCGCGGGCGCGACGACCGGGGCAGGGCGCAGCGCGAGCCAGGCTCCGCCACCGATCGCAGCGACGACGACGATCGCGATGACGACGCGCAACCCCGATCGTTGCGCGGCGGCGGCCACCGGCGGGCTCGCCGACGCACGCTCGGTGTCCGCGGTGACGCGCGACACCACCATGCCCCAGCTGTCGTCGACGACCGACGACGGCGGGACGTCCTGCGCCATCGCGACCTCGACCAGCTTGCGCGCGCGCTCGCTCAGCTCGTCATCCACGGCAGCTCTCCCTTCTTCTGCGCGAGCCAACGATCGAGCACCTCCTCGAACGCACGGCGAGCGAGTCGCAATCGCGAGTACACGGTGTTGAGCTTCGCGCCGGTGAGCTCGGCGATCTCCGGGGCCGTCATCTTCGCGACCTCGGCCATGACGAAGACGTTGCGTTGATCCTCGTCGAGCCGCATGAGCAAGTCGTCGAGCACGCCCACGGCTTCGACGCGCGAGAGTCGGCGATCGGGTGCGGTGGGCGGACGGCCGGGCTCCACCTGCTCTTCGCGGCGCGCTCGTGCGGCGCCGCGACGGCGATGCTCCTGCATGACGTGGTACGCGATGCCGAACAGCCAGGTCGTGATCGCGGAGCGACCTTCGAACTCCGCGAGTCGGCGATGCACGACCACGAAGACCTCCTGCACGAGATCGTCGACGTCGGCGTCGGGCACACCGAGCCGACGAAGGCTGCGCCACACGAAGGTGTGATGATCCTTGTAGATGGCCTCCAGCTCAGGGGCGACCGCTGGCGTGACGCCTGGGGAGGTGATCGCCATGGGATCTGGTGT
>DASZPU010000201.1:0-9329 GCA_035550195.1 Nannocystaceae bacterium
GAGCGCGTTCACGCGGATGCGTCGCGGTCCGAGCTCGGCCGCGAGCGATTGCACGAGTCCCAACACGCCCGCTTTGCTCGCCGAGTACGCCGCCATGCCAGGCATGCCCACCGTGTGCCCCACGAACGTCGAGGTGAACACGAGCGATCCGCCGCCGCGATCCGAGAGCGCGGGGATCTGGTGCTTCGCAGCGAAGAATGCCGCCGTGAGATTCACGCGCAGCGCGTCGTCCCACGCGCGTGCGTCGACCTCGGTCGTCGCTTGCATCGGCCCCAACGTGCCGGCGTTGTTGAACGCCACATCGAGCCCACCGAAGCGATCACGCGCGAGCGCCACGAGCTGGACGTGCGTCCCTTCGTCGCCGACATCGCCGGCGAGCACGACCGCCCCGTCGCCGAGCTCGCTTGCGAGCGAGTCGAGCCCTTCGCGTCCACGCGCATTCACGACGACGCGCGCTCCGTGGCGTACGAACAGCTTCGCCGCTGCGCGCCCGATGCCCGTACTCGCACCGGTGATGATCGCGACCTTGTCCTGCAGGAGTTGCATGCCGTCGTGATAGCGCCGTGACGAGGCTCGCTCACCCCGCTGCTTGCCCGCGAATTCAGATCGCGTCGTGGAAGATGAGGCCGAGCGTCATGCGACGGCCGCGGCGGATCTCGCTCACGCCGTGGCGATGCACGACGTGATACACGCCGCGCGTGCCCTGCACGGGTCGGCGACTCACCGCGAACACGACCGCGTCGCCGCGGGCGAGCGGCACCACCGACACGCGCGACTGCATGCGCGGTCGTTGCTCGGTGATCACGAATTCTCCGCCGTCGAAGTCGTCACCCGGTGCGCTGAGCAGCACCGCGACCTGCAGGGGGAACACGTGCTCGCCGTACAGATCCTGATGCAGACAGTTGTAGTCGCCGGCTTCGTAGGCGAGCAACAACGGTGTCGGTCGCGTCTGCCCCGCATCGTGGCAGCGCGCGCGAAAGCTCGCGTGATCCTCGGGATAGCGCGCCTCGCCGGCCCAACGATTCGCGATCGTCGCGAGCGGCGGGTACAGCTCGCGTCGCAGCGTCGCGATCGGCTCGGGCAACGGATCGGCGAAGTAGCGGTACTCGCCGCGCCCGAAGCCGTGCCGCGCCATCACCACGGTGCTGCGAAAGCGCGGCGGCTCCGACCACATCGCCGCGATCTCGCCGCACGCATCCGCATCGAGCAGCGCCGGCAATCTCGCCCAGCCTTGCCGCGCGAGCGCATCCTCGTCGACGTTCACTCGGCCTCGCGCGCGAGCAGCTCGCGCTTGCGCTCGATGCCCCAACGATAGCCCGTGTCCGCGCCGCCCTTGCGCACCACGCGATGACACGGGATCGCGATCGCGATGCGATTCGCCGCGCACGCCTGCGCCACCGCGCGCACCGATCGCGGCGCACCGATCGCCTTCGCGACGTCCGCATACGTCGTCGTCGAGCCGACCGGGATCTTCGCGAGCGCCCGCCACACCCGCTGCTGGAACGCCGAGCCACGGATGTCGAGCGGCAACGCGAGCCCGATGCGCGGCGTCTCGACCATCGCGACGACCTGCGCGACCCAACGCTCGAACTCCGCATCGCCGCCGACGAGCTCGGCGCTCGCGAAGTCGCGGGCGAGCGCATCGACGAGCGCCTGGGGATCGTCGCCGAGCTGGATCGCGCACACGCCTTTGCCCGTCGCGGCCACGAGGATCGCACCGAGCGAGCACTGCCCCACCGCGAAGCGGATCGTGAGCTCCGCGCCGCGCGACTTGAACGCGCGCGGCGTCATGCCCAAGAGCGCGCTCGACTGCTCGTAGAAGCGCGCCGACGACTCGTAGCCGGCCGCGTAGATCGCTTCGGTCACCGAACCGCGTGCACGCAGCTCGCCCTTCACTCGGCGCGCGCGATGCTCGGCCGCGTACTGCCGCGGCGTGACGCCGGTGACGCGCTTGAACATGCGCTGCGTGTGGAATCGACTCGCGCCGATCGCCTCCGCGAGCTCGGCGAGGCTCGGCACGTCCTCGCGCGCTTCGATCATGCGGCACAGCTCGGCGACCTGCGCGGCCTGGCGATCCGCGAGCGGTGCTGCGTCGGCCTTGCAGCGCTTGCACGCGCGGAATCCCGCGCGCACGGCTTCGCTTCCGCGCGCGAAGAACCGGACATTCTCCGGGCGCGGCAATCGTGCGCCGCACGACGGCCGGCAGTACACGCCCGTCGTCACGACCGCGTACACGAACGTGCCGTCGGCCGCACGATCGCGCGCTTTCACCTTCGCCCAGCGCGGGTCCTCGAGGACGGCGCGCGCGCGGCTCGGAGCTCCGGTCATCGTTGCTGCGGATCGTACGTCTTCGAGATGCATGCGCACGAGGTTGACCGCGAGGGGCCGCCGCCGCACTCCGCGGGTTGCTCGTGAATTCTCCGCGGGGCCCGGCGCCCGCCGCCCTGGTACCCTGGCCGACGGTGAGTCGCTCGGACCCCGACTCGCAACGCACCGACGTCGATGCGCCCATGCCGTGGGTGCCGACGGAAGGTGAGCGCGTCGGCAAGCACATCGTCGTCGACACGCTCGGCGAAGGTGCGATGGGTGTCGTCGTGCGCGCATACGATGGCGAGCTCGATCGCGCCGTCGCGATCAAGGTGGTGCGTCCACGCAAGGGCGGATCGTCCGCGAACAGCGACGCGGCCCGCACGCGCCTGCTCGCCGAAGCTCGTGCGCTCGCGCGCGTGTCGCATCCCAACGTCGTCACCGTGTACGAAGTCGGCCTGCACCGCGGGCTGGTCTCCGTCGCGATGGAGCTCGTGGAGGGCTGCGATCTCCATCGTTGGCTGCGCATCGAGCCGCGGAGCTGGCGCGAAGTGTTGGAGGTGATGATCGCGATCGGTCGCGGGCTCGAGCACGTGCACGCGGCGGGGCTCGTGCACCGCGACGTGAAGCCGGCGAACATTCTCGTCGGCGACGACGGGCGTGCGCGCGTCGGCGACTTCGGCCTCGCGCGTGCACGCACGCTCGCGCCGCTGCCGAGCATCGAAGGTGTCGAGCTCGAGCCCGCGGGCTTCGACATGACCGCGACCGAGTGCACCGCCGAGGGTCGCGTGATGGGCACGCCGGCGTACATGGCCCCCGAGCAGCACGCCGATGCGAGCGTGGGTCCGTCCGCGGATCAGTTCGCGTTCGCCGTGGTGCTCTACGAAGCGCTCTACGGCGTGCGTCCGTATCGCGTCGATCACAAGCGCCTCGTCGCCGCCAAGCAGGCCGGGCCCCCGCTTCCGGCGCATCCCAAGCGCGCGCCGAAGTGGGTGTGGCCGATCGTCGCGCGCGCGCTCGCACCCGATCCCGCGCGCCGCTTCGCGAGCATGGGCGAGCTGTGCGACGCGCTGCGAACGGGCGGTCGTCGTCGTCGCATCGCCGCAGCGCTCGCGGCCGGCAGCATCGTCGCAGCGAGCGCGACCTGGATCGCCACTCGCCCGGATCGCTGCGCCGATGTCGATCGCGCGCTCGATGGCGTGTGGGATCCCGCCACGCGCGACGCGGTCGCGGATGTCTTCGCCGCGAGTGCGCATCCCTGGGCGTCGCCGGCCTGGGTGCATGCGCAGTCGCGACTCGACGACTACGCCGCGCGCTGGTTGGAGCTGCGCCGCGAGGCCTGCGAGCTCGGCGATGCGGATCCGCTGCTCGACCGCCGACAGCTCTGTCTGCAATCGCGGCTGCACGGCGTCGCGGCCGTCACCGAGCAGCTCGCGAGCGGTGCGCCCGATGTCGTCGAGCACACCTTCGAGCTCGTCGAACACCTGCGTCCGCTCGCGCCGTGTCGCGACGCCGCTGCGCTGGCGAGCGCGATCGCGGCGCCCGAAGATCCCGCGCTGGCCCTCGCGGTCGAGGAGGCGCGGCGTTCGATCGCCGAGGGGCGCGCGTCGATCGAAGCCGGTCGCATCCGTGAAGCGGTCGAGCTCGGTGCGATCGTGCTCGCGCAGGCGCGTGCGCTCGACCATCCTCCGCTCGTCGCCGAGGCGCTCGCCTTCGCAGGTGCGGCAGACCAACGCGTGGGCCAGCACGCGGCCGCGGTGGTCGAGCTCGAGGATGCCGTGTGGCTCGCGCTCGCGATCGGACACGACGAGGTCGCGAGCGAGGCGGCGATCGATCTCGTCTACGGCGTCGGACGCCACGCGGTGGATGTCGATGCCGCGCTGCGTTGGGCACGGCTCGCACGCGCGGCGTTGGATCGCCGCAGCGACGATCCCCAGCGCGCGCGTGTGCAGCTCGATCTCCACGTGGGCACCGCGCTCGAGACCGCCACGCGCTACGACGAGGCGCTGCAGGCCTACGAGGCGGCGCTGCGTCGGGCCGAAGCGGACCCGGCGATGGTCGTGCCGCGCGCGCAGATCCACGACAACCTCGCGGGGCTGTGGATCGATCGCGGCGAGGTGCAACGCGCCCGTACGGAGCTCGAGCCCGCAATCGCCGAGCTCGAGCAGGTGCTCGGCGACACGCATCCCCGGGTGGCGCGCATGCGTGGCCGGCTCGCGATGTTGCTCGAGACGAGCGGCGATCATGCGCGCGCAGCCGAGCTGCTGCAGCGCGAGATCGCGGATCTCGGGGTCGCGCTCGGCGACGACGCGCCCTCGGTCGCGCACGCGCGGCTGAACCTCGCGATCGTGCTCGGCCACCTCGACCGCCGCGAGGAGGGCAGGGTGCTCACCGAGCAGGCGGTGACCTCGCTGCGCAAAGCCGGCGACTCGCCCGGGCTCGCCACCGCGCTCGGCAACCTCGGTCACGACTACTTCCACAACGGTGCGTACGACGTCGCGCTCGATCGTTTCACGGAATCGGTGGCGATGTACGAGCGGATCTACGGTGCCGACCATCCCGAGATCGTGTCGGCGCTCGTCGGCGTCGCGCGTGTGCGGCTCGTGCAGAAGCGGCTCGACGAAGCCGAGGCTGCCTATGTGCGCGCCGACGAGATCGTGTCCCGTGCGCAGGGGCCGTGGGCGCGCTCGCGGGGCGCGATCTTCGAGGACCGTGCGCTCGTCGCGATCGATCGCGGGCGGCGTGACGAGGCCGATGCGCTGCTCGTGCAGGCGCTCGCGATCGCACGTCGAGCGCCCGATGCGACGCCGGGCGATCTGCCGTTCGCGCTGCAACAGCGCGCGGACAACCTGCTCGCGCTCGGGCGCCGCGCCGAGGCGCGCACGCTGGCCGAAGAGGCGCTGACACTCGCGACGGCGAACGACGACGCGCATCGCATCACCGTGGTGCGCGAGCTGCTCGCGCGCATCGACGCGTGATTCAGCGCGGGTACAGCACGAACACGTGGGTCGCGAGCCGGCTCGCGGCGAAGCTGCGCAGCGGCGCGAGCCAACGCGCGCCGGCGAAGGGGGCCAGCGCGGCGAGCCGCGGATGCCGGCGCAACCGCCCGGTGACGAAGTCGTCGTCGATGCGTGCGACCTCGAACCATCGCGTGAACGTACGCTCGATCTCCGCGAGCGACTTGTAGTGCGTCCAGCGATCGATCCACTCCAGCGCTTCGTGCGACCACGCGGCGATCGCCTTGTCGCCCTTGTTGTAGCCGAGGCCGAGCCGGCGCAGCGCGTGGGCGAAGCGCAAGCGCAGGCCGAAGTCGCCCTTGGGGAAGCGATGCACGAGCGGCAGCCCGACGTGGCCTTCGCGCCACACCGCACGCGACGGGAAGAGGTTGAGGAACACGCCGCCCGGTGCGAGCACGCGGGCGATCTCGGCGAGCGCGGGCTCGAACGCGTCGATGTGCTCGAACACCATGTTGGAGACGACGACGTCGACGCTGCAATCGGGCCAGGGGATCCGTGCGCCGTCGAGCTCGCGGATGCGCGTGCCCAAGAGCCCGGTCGCCGCCGCGGCGTCGCGCAGGGTGCCGCCGCCGTAGAACACGTCGACGCCGTGCGCATCGAGGCCCGCGCCGAGCAGACCTTGCACGATCTGCCCCGCACCGCAGCCGTAGTCGAGCACGACGTCGCTCGGGCGCGCCGTGCGTTGCACGAGATCCACGACGTACTCGTACTGGCTCATGCGCGCACGCTCTCCGGCAACGGGCGATCGGCGAGCACCGCGTCGTAGATCGCGACATAGCGCGCGACGCAGGCTTGCATCGAGTACTGCTCGCGAATCTTTCGCGCGGCGGCCTCGCCCATCGTGCGGCGCTGCTCCGCCGACGCGCACAGCTCCGCGACCGCACGCCCCATCGCGATGCCGTCGTGCGCGGGCACGAGTCGTCCGTGCACGCGATCGGTCACCGCTTCGGGCGTACCGCCGACGTTCGTGCCGACCACCGGAAGACCGGCGGCCATCGCCTCGAGCACCGCGTTCGACGAGCCTTCTTGGTGCGACGCCGAGATCGCGAGGTCGGCCGCAGCCAGCACCTCGGGCACGTCGCTGCGCGAGCCCAACCAGCGCACCTTGTCGCCGATGCCCAGCCCGTCGGCACGCGCGGCGAGCTCGCGACCGATGCCGTCGTCGCGTCCGACACACAAGAGCACGAAGTCGTCGGGCAGCTGCGCTCGCGCGGCGCCGAGCCCATCGAGCAGATCGGCGTGACCCTTGTGCGTGTTCAGGTTCGCGACCATGACGGCGATGGTGGCCTGCTGCGGCAGGCCGAGTCGTGCGCGCGCGCCGTGCAGGTCGGGGATCGCCGCGAAGCGTTCGAGCGCGACGCCGTTGGGCACCAGTGCGAGCCGCTCGGGCGGCGCACCTTCGGCGGTGAGCTCGTCGACGATCGCACGCGAGTTGCCGACGATCGCACGCATGTGACGATGCAGTGTCCGCTCGAAGCGCGCGAGCACGGGGTACTTCGCGTGGTAGACGTTGAGACAGCGCCGGCTCATGAGCTGGCGCGGCACCGCAGCGAGCGCGGCACACGGCACGCCGACGAGATACGCGGCGGGCAGGTGGTGGTGCACGAGGTCGGGCTTGCGTCGCCGCAGCGTGCTCACCAACGCGAGCGACGTGGTCGGCCAGGCGATCGCGCGTCGCGGCCTACACGGGAGTCGACGCAAGCGTTCGCCGAGCGGCGGCGAGATCACCTCGACACCGCCGTCGCGCATCGCCTCGGCGAGCGGGCCGGCGTGCGTGAGCGTGTAGACCATGCACGACAAGCCGCGCTGTTGCAGCGCGGGCAACACCTGCAAGAGGTGCCGCTCGGTACCGCCGACCTCCAGCGAGCCGATCACGACACACAAGCGCGGCGCGCTCATACGAAGCCTCCGTGCGTGCGCCGTCGACGTGTCTGCGCATCCGCGATGCCGAGCACCAGCGACCAGAACAGCACCTCCTTCGGGCGATAGAAGGAGAAGTCGACGCTCTGGCAGGCGAGGAACAACAGGAAGAGCAGCGCGCCGGTGGAGCGGTTCGCGAGCCCGACGATCGTGCGCCGCACGATCCACAGTGCCGGAAAGATCGCGAGCACGCCGAGCCCGAACGCGTACTCGATGAGGATGCTGTGGAAGTGGGTCGCCTGCGTCCAGCCTTCGGCGGTGCGCAGCTCGACGTCGTCCAGCAGACCGGGCGTGCAGCCGAAGCCGACCCCGAACACCGGGATCTCGCCGGAGAGCAGGTCGTGGCGGGCGAACTCCCAGATGTCCAGGCGCAGGCCGAGGCTCTCCAACGATTGCTCGTCGAAACGATCGAGCAGCACGTCGGCGAACACCGGGCTGCGCGCGATGAACCAGAGCGCGACCGCGGCCGTCATCGCGAGCACCACGAAGCCGACGCGGCGGTTGTTGGCCTGGCGACCGCGTCCGACCAGCACGTAGAGCGTGCACAAGAGCCCGGTGACGACGATCGACGTGCGGCTGAAGGTGAGCAACAGGAACAGCGCCGCGGCGGCGAGCCGGAACCGCGAGCCACGCACGAGCGCCATCACGCAGACGACCGCGGCGATCTGGCTCGAGCTCGCCATCGTCATGCCCGAGAAGTAGAGCCGCTGGTTGCTGCTGAACTGCTGGCCGTACACGAAGACCGCGCTGGCGAGCAGCAGCACGAAGATGGACCAGATGAGCGCGTCGACCTGACGCTCGTCGCGGACGCGCACGATCCACACGCCGATCCCGAACCCGATGGCGAAGCGCATGACGTGCACCACGCCGTCGAGCGCGGCGCGGATGTCGGGCACCGGGCCGCCAAGCGCGAAGCTGACGATCACACACAAGCCGAAGCCGGCGATGACGCGGACGGTGTCGCGATCGAGCGCGAAGCAACGCAACGTCGCGCTCGCGACGAGTGCGAGCAGCAACACGGCGTCGTACCAGCCGATGAAGGCTTGGTGCCACGGCATGTCGGCGTGGCCCGGGCCGCCGAAGATCGCCGAGCTGCGCGCGGAGAAGAACAAGAGTAGCGCCGGAGCGACCAGCGGCTCGGCCACGAAGATGCGCCACCACGCGTCGCGCTGCCCGCGTCTCATCGTGGCCCCTCCGATGCACGGGCATGCAGCGCGCGCAGGCACGCGACCAGCAACCAGCCCACCGTGAGCGCGCGCATCACCACGGTCGCGACCGCGATGCCGCGGACGCCGAGCGGGCCGACCAGCGTGAGGTCGAGCAGCAGCGTGAGGCCCAGCGCGGCGAGGTTGCCGACGAGCAGCACGCGCATGCGTCCGAACGCCGCGAGCACGCGCGCGGCGATCATGCCGACCAGGTAGATCGGGATCTGCAGCGCGAGCACGGCCTGCACCTCGGCGACCGCGATCGCGTCGGCGTCGGTGAAGGCGCCACGGGCGAACAGCAGGCGCACGATCGACTCCGAGGCCAGCACGAGCACGGCGACGAGCGGCACGCTGCCGGCGAGCACGAGCGCGCCGAGCTTCAGCGACACGCCGCGCAGCTCGCGACGTCCGCCGAGCGCGAGCGTGCGTGCGGCGTGGGGCAGCATCGCGGTGCCGATCGCGGTGGCTCCGGTCGCGAGCAGCGGATCGACCAGGCGACCGGCGTACGCGAGCGTCGCGACCGCACCGTTGCCGACCGTCGCAGCGATCGCGCGATCGCAGACCGGCACGAGCCCGAGCACCGCTGCACCGGCGACGAGCGGTGCGTAGCCGCGCAGCACCTCGCGGAGATCGGGGTCGCGCAGGCTCGCGCGCGCGGGCGCGAGCAGGCCGGTGCGTGCGACCAGCAGGCCGAGCACGATGGTCTCGACGAGCGCGCCGACGACGGTCGCGGCCGCGAGCAGATCGACGTCGGCATCGCCGAGCACGAGCGCGAGCACGATCGCGATCGGCGTGCACGCGGGCGCGAGCGACACGGCCCAGAAGCGTCGGCGCGCGTGCAGGATCGCGGCCCACACCGATGCGAGACCGGCGAGCGGCA
>DASZPU010000202.1:0-1643 GCA_035550195.1 Nannocystaceae bacterium
GGCGCCGAGGTCGTCACGCTGCACGGCAAGACGCTGCCGCTCGCACCGCTCGCGCGCCTGTTCGGCCTGCCGAACCCGCACGCGAGCTCCGAGCGCATCTACGTGATCGTCGTCGGGCTCGCGCAGCACCGCGTCGGGCTCGTGGTCGACGAGCTGCTCGGCCAACAAGACGTCGTCATCAAGTCGCTGGGCAGCGCGCTGCGGCGTGTGCCCGGCATCGCGGGTGCCACCGAGCTCGGTGGTGGTCGCACCGTGCTGCTGCTCGACGTCGCGGCGCTCGTCGAAGAAGTCGTCGGTCGCGAGCTGCCGGCGCTCCTGCCCAACGTGGAGATGCACCATGGGGCGTGATCCCGAAGATCTGTGGGACGCGCTCGCGCGCGGCGGCGAGAGCGTCGCGACCGAAGAAGACTACGAGCACGGCTACTCCCGCGAGGTCCGCCAGGATCTGCGGCGCTGCCTCGCGTTCCGCACCGGCGGCGAGCTCTACGGCCTGCCCATCGCGGAGCTCGCCGAGATCGCGAAGCCGCTGCCGACCACACCGGTGCCGCGCACCACCGACTTCGTGATCGGCATCGGCAACGTGCGCGGCGTCGTGATCCCGGTCGTCGATCTCGCGAAGCGATTGCGATTGCCGGTGCGGGCGGTGGGGCCCACCTCGCGCGTGCTCATCGTGCGCAGCGGCGGCGAGTCGTACGGCCTGCTGGTCGACGAGGTGCACGACGTGCTGTCGATCGCGCCCGAGGCGTTCGAGCCCCCGCCGGGTGCGCTCGCGGGCACGCGTGCGGGCTTCATCGCCGCGCTCGCGCGGCTCGGCGGCGAGATCCTCATCGTGCTCGACCTCGCCACGCTCCTGCATCCCGACGACTTCGTGCGCGTCGGCCCCCCGCAGCGAGGGCGCGCATGAGCGAAGGTCGTCGCAGCAGCGATCGTCAGGCGAGCCCCGAGCGCGCGGGCGAAGATCGTCTGGAGCTCAAGCTCGCGGGCTTCCGGGTCGGCGGCGACGCGTACGCGATCGACATCATGCGCATCAAGGAGGTGATCGACGCGCGCCCGCATGCGGTGCGCCCGGTGCCGCACGCACCGTCGCTCATCGAAGGCGTGATCCAGCTGCGAGGCGTCGTCATCCCCGTCATCGATCTGCGCAAGCGGTTCGGTGTGCCGATCGATCCCGAGCTGGTGCGGCTCAACAAGCTGATCATCGTCAGCGTTCGCGGCCGCATCGTGGGGCTGCGCGTCGACAGCATCATCGGCGAGCTCGGCGTGTCGGCCGACGCGGTGCGCCCGGCACCGTCGCTGCTGCGTGCGGGCGGCGAGGGTGGGGTGCCCACCGAGTTCTTCTCCGGCGTGTGTCGGCGCGGCGACGAGATGATCTTCGTGGTCAGCCTCGACGCGCTGCTCGATCCCGGTGCGGGTCGACAAGGAGCCGGCGCATGAGACGGCCGCAGGTCCTCGTCGCGCACGAGCGTCCCGGTGTGTGTCGCGTGGTCGCGCGCGTGCTCGAGCAAGAGGGCTTCGCGGCCGCGATGGCGCACGACGGCACGTCGGCGCTCGCGAAGCTCTCGGCATCGCCGTGGGACGCGCTCGTCGTCGACGTCGCGCTGCCCGACATCCCCGGCTACGAGCTGTGCGAGCGCGCGCGTGCG
>DASZPU010000203.1:0-12914 GCA_035550195.1 Nannocystaceae bacterium
CACTCGATCGCCGCGAGGCCCGCGACTGCGATCGCGATGCGTCGCGCCGCGCTCACGGACCTGCCGCGCAGAAATCGGCTTCGACCGACATTTCGACGATGCTAGCAGGGTCCGGAAGAACGCTTCGCGTTCTTCCGCGCCCTGCTGGCGTCACATCTCGAACGGGCCGCGTTTCGACAGCATGACGTCACGTCGTTTCCCCACGCAGCCCTCGATTCCCTCCGTGCTCGCGGTCTCCGCGCGCCGCACCAAGGCCCGACGCGTCCTGACCACCGCGCTCTGTCTGCTCGCGCTGCAGCCCGCGGTGCTCGGCGTCGCCGAGGCCGCGCCGAAGCGACCGACCATCGGCTCGCAGCCGCAGACGCGGCTGCCGAAGGCATACTTCGAGCACATCCAGAACGGCAAGCTCGAGGTCGATCCCGGCTGCGCGACCGAGTTTCCCAACTGGACCCGCAAGCTCGAGTTCTACGATCGTCCGTCGCCGCTGTGCGTGCGGTGGATCGAGAAGACCAAGACCGAGTGGGCGCGCTGGGAGCTCTATAAGGACAACGGCCAGCTCGGCGGTCAGCTCATCGGGTCGGGCCAGCTGTCCGAGTCGAGCCTCGAGCACGCCACGAGCAGCTTCAAGATCCAGCTCGCGCAATACCTGCCCGAGATCAACGCGGGCACGACCGCGCAGCGATACTTCGTGCGACTGACCGCGAAGAAGAAGGCCGGTGACAAGGCGGTGCAGTTCGCGTCGCAGGCCACGCTCACGCACCTGGGCAAGGCCGGCGAGCCGAAGAAGCCGCCGGGCAATCCGTACGCATGCGGCACGGCGCCGGACAACTACGCGCGCAAGGTGACGCTGTCGCTGCCGGAGATGGCGGTCGGCAACACCTCGAGCACCACCGGCGACGGCGATCGCGACGAGCTCTACCTCGTGGTTCGCTCGCGCAAGAACGACTCGCTGTCGCAGTTCCTGCGATTGCCCGGATACGACGACTACTACGAGGCCAAGAAGTACGCGGTCGTCGGGCCGAACGACTGGACGAACAAGGACGGCAAGAAGGCCCCGAAGCCGACCTTCTACGTCGGCACGATGAAGCACGGTGACAAGGTCGCGGTGTCGCTCACCGCGATGGAGCAGGACAACTCGGATCTCGACAACATCAAGCAAGGTCTGATCGACGCGATGCTCGCGGTCGTCACCGCGGCGTCGGCGAGCAACACGTCGTATGGTGCGGCGGTCGCTGCCGCAGCCGCGACGATCGCCGGTGCGAGCGGTGCGTTCATCCCCAACACCGAGCACCACGACTACATCGGTGTGGTGGGCGTGCAGCTCGAGAACCAGTGCGGCTACATCAAGAGCAGCTGGATCACGTTCTCGGAGACCTCGATCTCGGGCATCGGTACGGTGAGCAACGAGTTCGTCGACTCCGAGCAGATGCCCTACGAGTCGCGGCTCGCGGTGATGACGTTGGAGAACCAGTTCTGGCCCAACGGCGTCGACTACGGCCCGTGGGCCAACGTCGGTGCGAACGACACCATCCTGTGGCGCGCCGCGGGGACGAGCCAAGCGGTCTACGAGTTCAAGCTGACCGCGAAGATCAGCAAGTAACGCGTCACGGTTCCGCCGCGCCGAGCTCGAGGTCGAAGCCGAGCTCGGGCGGTGCTTGCCCTTCGCTGGTGATCGTGACGCGCAGATCGACGCGATTGCCCGCGAGTGCCGACGTGTCGAGCTCGAGGAAGCGACGACCCGGACGGTGGGCGACCGCATCGTCGAAGAGCGCCACCCAGTCGCCGCCGTCGCTGCGCGCCTGGATGCTCACGCGATGTTTACCGTCGCGCCGCGACTTCGCGGCGTCGTCGTCGAGCGCCAACCACCCCGTCAGCCGTGGGCCGAGCGGCACGTCGGCGAGCTCGAGCACCGCGGGATCGCGGTGACGACGATCGACCTTGATCGCGGGATACACCAGCATGTCGGTCTTGAGCGGGCCGGGTTTCAGATGCGCGGCGCGGACGACCTCGCCGCGTGCGAGCCAGCCGACCGCGCGGTCGTGCTCGCGCGCGAGCCCGCTGCGCACACGCACGACGTAGAAAACCGCCGCGACGGCGAGCAGCGCGACCAGCATCCACGGCCGCAGACGCGGTGCGAGGCGTGCACGCATGCGATCGAGCGCGCCGGCGCAGCCGCGGACGTCTCGCCACAACGCGAGGCATGCGAGCGCCGCGGCGAGCGAGCACAGCAGTGCGAGCACGTCGCGAGCACGCCACGCGCGATACTCGAGCCGCCACACCCCGTCTCGAGCGGGTGCGGCGACGAGCGTGGGCTCGGTGCCGTCGTCGCCGTCGGCCTTGCCCCCGCGCAGCGCACCACTTCTGCGCTCGGCTCGAGTGGCGTAGACGCCGTCGCCGATCGCGGGAACCTCGATCCACTCGATCGGGGCGCCGTCGTGGGTGAGCGACCAACGCGGATAACCGGCGATGTCGAACACGAGCTCGTCGCCTTCGACCGCACCGTCGACGCGTAGCTCGACGACGCCTTCGCCCGGTGCATCGTGCAGGATCTCGAGCGTCGCGTCACCGACGATCGTCGCGGACGCACGCGGCTGCCAGCTCTTGCGTTCCCACAGCTGCAGCGCGCCGAACTCTGCGACCGGCGTCGCATTGGCTACGCGCGCGCGGCCACGCGTCACCACGTAGCGCACGCCGAGCCGATCCAGCAGCGCCGGCGTGTCGGCCTCGGGCTTGTGCACGAAGTTGTCGCCGGGCGTGAAGCCGGCCTTGTAGAGGCCGACGCCGGTGAGCACCGGCAGATCCATGAACCAATGCAGATTGCGTGGGGCGACCACGGTGACGCGCCAGCGCGACTCGCGGTCCGCTGCGGCCAGCATGCGCAGGTGCTGCGCGAGCGCGAGATAGTCGGCATCGAGCGACGCGTCGTCGGGATCGCGGACGACCTGCGGCGCGCCGACCTTCGCGCTGCGCATCGCGTTGACTTGATCGCGCGCGCCCCAACCGAGGAGCCCGAGCGCGATCACTGCGAGCGGAATGCCGACCACGCGGCTGCGGCTTCGGGCCTCACGCACGAGGAGTCCCAGCGCACACCCGGCCGCGAGCAACAGCCCGGGCTTCGCCGCGATGAGGAAGCGCTGCCACTGCAGCTGCGCGAAGCCGGCATCGAAGAGATCGAGCCGCAAGCGCCACAGCGAATCCTCCGCGGTCCACACCCAGAGCAGCACGCCGCAGGCCGCGAACAATCGCGCGGGTGCGGTGCCGGCGATCGCGACGACCACGAGCCCGATCGCGACCAGCACCGAGATCGCGATCGGCATGCCTTGATCGAGATGGCCGCGCAGACCCTGTGCGACCATCCAATCGAGCGACTGCCACAGCCATCCGTAGCTGACCATCCAGCCGCGCATCGACGTCATCGGCAGCACCCACCACGCGGCGAGCAGACCCCCGAGCGTCATCGCGATCGCGAAGGTCCACGCGGTGTCGCCGAAGCGTGCGCGCGGACGCAGGCCGAGCACGAGCAACACGAGCGGGCTGCACAGCGCGAGCACCGGCAACGTGATCGGATGGGAGAGCAGCGCACCGCAGATCGCGAGCGCGGCGAGCACGAGCGCGCGCGCACGTCGGCGCGGGTCGGTCTCGTCGAGCGCGCGCACGATCTCCGCGAGGCCGAGCCACGTGAGCGTGTTGGCCAGCGTCTGCGGCCACACGCCGTAGTCGACGCCGTAGATCCATCCGCCTTCGCGATAGGCCCCGACGTCGCACAGCAGCAGCACCGCGGCGACCAGCCCGGGCAGCTCGCCGAGCTTGCACACGCGCCCGATTCGCAGCATCGCCCAGCCCTGCGAGACGAACACGATCGTGAAGCCGAGCGCGTACGCCTGGTGCCAGTCGAGCAAGCCGAACGAGAGCACGCGCACCGCGATCACCAGCGCATCGCCGAGCACGGGATACAGCTCGCCGATCGGCATGCCGAAGAACCACAGCTCGCTCCACCCGCGTGGCGATCCGCTCGCCAGCGTCTGCGCCCATGCCCACGTGCGCGTGAGGTGCACGGTGTGGTCCTTCGACAGCGGCATGTGCCCGAGCGGCACGGGCCAGAGGATCCACAGGCCGAGCAACGTCACCGCTGCGAACGCGAGCCAGCGCGCGCGCGTCGATGCGTCAGCGGAGCGGCTCACCGAGCAGGACCGTCCACGGCAACGGCGTGCGGCGCTCGAGCACGCGCAGCTGCGTGCGCGCGAGCTTCTCGAGCCCCCGCCGAGTGAAGTGCTGGATGTGCCCCGGAGTGTTGCCGAGCGCGGTGAGATAGCGACCGCGCGCCATGTTGAGCGCACGCCACACCGGATCCCACGGCGTGCTGATGAGCACGCGTCGCGCGGCCACGCGCGCGAGCTCGGCGAGCCCCGCCGCGGGGTCGTCGAGGTGCTCGAGCACCTCGCAGCAGACCACGAGCTCGAAGCTGTCGGTGGCGAACGGCAGCTCGTAGATCGAGGCCTGCACGACTTCGATGCTGCGATCGATCGCGGGCGACAGGTGATCGACCTCGATGTCGCTCGCGACGAAGCGCTGCGGACGCGGTGCGCTGTGCAAGAGATGCTGCGCGAGGTGGCCTTCACCGCAGCCCACCTCGAGCACGCTCTTCGCCCGCACCGACGCGTAGAGCTCGGCCACGTTGCCGAGGAAGCCGCGCATCAACGCGCGCGCGATCGGGTTCTTCGTGCCGTACTTGTCGTAGTAGTTGCCGACGACGTTGCCGTCGGCGGCACCGGTGTGGGGCTCGCTGCTCACGTGGCCTTCTTCTCCGCCACGACCGCGAGCTCCGTGGTCGCGGCCCACGGCGTGCTGCCGGTGCTCTCGATGCCTTCGCGCGTGACCTCACCGCGCGCGGCGAGCTGCGCATCGAGCCTGCGCACGCGCACCAACACTTCCTCGGTGAGCCGCCGATTGGTCGCCATGAGATCACCGAGCAGAGCCATCAACGCGACCACCAGCGAGAGCACCACCGCGCCGACGCCGACGAGCAGCGACTGGATGTGGCCGCTGTAGTCGGGGTCCTGCACGAAGTACCACAGGAAGCGCGCACCCAAGCCCGCGCCGAAGAGGAACAGCGCGACCGCGAGGAAGCCGAAGGTCTGCACCGGCCAGTAGAGGTTGTACGCGCGCAGGATCACCGCGCCGTTGCGCCGCACGTACTCGGGGATCGAGCGAAACAGTCGCGACTCGCGGGCCTTCGGGTTGGTCTCGATCGGAACGTTGACGAGCGTGAGCCCGAGGTTGCCGGCCTGGATGATGGTCTCGAGCGTGTAGCTGAAGCGGTTGTGCACGAAGAGCCCGTAGGCCGCGTTGCGCGACAGCGCTCGGAAGCCGCTCGTGGAATCCGCGACCTCGGTGCCCGATGCACGTCGCACGACGCGCGAGCCCCAGCGTTGCAGCACACGCTTGACGAAGCCGAAGTGCGCGATGGTGTCGGTCTTGCGATCGCCGATGACCATGTCGGCGCGACCTTCGAGGATCGGCATCACCAGCTTCGCGATGTCGCTACCGCGGTACTGGTTGTCGGCGTCGGTGTTGACGATGATGTCGGCGCCGAGTCGCAGGCACGCGTCGAGCCCTGCCATGTGCGCCGCCGCGAGCCCGCGATTCCTGGGGAAGCGCACGATGTGGTGTACGCCCAGCTCGCGCGCCAGCTCGTCGGTGCCGTCGGTGCTGCCGTCGTCGATGACGAGCACCTCGATCGAAGTGACGCCGGGGATCGAGCGCGGCAGGTCGGCGAACGTCTGCGCCAGCCACTGTCGCTCGTTCAGGCACGGTATCTGTATGAACAGCCGCACGCCCACGACCGTTGTACCACGCGCCGCGCTAACATGCGGATATCGAACGGACGGCAGCCATGCTCCGGCAGTGGTTTCGCCCCCACTGGGCGGCGCTCGCCACGGTGGCGCTCTTGGTCATCGGGCTCGTGCACGCCGCCCGCTGGACGTTCGTCTGCGACGACGCGTACATCTCGTTTCGCTATGCCGTGAACCTCGCGCACGCGGGCGAGCTCGCGTTCAACGTCGCGCCGCTCGAGCGCGTCGAGGGCTATACGAATTTTCTGTGGGTGGTGGCGCTGGCGCTCGGCGCCAAGCTCGGCATCTCGCCGGAGCGCGGGGCGATCGCGCTCGGCTTCGTCGCGTGGGCGCTGCTCTTGCTGATCGCGTGCGGGCTCGTGCGCGTGCTGGTCGGGCAGCGATCCACCGTGACCTTCGCGGTGCTGCCCACCGCGGCCTTGTTGGCTGCGAGCCCCGAGTCGGTGGTGTGGGCGTCGAGCGGCCTCGAGACGTCGGCCGCAGCCGCGCTCGTGCTCGCGGCGATGTACGCCTGGGAGCGCGAGCGCCCGCGCCTCGCGATGGCGCTCGCAGGGCTCGCCGTGCTCACGCGCCCCGACACGGTGGTGCCGATCGGTGCGTGGGG
The DNA here is from genome assembly GCA_035550195.1 of Nannocystaceae bacterium. Lineage (GTDB taxonomy): Bacteria > Myxococcota_A > Polyangia > Nannocystales > Nannocystaceae > Xiheibacterium. The sequence goes on from DASZPU010000203.1 coordinate 6,457, forward strand.
CATCGCGTGGCTCGCCGTGCAAGCGCGGGTCGGATCCATCGATCGCGCGCGCGTGAAATCGTGGGTCGTCGCCTCCGCGTGGCTGATCGTTCCGGTGTTGGGCCACCTCCTGTGGCGACGCGCCTACTACGGGACGTGGCTGCCCAACACGTGGGCCGTCAAGGCGCACGGTGCCGCCTTGCGCGAGAGCTGGGGCGTTGCGTACGTGAAAGCATGGAGCACTGCGATGTTCCTGCCCTGGCTCGCCCCGCTGCTCGTGTTCGTGCGCCTGCGCGTGCTGCCGCTGCTCGTGGCGATCGCCGCGACGGTCGCGTACGCGTGGTCGGTCGGCGGTGACTTCATGGCGTACTCGCGGCTCTTGTTGCCCGCGACTGCGATGCTCGCGGTGGTCATCGGCGTGTGCACGGGCATCGCCGCCGAGACGCTCGCGCGCCGATTCCCCGCGCACGCGTGGCTCGTGCACGCACCGATCGCCGCGCTGATCCTGCTCGCGGGCGCGCTGGGCTGGCAGGCCGATCGTCGCTTCGCCGCCGATCGTGCGAAGAGCGAAGGCTGGCTCGACGGCAAGTGGGAAGGCGTGACCACGATGGCGCGCTTCGCCGAGGTCGGTCGCGCCGCGGGCACGTGGATGCGCGCGCACTTGCCCGAAGACACGCTCATCACCGTCGGTGCGGCAGGTGCAGTGCCGTATGCGTCGGGCTTGCCGACGATCGATGCATTCGGGCTGGTCGATCCGTTCATCGCGAGCGATCCCGATGCGGTGCCCCGCGATGGTCGCAACGCACGGCCGGGTCATCAGCTGTTCGCGACGCCCGACTACATCCGCTCGCGCGATCCGGATCTGCTGTGCCACGTCGGCTTCCGCGGCGCTGCGCCACCGCGCGAAGCCGACGCGCGTGCGCCGTTCCGCACCGGCTACACCTGGGCCTGCGTCGCGCCGGGGCCCGGCACTGCGGTCGCGCCCGGCGGCGGCACCTTCGATCCCGGCGTGTACTGCTGCAGACGTCCACGCGATCGCATCGTCGGACCATTCGGGGGCGCGAGCGATGGCTGAGCAGCGCACGCTCGTGTGGCTCGGGCGCACCGCGATCGCACTGTCGATCGCGTGGGTGCTCGCGCTCGCGATCGTGTTCGCACTGCGCATCGGATTTCCGCTCGAGCTCGAGTGGATGGAAGGCGGCATCCTCCACCAAGCCTGGCGCTTCCAGCACGGCGAGCCGATCTATCCCCCGCCGTCGGCGGAGTTCGTGCCGTTCCTCTATACGCCCGGCTACGCGATCACGCTCGGCGTGCTCGGCTGGGTGTTCCCGCTGGACTTCGCGCTCGGTCGCATCGTGAGCATCGCAGCCTGGGCCGCGATCGGTGTCGCGCTGTGGCGCGCGGTCGGTCGCGAAGGCAAGCCCACGGCTCATCGCGCGCTCGCAGTCGGACTGTGGTGCTCCGGCTACGTGTTCGCGTTTCGCTGGATCGATCTCGCACGTCCCGACACGCTCTTCCTCGCGCTCGCACTCTGGGCGCTCGTACTCTTGCGCGAGTCGTGGGGCGACACGAAGAAGGCCGCGCTCGCCGGCGTGTTGATGGCGCTCGCGTTCTGGACCAAGCAGACCGCGGCCATCCTCGTGATCGCGAGCGGCATCGGAGCGCTGCTGGTCGCGCCGCGTCAGCTGTGGATCTACGCGGGCGTCATCGCGGTGATCGACGGCGGCGGCATGCTGCTGGGCAACGCGCGCACCGACGGCTGGCTGTGGCGCTACGTCTTCGAGCTGCATCAAGCGCACGCGTTCAACGACGAGCGTTTCTGGCGGAAGACCTGGGGCATGTTCGTGCACGCGGCTCCGCTGCTCACCGCGCTCGCGCTGTGGCTGCTCGCGCGGTTCGTGCGACCGTGGCTGTCGCGCGAGAAACGGATCGATCGCGATCGCGAGCGGCGACTCGCGGCGCGCTTGTCCGCCCATCGTGGCCTCTTGTATTGGGGGCTCGTCGCGATCGCGTCGGCACTGGTGAGCGCGCTGGGCTACAGCACGCAGTGGGCCGAGCCCAACGCGTTCATGCCCGGCGTCTGCTTCGGTGCGCTGTGGCTCGCGGTCGCGCTGCCGCAGGGCGGGCGCGCCGAAGCGGTCGCGCTCGCGCTGGTGTGCGCGCAGCTGCTCTTCTCGCTGCTGGTCGAGCCGATGTACCAGCCGATCCAGAACCGCGGCCTCGCGGCGATCGGCGAGAGCTATGCGTGGCAGGACCTCGCGCGCACGATCCCCGGCGCCGAGCAGACGGCGCGCGCACAGGAGCTGCGCGACGAGCTCGAGCAGAGTCGCCACGAGGTGCTCGCGCTGCAGCGTCCGTGGTGGTCGGTGATCGCCGGGAGCAGTGGACACGTCGGCAGCATGGGCATCACCGACGTCGCGCCCGATGATCGCAAGGCCATCGAGCAAGCGATCGCGGCGCGCATCAAGAGCGTGGCGCTCGACGAGATCCGTCTCGAAGGCGAGCCGCCGGCGTGGATGCGACCGGCGCTGCGTGGTCGCTACAAGATCGTGGAGCGCCGCCAAGGCGATGCGCGCGTGCGCCCGATGTCGGGTTGGATGTCGGAGGCCGGCATGGTCACGCCGTACGTCGCCGATCAGATCCTGATGGTGCCGATCGCCGGCGACACGATTCCCGCAGGCGTGCACGTCATCGTCGACTTCGAAGACGGAACGCTGCAAGGGGTCGAGGCCCACGGCGGCTTCGGTCGCCGACCGGTCTCCGGCTTCACCGGCGATCTGCCGCAGCCCGCGGGCTATGGCGGCGAGCTCTGGCTGTCCAGCGCAGGCCCGCAGGGCCGCGTCGAAGAGAAGGGCACCGCGATCGTCGGCCCGATCGCGCTTGCCGAGGGGCAGACGCTGCGCGTCATGATCGGTGCGCTCGGCAAGCTCGACAAGTCCGCGGTGACGATCCGCGACGACGCCGATCAGGTGCTCGCCACGCTCCCGCTGCCGAACGATCGCGCCGTGTTGCACGAGACCACGTGGTCGACCGACCAAGCCCGCACGATCCGACTGCACGTCCAAGACGACGACGGCGGCGGCGCGGTCGTGCTCGACGACGTCTGGGTGCGCTAGTCTGGGCCGGTGGCCACTCGGCGCGCCAAGACGAAGCGTTCGCGACCCGATGTCGAAGCAGACGTGCGCACGGCGGAGGCGATCCGTGCTGCGTTCGCGCGCAACCTACCCGCGATCGCGGAGCGCGACCTCACGCAACCGCTGACGCTCCCGAGCGACGAGGAGTGGGCCGCGAAGGAGACGTTCACGCTCTTCGTGTGGGCGTGCGTCGATGCCTTGTTCGACACCACGCCCGCGGAGCGGCCGCGCGCGTTCTCCGAGTGGAGCGCGGAGCAGCGCGCGCTGCTCGAAGAGCTCGCGAAGCTTCCCGCGGCCGTGCTGATCAACGCCGGCGACCTTTCCGATCGCGTCATGGAAGCCGGCGCGATGACGGTCGAGGCCGAAGACCCGCGGTATCTCCTGCGCTACGTCGGGCTCGTCGAGCCCGGCCCGCTCGAGCGCGTCGTCGACGAGCGTCCGCTGTGGCTCTGGCTGCGGCTGTGCCTCATGGGGAAAGTGTCGTCGACCGAATGGTCGCGCGCCGCGAACGACCTCGATGCGGCCGCGAGGATCGAGCTCGCGCGCCTCGCGGTGGAGAACGCCTATCAGCTGCTGCGACGCTGGCCGTTCCCGCGCGACATCACGCCCGCGCAGGAAGACGAGGACACCGCGAGCCTGTTCGAAGCGCTGGTGCCCGTGCTCGCGGCGGTCGACGATGCGATGATCGCGAAGACGATCCGCGCAGAAGCGGAACGGGAGCACCCGAATGGTGCGCTCGTCGTGTTGCTCGCGACGATGCTGGTGGAGCGCGGGGGAGAGCTCGCAGCCGAGTGCGACGATGCGCTCGTCGACGCGCTCCCGCTCTATTCGCCGCACGGTCGTCGGCTCGTCATGCGCCTCGCCCCGGCGCGGCGCTCCGCGATCGTCTCGCGCATGGAGCCCGTGGCCCACAACGCGCGCGGATTCTGGACGTACGCCGATCTGCTCGAGCCCGAAGATCGCGATGTGCAGATCACGACGGCGCTCTCGACGTTCACGCGGCGCTGCAAAGCCGAGGTCGCGGCGCGCGTGAAGGAGCTCGTTCGAGACATGTCGGCAGCGACTCGCGCCGAGCTCCGAGCGCGAACCGCCGACGGACCGAACGCAGCGCTGGTTGCCGAGGCCACGGCAGTGGCCTGATCATCTCTCGCCACAGACGGCGTGGCGAAGCGACCTCCAAGCCGACGGCTGCGCACCGGACGTGCTACGCTGGAATCGCATGGGCGTCGCGCTGCCACTGCCGCCGGACCCCGACACGGTCGATCACTTCGTGTACCTGCGCAATGTGCCGTGGGACGAGTACCAGCGCTTGCTCGCGCTGCGTGGCGAGGCCAGCGTCCCGCGCATGACGTACTTGAACGGACTCCTCGAGATGATGGCGCCTTCGAAGTACCACGAGAGCGACAAGACACGGTTGGCGCGCTTGCTCGAAGCATGGGCCGAGGAAGTCGGGATCGAGCTCGAGGGCTACGGGTCGTGGACGCTCGAGAGTCGCGAGAATGAGCGCGGTGCCGAGCCCGACGAATGCTGTGCGGTCGGTCGCACGATCGAGGACGACGTCGATCGCCCCGACATCGCGATCGAGGTCGTGTGGACCTCCGGGGGGATCGACAAGCTCGAGGTCTATCGCAAGCTCGGCGTGCGCGAGGTCTGGTACTACGAGCGCGGCGCGCTGCGCTTCTTCGCATTGCGCGGAGAAACCTACGAGGCGATCGAACGCAGCGAGGTGTTGCCGGCGTGCGATCCAGCGCTGCTCGTGCGCGCGATGGCCGAGCCGACGCAGAGCGCGGCCGTTCGGACGCTGCGCGCGAGCCTGCGCGCGCCGTGCTGACCTGGTCGAAGCAAACGATCGATGATCGCGCTCGACGACGAAGACGCATGGGACGCCCTCGCGGCTGCGTATGTCGTGACGAATCCGTGTGCGCAGGAGTGGGGCGCGAGCTGGCTCGGCGACTCCGAGTGGGGCGCGTCCTGGCAGCTCGAGCTGAGCCTGTGGCGCCGCGTCCAACCGCGCATCCTGATCGACATCTTTCGCGCGCTCTCGATCAGCGCGCTCCATTCGCAGTACACGCTGGGCGACGTGGTGGAGCTCGGCGTGGGTGCGGGGGGCTCGACGGCGTTCCTGGGATTGCTGTGCTCGCTGCGATCGCCCACGCGACGCGTCGTCGCGATCGACACGTTTCGCGGACTACCGCGCCCGAACCGCGCCTACGACCGCGCGTACGACGAGGGCTTGTTCGCGACCGACGAAGACGAAGTTCGACGATGGCTGGCATCGCTCGGCCTCGGTGACGTCGTGCGGGTGCATGCGTTGTCGTTCGATGCGGCCAGCACGGTACTGGACGGCACCTACGGCCTCGCCCATCTCGACGGCGATCTCTTCGAGTCGACGTGCACCGCCGCGAACGCGATCGTCGCGCGACTTCCGAAGCGCGCTGCGATCGTGTGTGACGATGCGTGGGACGAGTCCGGTGGCGTGCTCGCGGCCGTGCGCGCGACCTGGCTGGGCAAGTGCACGCTCGCGCTCGGGCCCACCGGCCAGCTGCTCTGCTTCGTCGAGCGATCGGGCACGGGCGCCGTGTCGACCGACTGGGTGCGCAGCTTGCCGGGCTACGTGCCGTTCTTGCGCGAGTGTCTGGCGCGCACGAGCGGCACCGATCGAGTCGCCGTCGCGCGACTGCTCGACCTCATCGGCGCGCGCTGACGCGGTCACCGCCCGAAGCCCGCGGGCGGACCGATGTGCTCGGTGTCGATCACCAGCGCATCGATGTCGTAGTAGTTGTCGGGGTCCGACATGCTCTGCGCGAAGTAGCCACCGACGGTGTCGATCGCGGTGAACACTCCGCCGGGTCCCGACAGATCGTCGCGGAAGACCGCGCTCAGGTACGGCGTGTCGTAGAGCTCGCCGTCGTCGGTCGTGACGTACAGATCCATCCGATCGTTGGCGAGATCGAAGTCGAACTCGAGGCAGCTCCACCGCGTGCCATCGAGGAGCCACGTGTCGCTGCCGTCGGGCCAGAAATCGCCGCCGACGTACGTGCACACGGTGCCGTCGCACATGCCGTACGCGATGCCGCGACCCTCGGGATCGTCGCGACTGATCACCATCGGTCGCGCGCCCACTGCATCGTCGTGCCCTTGCACGTCGGTCGAAGGATCGGCGCGCCACAAGATGATCGGCTTCGCACCCGACGACAGCGTCGGGAAGCTCGGCCCCACGTCGATGCAGTAGCGAATGGTGAGCCGCGGCGTGTCTTCGACGCTGCGCAGCCCGAGCACCTGGCCGATGCCCGCCATGTGCTCGCCTTCGGCGGGCGGGTAGATGCGCGCGGCACCGCAGCCATC
>DASZPU010000204.1:0-4536 GCA_035550195.1 Nannocystaceae bacterium
TGCTTCTGCGCGAGCATCTCGACCCGCGACGCGGCGGGATGCAAACGCAGCTGCAGCGCGTCGAAGTCGAGGCCCTGCGGACCGACGATGACGATCTCGCCGTCGACGACGCAACGATCGGGCAGGTTGGCGGCGAGCGGCGCGAGCAGATCGGGGAAGTAACGCTCGAGTGGTCGCAGCTCGCGGCTCTGGATCTTCACCTCGTCGCCGTCTCGGAAGATGATCGCGCGGAACCCATCCCACTTCGGCTCGAACAACCACCCGTCACCGGCAGGTAGCTCGTTCGCGAGCTTCGCGAGCATGGGCGCGAGCGGCGGCTCGAACGGCAACGTCACGCGCTATTCGTAGCACGCTTCACTCGTCCAAGACGTCGCCCCACAGCTCGAGCGAGTCGAAGCGCACGCCCGGCGCATCCGCTTCGCACTCGTCGGCGTGGAAGCGGACGTTCTGCAGGCGCGCGTAGGCGTCGGCGCACGTGAAAAAGCAGCCGACGGTGGTGCGGTCGATCAACGAGACCTCGAGCGTGCCCGAGACGGCGTGCAAGTCGTACGCGACCGCGTCGTAGTCGCCTTCGGGATTGCATTCGGTCTCGTCCTGCGCCGCGAGCAAGAGCGCGCGAACTTCCACCGCGGGATCGGGCAGCGTGTAGGTCACGTCGTACGTGCCTTCGGGGCCGAAAGGTTGGCCGATCATCGATGGCACGCGGATCGAGATCGTCACGGCCGGTGGACCGTCGACGAGCGCTTGCGACGTCGAGTTGCCGACCCACGAGAGGTCACCGCATGCCGAGGTGTGCTCGAGCTCGAGCTCCACGTCGCCGACTTCGCAGATCTCGCTGGTCTCGCCCGTGGTCGCGGGCGGGCCGCTGGTCGGCATCGTGGTGTGATCGGCGGCGGTGTCTTCGGCGTCCGCGCTCGACGACGACGAGTCGGCGCTCTCTTCGAGCGGGCTCTGGCCGATCGACTTGTGATCGACGCAGCCGGTGACGAGCAGGATCAGGAGTGCGCAACGCTTCATCGTCGTCCGTTTCTCCGGCCGGCTCAGGATCCGTCACCGCGTCGACAACCAGCGGCCTTCGCGACGAGCGAGCTCGGATGGGCTGCGCGCAGCTGCTGCGCCGCGCGCTCGGCTTCGTCGGCGCGGTCGAGGGCACAGAGCGCCTGCACGCGAAGGGCCCCGCGCGCGTCGTCGAGCTGCGTGCCGCTCGCGTCGTCGAGCAATCGCAGTGCAGCCGACGGCGCGCCCGCATCGAGCTGCGCGCGTGCGCGCTCGAGCAACGCGAGCTCGGCGTCGGGATCCGTCGGCGCGTCGCGCTTCGGTTCGCGCACGCGCGGCTCGGTTCGCGCGTGCGCCGGCGGATCGCTCGCGATCGTCGGGACGGATCCGACCCGCTGCACGATCGGCGGCGTCGCGGCGATCGGTCGCGCTGCGGACGGCTCGGTGCTCGCCGTGACGATCGGCGGTGCGACGGGGGGTGGCGGCGGCGCGGGATCTCGCGCGAGCGCGATCGCGACGACCGTCGCCGCACCCACGCCGACCGCCGCGAGCTTGCCGAAGCCGATCGCCGCGAGCACACCCGTGCCACGCGGCAACGCGATCACCAACGCTGCCCACGTGCGTCGCAGCTGCAGCGTGTCCGGCGGGCGTCGGCCTTCGCGGATCGCCGCATCCACCACCTCCGCACGCGCGACGCGTTGCAGCCGACCTCGCGCGAGGCGCAGTCGCGAGTACACCGTGTCGAGCGGCACGCCGACGCGCTCCGCCATCTCGGGTCCGCTCATGCCGAGCAGATCCGCCATGACGAACACCTCGCGCTGCGGCTCGTCGAGCGCGTCGAGCAATCGCGCGAGATCCAGCGATGCATCACCGCGCGATTCTTCGCGCACCTCGGGCACGCGGCGCAACGCGGCTTCGCGCCTGGCCGTGCGCGCGGCGGTGCGGCGCACCCGGAACACCACGCGCCGCGTCACGCCGTACAACCAACCGCGGGGCCCGAGCGACGGATCGATCGCATCGATCCGCCGGTACGCGGTGAGGAACACCTCCTGCACGACGTCGGGCACCATCGCGTCCGGCGTGGCCATCGCGCGCGCGCTCGCCCACACGAACTCGAAGTGCTCGCGGTAGAGCCGCTCGAACCGCGCGATGCGCTCGTCGTCCACGCCGACCCGGGTGTTTCTCCATCATCGCGTGCTTCCGTCACCGCGGAAGTCGGAATTCGACACCGAGCCACAGTCGCGCCGAGACGGGGGCGGGCAGGAACACGCCGATCGGCCGCGTCGTGCCGTCCACGTCGAATGCCGGCCGTTGCGCCGCGATCGCAACTTCCCCGCGCCCGACGAAGGCCACGCGCCCGCGCCCGACCCGCACGCCGGTGCCGATGGTCGGCGCGACCCACAGTCCGTGCTCGGTGCTCGCAAAGCGCGCGAGCTCGCCCGCGCCGCGCATCGCTCCGACTTCGACGCCGACGCACAGCGGCACGCTCACGCGCGCGAGCGCGAGCTCGGGACATCCACGCACCGCGACGGTACCGAGCTGCACGTTCACCGCCGCGCCGGTGATCTCGCGTCGTCGCGGGCCGAGCCACGTGCCCGCGAGCTCGACGCGAAAGCCACGCGCACGCACACCGATCGCCACATCGATGCCGCCGGTGACACTCGGCATCGCGCCGCGCTCGATCCCACCGACGATCGCGAGCAACAGCTGCAGCTGGGGACGACGCGGTGCGGGGCTCCGCACGCGATCGTTCGACACCACCGCGACGCTATCGTGCGCACGCGTGGGCGCGCGTGGCTCCGCGGTCTGCGGCGCGGTGGCGACCGGTGCCGGCACGAGCACCGCGCGCTCCTGCTCTGCGATCGCGACCGCATCGACCGCGAGCCCGGCGACGAGCGCAGTGACGCGCGCGAGCGCGCCACACTCGGTCGCTTCGATCACCCGCGATTGCTGCGCGCCGTCGCGCGCGAGCACGAGCTCGAGGCGATACGCGTCGCCATCGGCTTCGACGCGCCCATCGATCGCGAGCTCACCCTCGGCCAGTGGCCGACCGATGCGACGATCGACCAGCGCCTGCACCTCCGCCACGTCCGGACACTCGGCGGGCGCCACCCATCGCACGTCGCTGCTCTGCAACGCAGCACCGACGACGATCCACCACGCGAGCGCCACTGTGGACGAGAGCGTAGCAGCCACGCATCACGGTGGCAGGCGCTCGCAGGATCGCAGACGCTGCCAGGTGGCGAGCGCCGGACCGCCCGCGGCGGTGAGGCGGCGCGCGAGCGTGCGATTGTCCAGCGCGCGGACGAGGCGTTCGAACGGCGCGGCCTCGACCGCGAGATCGGCGAGCCGCGTCTCGATCTTCGCGAGCTCGCCCTGCGCCGCGAGATACTCCGCATACGACGACGAGCCCTCGAGCTGCTTGCCGATCGCTTCGCGATCGCGCCGGAACACCGCGGAGAACTCGGGGTGCCACGGGTCGTCGAGCACCGGCCACTTCGCCAGCAGCTCCGCGGCGGCGATGCGAAACGCGGCGTCCTGCGCCTGCTGAGCCTGCGCGAGCGCAGCGTCTTCGGTAGCGATGCGGCGCTCGATCGCCGCCAGTCGATCGCGCGCTTCGACTTCATGACCGGCGAGCCCGAGCTGTTTGCCGAGCGCAGCGATGACCGCGTCGTCCTCCGGCACGTCGGCGTCGCGCTCGTGCCCATGGGCCGGCGCGCGTGCGCGCAGCCATCGCTCCGAAGTCGTCGTCGGCACGTCGGGGCCGGCCGACGCGATCACGACGCGCGTGTGTGCATCCAGCAAGCCGATCGCGCCGTCGCCGTCGAGATCCAAGCCGCTGATCGCCGTGCCCGCACGATCTTGGCCGCGCAATGCCGCGAGAAAGTGCAGCGCGTAGCCTTCCTGCGCCGCACGATCGGGATTCGGATCGCAACCGGCCGCCTCGAGATCCCACGGCGACGCGAACAAACCGCAGCGCAACGTCGGGGCGGCGTCGCTCTCCTCGCTCGCACCGCCGAATGCCAGCTCCGCGAACCCACCGGAGAAGCACGTCGTCGCCACGACCCGCGTCGTTCGCTTCGCCGCATCGAGCGTGCTCGCGAGCTCCTCCACCGTGATCACCGAGCTCTGCCACAGCGAGATCGTGTTGTTGCGCGCGTGCTCGCCGATCTCGCCGTGACCCGCGACGAACACCAGCAACGGATCGCCCTCGCGCTGGGCCGCGCGCGCGATCGTGTCGAGCACGCGCGCCGCCGTGGCCGGCCCGTCGATGGCGATCTGCGGCGCACGGTAGCGCGCGTTGCGACCACCCCGCGGCGCGAACAGATCCGCGAGCGCAGCACCGATCGGGTCGCGCTCCGGCGCATCGTTCTCGACCTGCACGACTTGCGCACCCGCACCCGCGCCGAACAACACGATGCCGTCACCCGCGAGCACGTCGATCGCGAGCGCGATGTCCTGTTCGATCTGCACCTGGATCGCCTCGGGCACCGCACCGCCGCCGACTGCGATCCACCGCGCGCGCTCGGGCGCGACACC
>DASZPU010000205.1:0-1632 GCA_035550195.1 Nannocystaceae bacterium
AACGACCGCGAGCGCGGCGAAGAGGCCCGGGCATGGTTGCTCGCCCACCGCGCTCGGCGTGCGGACGCGCCGCAGCGAGCCCGCGCATCGCGGCCGACCTGATATCATCCGCGCGACGCATGAGCTCGGCCCCCCAGGCGGTCATCGGCATCGATCTCGGCACCACGAACTCCGCGTGCGCCGTCGTGCGCGACGGCAAGGCTTCGGTCGTGCGACGCGGCGACGATCGCATCGTGCCGTCGATGGTCGCAGCGATGCCCGATGGCCGCGTCATCGTCGGCAATCGTGCGAAGGCGCGGCGCGCCGTCGATCCCACGCAGGTGGTGTTCAGCAGCAAGCGCCTCATCGGCCGCCGCTTCGGCTCGCCGGAGGTGCAGCGCATGCGCGAGACCATGCCGTATCGGATCATGGAAGGTCCGAACGAGAGTGTGATGATCGAGCTGGGTGATCGCCAGCAGAGCCCGGTGGAGATCGCCGCGCACGTGCTGAAGTACCTGCGCGAGATGGCCGAGGAAGCGCTCGGGCACCCGGTCGGCAAGGCCGTCGTCGCGGTGCCCGCGAATTTCACCGACGCGCAACGCAGTGCGACGCGCATCGCCGCCCGACTCGCGGGGCTCGACGTCATCCGCGTCATCAACGAGCCCACCGCCGCCGCGCTCGCGTACGGCTACATCGAGGACACCGATCGCCGCATCGCGGTCTACGACTTCGGCGGCGGCACGTTCGACGTCACGATCCTGCAGATCACCCGCAACGTGTTCGAGGTGCTCGCCACCTCGGGTGAGATGTTCCTCGGCGGCGACGACATCGACGAAGCGATCCTCGGGCTCATGTCGCAGGCGTTCACGCGTCAGCACGGCATCGATCTGCGCGGGCAGACCGTCGCGATGGAGCGGCTGCGCGCCGTCGCCGAGCAGGTGAAGATCGAGCTGTCGGAGAACTTCTCGAGCGCGATCCACGTCGACGACGTGCTCGACGGACGCGGCCTCGACTTCGCGCTCTCCGAAGCCGACCTGCGTTGGCACATCGAGCCCATCGTGCGACGCACCGTGCCGGTGTGTGCCGATGCGTTGCGTGCCGCCGGGCTCACGCCCGCACAGATCGACGAGATCGTGCTCGTCGGTGGCACCACACGTCTGCCGCTCGTGCGCGAGATCGTGCAGCAGGTGTTCGGCAAGCCCGCGCAGACCTCGATCAATCCGATGAGCGTCGTCGCGGTCGGTGCTGCGATCCAAGGCGCGGCGCTGCTGGGCTCGCTCGTGCCGGTCGCGGGCGGCAGCGGCACCACGGCGCCGTCCACCGCGGTGTTGCTCGACGTCACGCCGCGCAGCCTCGGCGTGCGCACGCTCGGTGGCTTCGTCGACGTCGTCATCCAGCGCAACACGCCGATCCCGGTCGAGCAGACGCGGCTCTTCGCCACCACGACCGACAACCAACGCTTCGTGCGCATCCAGGTGTGCCAGGGCGAGAACGAAGACTTCGACGCCAACCACAAGCTCGGCGAGCTCACGCTCGGCGGCTTGCGCGAAGCAGCGCGCGGCGAGGTCACGATCGCGGTGACCTTCGAGATCAACGCCGATGGGCTCTTGCAGGTGCGCGCGGTCGATCACAGCACCGGTCAAGCGCAGAGCG
>DASZPU010000206.1:0-5764 GCA_035550195.1 Nannocystaceae bacterium
GCTACTGCGCGGTGCGATCGGGATCTCGCCCGAGTCGCCGCCGACCCACGGCTCGGGTGCGTACGAGCCGGCGAGCTCGGCGAGCGCCTGGGCCGAGCGCGGACGCTCCGCGGGATCGCGGGCGAGCGCCGCGAGGATCGCTTCGGCCATCGCATCGGGGATGTCGGACACGAGCTCGCGCGGATCGTCGAACTTGCCCTCGCTGATCGCGAGCAGCGTGCCGACGTGATGCGTGCCGCGAAACGGCACGACGCCGGTCGCGAGCTCGTAGAGGATCACGCCGAGCGCGAACACGTCGCTCGCAGGTGTGGCCTCGCCGTGCTCGACCTGCTCGGGCGCCATATAGGAGATCGTGCCGAGCAGCGCGCCCGGTCGCGTGAGCTCGGCGCCGGGATCGTGCAGCATGCGCGCGAGCCCGAAGTCGAGCACCTTCACGGTCTCGCGACCGTCGTCGCTGCGCGCGAGGATGACGTTGCCGGGCTTGAGATCGCGGTGCACGACGCCGCGCCGATGACCGGCTTCGACCGCCGCGCAGATGCGACCGAAGATCGCCAGCGCGCGCACGAGCGGCATCACCGTGCGACTGCCCATCGCTTCGCCGAGCGTCGGGCCTTCGAGGTACTCCATCACGAGGTAGGGCGTGCGTCGCACCGGGCTCGCGAAGTCGAAGACCTGCACGACGTTCGGGTGGCGAATGCGTGCCGCGGCCTGGGCCTCGCGCATGAATCGCGCGCGATTGGTGGGCGTGTTCTGCGAGCGGAGCAGCGACTTGATCGCGACGACATCGCCGAGCGCGACGCGCTTCACCGCATGCACGACCCCCATGCCACCGGTGCCGATGCGACGCACCACGAGGTACTTGCCATCCAGCAAGTCACCAACGTTGAGCTCGCTCTCGTCGTCCTCGACCACGGCCCGCGGGTGATCCTACGCGAGTGGGACGCGCGCGGAAACCCGCGGTGCGTTCAGCTCGAATCGGCGGAGGCCGGGGCGAGCTCGGCCTGCGCCGCGTGTACGCGCTCGACGATCTGCTCCGGGGATTCCGCGAAGATGGCGGCGCGCACGATGATGGTGTCGTGGTGCGTCGCGATGACGAGCGCACGCGTGTAGGTGTCGCCGAACCACGCGGGCGCGGCGACGACATGGTGGAGCTCCGTCCACGGGATCACGAGATCGCATCGTGGTGATGTCGATGGCGGTGACTGCAGCGCCTCGATCGCGCAGCGCAAGCGCAGCCCGACGTGGTCGGCGGCGAATGTCGATCGACCGCTTCGCGGCCCGACGAGGCGTGTGATCCCGAACGCGGCCGCGAGAAATCCCATGACGAGCGCGAGCACGAGTGCGTCGAGAACGATGGCGACGAACGTCGCGACGCCGAGCAGGATCGGGAACATGTCGAACACGAACGCGTGGGCGTTCGCGCTGGTGGCGATCGCGCGCGGCTGCGCGACGATCGCGAACGTTCGATACGGGTCGCGCGTCGCTTCATCCATGCCCCGATAGGAACGGTGCGAGCGTGCCGAAGATTGCAAGCGCGTGTCGTGCAGCAATGTGCACGATCAGCGCAGGGCCTGACGCGCGGGCGCGAGCTCGGCCTGCGCCGCGCCGATGCGCTCGACGATCTGGGTGGGTAGCTCCGCGAAGATGTCGGCGCGGACGACGATGGTACGCGAGGGTGTGGTGATGACGAGCACGTCGACGACGCCGTCGTCGAAGCGCCGCGACTCGACCGCGACCTTCTCGCACTCGACCCACGGAATGACGAGATCGACGCGCGCGGACGTCGAGAGCGCGGGCGCGGAGGTCTGCGCCGCCGCGGGGCAGCGCAGTCGCAGGCCGCCGCGATCGGCTTCCAGCAACGGCGCGCGCACGCGCGAAGCGACGAAGCGCCCGACGCCGAACACGACCGCGAAGAACCCCGCGACGAGCGCAGCGACGAGCGCATGCACGAGCAGCGAGAAGCCCGTCGCAATCGCGAACGCGAGCGGAACCGCATGGAGGATCGCGTCCGGCTTCGCTGCGGTCGCGATAGACCGCGCGCGCGTCGTCACCTCGAGCGCACGATAGGGCGATCCTTCACCCGGTGACTCGGTCGCCACACCCCTCATGCTACGAGAGAACGTCGCGACGCCACCGAAGATTGCCGACGACCTGTCGCTACGCGTCGTGCAGTGCTGCGAGGTCTGCGGGCGGGATCGCGATGCCGTGCTCCGCGAGCGGTCGTGCGACCCGGCGTCGCGCTGCGTCGAGGAAGCAGGCGTCGTAGGCCTCGTCCGGGAGCACGCCCGCGCCCGCGCGTTCGGTCGCCAGCAGCGGTGCGAACGAGCGCACCGCTGCCCCCGCGATCCTTCCGAGGTGCGCGCGGGTCTCGTCGTCGAGCCACGCGTCGGCCCAGTCGAGGAACCACCCGCCGAATGCGGCGTGTTGTGCTTCGTCGGCGAGGATCTTCTCCAGCGTCGCGGCGACCAGCGTCGAGCCCATCACCGCGCGCGTCGAAGCCAACAGCGGCACCGTCAGCGCTTCGCCGACGCAGCAGGTGCGCACCACCAGCTCCGCGGCGCGCACGCGGGCATCGTTCGCGATCGCCGGCCGCACCAACTTCGACAGATCCACTTCCAACGCCACACCACCGCCGAATGCACCGGCGATCCGCGCCGAAGCTTCCACGTGCACCACCTCGTCGATCACGAAGTCGCCCGCCAACGCGACCAGATCGATCGGCGCGCCCGCGGCCAGTAGTGCCGCGCCGATCTCCGCGAACGCAGCTGCGCTCGCGAACTCGCTGAACGCGGTCTGCGTCCACACCCAACGCGCGCCCGCATCGTCGGGCATGCGCTCGTCCCACGGCAGCTCGTCGAGCCACTTCCGTCGCGGTGCGATCCGCTTGGCATGCGGACCGCCCTGCAGGCTCGGCGCGAAGATCGTCACGCCTTCTGCTGCCGCTCGCGCACCATCGCGCAGTACGAGCTCGGTTGATACATGCCGGTCTTGCGCACCGCGTTGCCGACGAGCGGGAAGCCATCCGTGTCGCACAGTGCACGGAAGCGCGGCACATCCTGCTTCGCGCCGTCCTCACCGGCCTCGAACAGCTCCGCACGCAGCTCGATCAATGCGGAGGGCGCATCGGCATCCGCAGGCGGCTTGGCCCACACCGTCGCGGACGATCCGAGCAATAGAACGGGAATCAGCGCATGCGTTCGCACCATCGGGAAACCTCCGTCCCCGCGCACGACGGCGCCGAACGCAAAGCGTTAGCAGAGCTCGACCGCGCGACGGCTCAAATTTCCCAGCTCCCAACCGAGCACGGGAAATCGTGGGGCCGCGGTGCTGTCCGCGGCTGCGCCGACCGTCACCAACAACGGGAGCCAATGATCCGCGGTGGGATGGTTGCGCGAGAACGCCGGCCCACGCACGCGTGCTTCGGCGAGCGCGTCGAGGTCGCGGGCGAGCAGCGCCTGTTCGCACCACGCATCGAACTCGGCCGCCCAGCTCGCGGGCGGCGTGCCTTCGGGCGCGAGCATGTGCAGGTTGTGGGTGATGTTGCCGCTGCCGATGATCAACACGCCTTCGTCGCGCAGCGGCGCGAGCGTGCGACCGAGCGCGAGCACGCCGCGATCACCTTGTCGTGACGGTAGCGACAGCTGCAACACCGGGACGTCTGCGTTCGGAAACATGTGCACGAGCGGCGTCCACACCCCGTGATCGAGCCCGCGCCGATCGTCGCGCTGCACCGACGGCAGCAAGGACTGCACGCGCTCCGCGAGCTCGGGTGCACCAGGCGCCGCGTACTGCACGTCGTTCAGCTCCGCGGGAAATCCATAGAAGTCGTAGACGAGCGGCGCCGTCGTGCGCGTGCCGATCGTCGGCGGCGCGCGCTCCCAATGCGCGGACACGCAGAGGATCGCCTGCACACCGGCGAGCGTCTCGCCCCACGCACGCAACGGCGCGCCCTTGTCCTCGTCGAGCGCGAGCGTCGGCGCACCATGCCCCACGAAGATCGCTGGCAAGCGCGCCATCACGTCGCCATCGGCCAGAAGCGCTGCTGTCGCTCGACCGCTGCGCGCACGTCGTGTTGGCCGCGCGCGCTCGAGCTCTTCGCAGCCTCGGGCGGCGTCGACCCACCGAGCACGTCGATGCACGCGTGCACGCTCTTCGCGAGCCCCGCGAGATCGTAGCCACCCTCGAGCAACAGCACCAGCTGCCCCGAGCAGTGTCGCCGCGCGATGTCACCGACGATGCCGCACAACACCGCGAAGCCGTCCTCGCTGACTTCCATGCCGCCGAGTGGATCGTCGCGATGCGCATCGAAGCCCGCGGACACGAGCACGAGATCGGGCTTGTAGGCCTCGGCGATGGGCACGAGCACGCGCTGGAACGCGAGCGCGTAGTCGGCATCGCCGGCCCCCGCCTGCATCGGCACGTTCACCGTGAAACCCAGCCCTTTGCCCGCGCCGGCGCTCTGCGAGGCCCCCGTGCCGGGATAGAGCGGGAACTGGTGCGTGCTGAAGAACAGCACGTCGTCGGTGTCGTAGAAGATCGACTCGGTGCCGTTGCCGTGGTGCACGTCCCAGTCGACGAGCAAGATGCGTTGCTTGCCGTGCACTGCACGCGCATGCGCAGCCGCGACCGCGACGTTGTTGAACAAGCAGAAGCCCATCGCGCGCCCGGCCACTGCGTGATGACCGGGCGGACGCACGAGCGCGAACGCGTTGCTCGCGAGCCCACCGCACACTTCGTCGACCGCTTGCGTCGCCGCACCGGCCGCGAGCACCGCCGCGCGCACGCTCTCGGGCGACACGTGCGTGTCGGGATCGAGGCTGCCGTACTGACCGCTCAGCTCGCCGACGCGCGCGATGTGATCGTAGGTGTGGACGCGCGCGATCTGTTCTTCGGTCGCCGCACGCGGAGTGCCGAGACGCGAGCGCGACGTCGTACGCAAGCTGAGCATCGCTTCGATCGCACGCAGACGATCGGGACGTTCGGGATGACCCGGACCCGGCTCGTGCTCCGTCATGCGCTCGTCGAAGAGCAGCAGCGTCTCGCTCACGTGTCGATCTCCCGGGGCCATCCTGGCGCCGCCACGGAGCATAGCCCTCGTGCAGCGCACGTCGAGCAGCGTTGACGAATCGCGCTGCGACCCGGAAACTCCCGCCGTCGTCTGCGAGCGGCCGCGGCGCGCCCCCGCGTGGCCGCCGCTCGTTTTCGATCGACGGGAGGACGCGCACGTGATCGTCATGAAATTCGGCGGGAGCTCGGTCGCCAACCGCGAGCAGATCGAGAAAGTGATGGCGATCGTACGCGCGTTGCAACACAAGTCGCCGCTCGTCGTCACCTCCGCGCACAAGGGGATCACGGATGCGTTGATCGAAGCGGCGCGCTCGGCCGCATCGGGTGTGCACGCCGGCGAGCGAGTGATCGCACGACAGACGGAGATCGCTTCCTCGCTCGAGTGCTCGCCCGAGCTGCTCGCGCCGCTCTTCGCCGAGATCCGTGATCTGTTGCGCGGCATCCGACTCGTGAAGGAGCTGTCGCTGCGCAGCCTCGACTACATCTCGAGCTTCGGCGAGCGCATGTCGGCGCGCTGCATGGCCGATTTCTTCTCGCGCAACGGTGTGCCCGCGCTCTCGTTCGACGCGTGGGATCTCGGGTTCATCACCGACTCGCAGTACGGCCGCGCGCGGCCCATCGCAGGCTTCGAAGCGCGCGTGCGCGAGGGCATCAAGACCAAGGTGCCGCCGGGCATGTTGCCGATCGTCACCGGCTT
>DASZPU010000207.1:0-10281 GCA_035550195.1 Nannocystaceae bacterium
GTCACGACCACTTGGCCGTTGGGCAGCGGAACCGGACAGATCGGTGCGTTGTCGGGACGCACGCCGGCGGCCTGACACGCCGCGCCGCTCGGCGTGACGCAGGTGGACAGGTTGATGGTCGCCGCCGCGTTCTGCGTGAACGTGTCGGTGTCGTAGTCGGTGCTGATGCGCTCGAGCAGCTTGCCGTTTTGATTGGCCACGACGATGTTGTCGTCGCCCGCGGTCGGGAACGCCGCGTGGGCCTGACGTGCTCCACCCGCGCCGGCTTCGGTGCGGAAGCACGACAACGGACGGCGCGTCGGCGCATCGAAGATCACGACGTGACCCGAGGCGACGAACGAGAGGATGCCGTGGGTGTTCTCCTGGTTGAACACGAGCATGTGCGGACGCACCGGATCCGCGGTCGTCGTCGCGCGACACAGCTCGGCCGCGTTGCAGTCGAGCGGGATGACGTCGTCGGGCTCGGCGTCCTCGGCATGGTTGCCGCTCAGATCCTCGCCGTCGTAGATGTAGATCTGCCCGCCGAAGGTCTTGCCGAAGCTGTTGGACTGGTCGACGAGCCAGACTTCGTACGGGGGGTTGCCGGTGCGGAACTCGTCCTCGCCTGGGTCACAGCCCGAGAGCAGCGCGAACCCGAACATCACTTTTGTAACAACTCGCGCACGCATCTTCACCGCCTCCTTGGCTCGTGGGGAAAAATGCGTTTACTACGCCGTTCAACGATGTCAAGGCAATGTACACTACTTTTTCTGCAGGTCCTGTTACCGCTGCGAAACCAGTGTTCCTTCGGCCACCGCGTCCAGGGCGGGGACCGATCAGGGCCACGAGTACGCATTGCGCGCGCGCGCGCTCTCGAACGGGTTCAGCCCAAACGCAGCAGACGTCCGCTCGGTAACAGATGCGCGGGCGGTGACTCGCCGGCGAGCATCGACTGGTACCGAGCGCAGCGCGTGAACTCCGAGTTGCAGTAGCGCCGCTTCCAGTAGTTCAGCTGGTCCGCAGTCTCGAAGAGCTCGAACATCGGGCACGTGTTGCGGTGCGTGCAGCCTTCGGATGGATCGTCATCTACATTCCGCATGATCCTGGATCCCATCGGAAGAAGCGCTTGTGGATCAGGCCGTACAACCATGACCCGACGAAGATCCCCAGCAAAGAAATCGCGGCGGCGAGCTGTCCCTCGCCGAGCTGGGTGAGCGCCGAGCCTGGGCAGGTTCCTGTGATGGCCCAGCCGGTGCCGAATACGATGGACCCCGGAACGATACCACGATGCAGCGGGCGAAGTGGACCTGCGCGGTGATCGTAGCGGAATCCGATTCCTGCCACGACGACCGAGAGCGCGAATGCGAGCCACAGTCGCGGGCTGTCGAGCGAGAACATCGCGATGACCTCGTCGTAGTCCGCGAAACCCATCCAACTCAGCACGTAACCAAGCGCGAGCCCGAACACGGCGACGCGAGCATCCCTGCGCATCAGCCCACCCCCCGCAGCAAGAAGGTGGTCGCGACCGCAGCCGCCATGAAGGTCGCCGTCGACACGAGGCTTCCGATCTGGAAGCGCGAGCAGCCCGACAAGCCGTGGCCGCTCGTGCATCCGCCCGCCATCCGCGTGCCGATGCCGACCAGGATTCCGCCACCGAAGAGCGCAGCGACGGCGAGCGCACCGTCGCCCCACAGCGCTTCGAACTTCGGTCCGAGGCTCGTGGTGATCGACCACGCGCCGCGTTGCAGCGATGCGATCGTCGCACCGAACACGATCGCCGCGACGTAGAGCAGCGCGGCGCGAGTCGTGACGATGCGCTGCGGGAGGTGCCGCGCCTCCGCTCGCTCCGGCGGTGGTGGAGGCGTGCGCTCACGAGGATCGCGATCGACCTCGTCGGCGGTCGCGTCGAGCAACGCGGCCCGCAACGCATCGGGATCGGCATGGATCACGCGGCTCTCCTGTCGCGCGAGCTCGGGGCGCAGGAAGACCTGCAGCGTGCGCTGCACGAAGCCCGACACGCCGAGCGTGCGACGCTCGATCAACCACTGCGCGACTGCGAGGCCACCGAGCGCGAGCCCGGCCATCCACCAGTTGAGATACGGTCCGCCCACTTCATCGGAAGCGTAGCAGCCATGCGAGGATCGTGTGCGCGGCGCGGATCTGCCGGCGCGGAACCGCTCGCCCGCGCATGCGCGCACGCGTGTCGGCCGACGCCGCGAACGGCTACGATGATTCGCGTGTCGGAGCTGTCCGGGCCCAACTACGACATCGAGCTCACGGAGGATGGGCTCGCGATCGCCCGGCTGCGGCGTCGACCGGACATCGACACGAGCGCGGGTGCCGATGCGGTCGAGTCGATGGCGACCGCGATCCTCGACGCGGCCGACGAGCGCATCGCCGCGCTGCTGCTCGATCTCACCGAGGCGCCGGCGGTCACCGGGCCGCGGACGCAGGCGACGCTCACGTCACTGCTCGGGCACTGGTGCGGCACCGGGCGACGCGCGGCGGTCGTCGTGGGCGACAGCGCGGTGCAGCGCATGCAAGTCGATCGCATCGCGGCCGGCGTGCGCACCGGCGTCGTCATCGTCGCGACCTCGGCCGAAGCTGCGGTGCACTGGCTGCGCGGCAGCCTGCCGACGTGATCAGAGCGGCAGCTCGCCCTGCCCGCCCTTGGGCGCCGGCGGTGGCTTGCCGAGGTGCGCGAGCGCCTTCTTGGTGACCTGGCGGCCACGCGGCGTGCGGATGAGGAAGCCGCGCTGCAGCAGGAACGGCTCGTAGACGTCCTCGAGCGTGTCGCGGGGCTCGCTCATCGTGGCCGCGAGCGCGTCGATGCCGACCGGGCCGCCGTCGAACTGCTCGACGATGCACGCGAGCAAGCGGCGATCGATCGCGTCGAGGCCTTCGGGATCGATGCCGAGCTCGACCAGCGCGTACTCGGCATCGGGCTTGTCGATCTGCGAGCGTCCGCGCACCTGCGCGAAGTCGCGGACGCGCCGCGTCAGGCGATTCGCGATGCGGGGCGTGCCGCGACTGCGCTTGCCGATCTCCATCGCGCCGGGATCCGTCGCAGGAAAGCCGAGGATGTTCGCAGTGCGCTGCACGATCGCGGCGAGCTCGTCGTCGGCGTAGAAGTCGAGCCCCTCGACGATCTGGAAGCGCTCGCGCAGCGGTGCACCGAGCAACGCGGTGCGCGTGGTCGCGCCGACCAGCGTGAACGGTGCGAGCTGGAACGGCATCGTGCGTGCGCGCGCGCCCTCGCCCACCGGCAGATCGATGCGGCCGTCCTCCATCGCGCTGTACAAGCTCTCCTCGACCGCGGGCGTGAGCCGGTGGATCTCGTCGATGAAGAGCAAGTCGCCCGACTGCAGCGCGGTGAGGTGACCGGCGAGGATGCCCTTGTGCTCGATCGCGGGACCCGACGTCACATGGATGCGCACGCCGAGCTCGGCCGCGAGGATCTGCGCCATCGTGGTCTTGCCGAGCCCCGGTGGGCCGTGCAAGAGCACGTGATCGAGCGGCTCGTTGCGCTGGCGCGCCGCTTCGACGAACACACCGAGCTTGCGCTTGAGCGCGCGCTGCCCGATGTACTCCGCCATCGTGCGCGGACGCAGCGAGATCGCGAGCGCCACGTCGTCTTCGCGCTCGTCGGCCGCCAGCGCGCCGCGATCGTCGTCGCTCTTGTGCGGCTTGCTGCCCGAACGATCGTCGTGACGCACGCGCGCCATCGTCACTCCCACTCGATCGTGGCCGGCGGCTTGCTCGAGATGTCGTAGACCACGCGGTTGATGCCGCGCACCTCGTTGATGATGCGATTGCTGAGCTTCGCGAGCACGTCGTAGGGCAGCCGCGCCCAGTCGGCGGTCATCGCATCGGTGCTCTCGACCGCACGGATCGCCATAGCGTTCTCGTAGGTGCGGCCGTCGCCCATCACACCGACGGACTGCACCGGCAAGAGCACGCCGAACACCTGCCACAGCGTGCGATACAGCCCGGCCGCGCGCACCTCGGAGAGCACGATCGCGTCGGCGCGGCGCAGCAGATCGCAGCGCTCGCGCGTCACCTCACCGAGCACGCGCACCGCGAGCCCCGGCCCGGGGAACGGATGGCGCCACACCATCTCTTCGGCGAGCCCGAGCTCGACCCCGAGGCGACGCACCTCGTCCTTGAACAGCTCGCGCAGCGGCTCGACCACCTTCATGTTCATGCGCTCGGGCAGACCGCCGACGTTGTGGTGGGTCTTGATCGTGTGCGAGGGGCCGCCCGCGAAGGAGACGCTCTCGATCACGTCGGGATAGAGCGTGCCCTGCACGAGATAGTCCGCGCCGCCCAGGCGCTTCGCCTCGGCCTCGAACACCTCGATGAAGGTCGCGCCGATGCGCTTGCGCTTCACCTCGGGATCGGTGACGCCCTTCAAGGCCGCGAGGAAGCGCTCGCTCGCGTCGACCGCGATGAGCGGGTTGGCGAGCTTGCCCTCGAACATCTTCTCGACCTCGGCGCGCTCGTCGAGGCGCAGCAGACCGTTGTCGACGAAGATGCAGTGCAGGCGCTTGCCGATCGCGCGCTCGACCAAGAGCGCCGCGACCGACGAGTCGACGCCACCCGACAGCCCGCAGATCACCGTGCCCTTGTCACCGACCTGCGCGTTGATCTTCGCCACCGACTCGTCGACGAAGCCCGCCATCGTCCAGTCGAGCGCGAAGCCACACGCGTCGAGGAACGCGCCGAGGATCTCGGAGCCGCGCGGCGTGTGGCTCACCTCGGGATGGAACTGCACGCCCCAACGCTTGCGCGCGACGTCGACGATCGCGGCGTGGGGACAGTTCGCGGAGCTGCCCACCGTCTTCATGCCCTCGGGCAGCGCGGTGACGCGATCGCCGTGGCTCATCCACACCGGCTCTTCGCGGCCGGCTTCGAAGCGGCCCATCGGGCCGAGCGGCTCGGCGACCTTCACGAGCGCCGCACCGAACTCGCGCTCGCTCGCGCGCTCGATCGTACCGCCGGTCGCTTCGACGAGCGCGTACATGCCGTAGCAGATGCCGAGCAACGGCACGCCCGCATCCAACACTTCGCGCGGCAGCTTGGGCGCGCCTTCGTCGTAGGTCGACGCGGGGCCACCACTCAGCACGATGCCACGCACGGCGCCGGCCTTGCCCGCCGCGCCGTCGGCGATGCGCGCGACCGCCTTCTTGTACGGCACGATCTCCGCGTAGACGCCGAGCTCGCGTACACGGCGAGCGATCAGTTGCGTGACCTGGGAACCGAAATCGACGACCAGCAGCGTCTCGTGCTTCATGGTGTTCACGGTCTAGCGAGCAGCGCGGCGGCGGCCACTCGACGCGCCTACTCGACGCGATAGTTCGGGGCTTCCTTGGTGATGATGACGTCGTGCACGTGGCTCTCGCGCAGCCCCGCCGCGCTGATGCGACGGAAGCGGGCCTTGGTCTGCAGCTCGGCGATCGTCTTCGCGCCGACGTAGCCCATGCCCGAGCGCAGGCCACCGACGAGCTGATGGAGGCTCTCGCGGATCGGACCGCGGTACGGCACGCGACCTTCGATGCCTTCGGGCACGAGCTTGCGATCCTCGGTGGCGCCTTGGAAGTAGCGGTCCTTGCTGCCCGCACGCATCGCGCCGATGCTGCCCATGCCGCGGTACACCTTGTAGCTGCGACCTTGGTAGAGCACGAGCTCGCCGGGCGCTTCGTCGGTGCCGGCGAACAGGCTGCCGATCATCACCGTGGATGCACCGGCCGCGAGCGCCTTCACGACGTCGCCGCTGTACTTGATGCCACCGTCGGCGATGAGCGGGATGCCGGCCTTCTTCGCGACCGGAGCGCACTCGAAGATCGCGCTGACCTGCGGCACGCCGACGCCCGCGACGACGCGCGTCGTGCAGATCGAGCCGGGGCCGATGCCGAGCTTCACCGCGTCGGCGCCGGCTTCGACGAGCGCTTCGACGGCGGCCGCGGTGGCGATGTTGCCCGCGACGATCTGCAGGTCGCGATGCTCCTTGCGGATCGCCATCACGGTGTCGAGCACGCGGCGCGAGTGACCGTGCGCGGTGTCGACGACGATGAGGTCGACGCCCTGCTCGACCAACGCGCTCACGCGCTCCATCGTCTCGGGGCTCGTGCCCACCGCCGCCCCGACGCGCAGGCGACCTTGGGCATCCTTCACGGCCTCGGGCTCGGCTTCGGCACCGAGCAGATCCTTCACGGTGATGAGCCCGACCAGCGCGCCGTTCGGATCGACGACGAGCAGCTTCTCGATGCGGTGCTTGTGCAGCACGCGCTTGGCTTCGTCGGGGTTGGTGCCTTCGCGCACCGTGATGACGTCCTTCGTCATCACCTCGCGAATCGGACGATCGAGCTCGGTCTCGAAGCGAACGTCGCGACCGGTCAGGATGCCGACGAGCCGCGCGTTCTCGACGACCGGCAGGCCGGAGAAGCCGTGCTGCTGCATCAACGCGAGCGCGTCCCTGAGCGGCAGGTTGGGCGCGATCGTCAGCGGATCGCGGACCATCCAGCTCTGCGCCTTCTTCACGCGCCGCACCTCGCGGGCCTGATCTTCGACGGAGAGATTCTTGTGCAGGATGCCGATGCCGCCGGTGCGCGCCATCGCGATCGCGGTGGCGGACTCGGTCACCGTGTCCATCGCGGCGGACACGAGCGGCATGCGCAGCTTGATGGTGCGCGTCAGCTGACTCTCGACCTCGACCTCGTGCGGGAGCACCTCGGAGTAACCGGGCTCGAGCAGCACGTCATCGAACGTGAGAGCTTCGCGGATCTCCGGCGGCGTTCGGTCGGCCATGTCGAAGTATAGAGAAACGCCGCGAACACGGAAGCCCGGCGATGCACCCGCCCCGTGCGTAGAGTCATTTCTTGCACTTCCCCATCGCCGCTTCCCCCGCATCCATCGATTCTTCGGCGGGCTCGAGATCGCGGAGCGAGCCGAGCGCGGCCTTGGCTTCCTTGCACTTCCTCGCCTGCGCGAGCGCGCCGATCTTCCGCACCCAACCGGCTTCGAACTTCGGATCGATCGCCAGCGCCTTGTCGAACTTCGCGAGCGCACCGGGGAGATCGCCCTGCTTCGCGAGCACGCTGCCCCACTCGGCCCACACGACGTTGCTGTCGGGCACCGCTTGGCTGAGCAGCTCGAGCTGCTTCGCGGCTTCGGGGAGCTTGCCCGCGCGTTGCTGTGCGCGCGCGAGCCCGAGCCGCGCGTCGAGATCGTCGGGGTCGCGCTTCAGCGTCGCGGTGAACGCCACGATCGCACCTTCGAAGTCGCCCTTCTTCACCAGCGCGTGGCCCTGCACGAGGTACGCGGTGGGCAGATCGGGCGCGACTTCCTGCGCGTGCTTCACGAGCGGCAGCGCGGAGTCGGGCTTCTCGATCTGCACGTACATGTCCGCGAGCTGCACGAGGAACGTCGCGTCGTTCGGTGCGAGCTTCACCGCGCGCTCGAACGCCTGGATCGCCTTCTCCTTCTCCTTGTTGCCCAGCAGCGCGAGCCCGAGGTTGTAGTGCGCGTCGGCGAAGTCGGGCTCGAGCCGCAGCGCCTGCGTGAACTTGTCGATCGCCGCGTCGAAGTCGCCCTTCGCGAGGCGGATCGCACCGGTGCCGTGGATCGCGGGCACGAACTCCGGGCGCAGCTCGAGCGCCTTGTTCCACGCCTGCTCCGCGCCGGCGTCGTCGTTCTGGCCCTGGCGCACGACGCCCTTGGCGAACCACAGCTCGTGGTTGTCCTCGTGCTGGCCGAGCGCCTTGTCGATCACCGCTTCGGCGCCCGCGAGGTCGCCCTTCTCGATCAGCTTCGCGGCCTCTTCGACCGGATCACCCGTGGCCGGTGCGTCACCGTTGCCACCGTCCGGCTTGTTGGTGCCGTCTTCGACGGGGCCACGCGGACACGCGCTCGCGAGCGCGACGAGGAGGAGCAGCGCGGGGCGATGCGTCATCGCGAGCGATGGTAGCGGATCACCACAGCCCGTGCAGCGGGCCACCTGCGACCGCGAGCGCCTCGATGCGACGCACCGCCGCCGGATCTTCGACGAGCGGCGGCGCGTGGTGGGCCTTCTTGCGCGCATCGATGACGAGCGCACCGGTGCAACCCCAGTGCTTGTGAACCGTGCTCGCACCGACGCCGTGCACGTCGTGCGAGGGATTGCTGCGCGTGAACGCGACCCACACGAGATCGCGGAGCGTGTGCGCGGCCTCGTCGGGATCGTCGACCAGCACGACGAGTGGCCACGGCGTCGCGACGTCGTCGAGCACGCGCGCAGCGGACCACGCCGCACACAGCTTCGGCGCGGCCGCGGGATCGGCCTCGTGACGCGGACCGCCGAGCACGATCACGCCGGGTAGCGCGAGCCTCGGATCCGCGAAGCCGTCGGGCAGCGGCAGTCGCTCGGGCAGCGTGCGGCCGAGCTCGCGCAGCGGTGCACCGGCGGCGGCGATGACCAGCTTGCTGCCTTCGTTGAGGCCGGTGCCGGAGTAGTCGAGCGTGTCGATGGTGGTGCGCGTATGGAAGTGCAGATCGCGGCGCGGATCGAAGCGCGCGAGCACGTGCTGCACGAACGCGCCTTCGTCGTGCAGATCGAGCGCCGGCGCGTCTTCGTGGGCGGCGATGAGCAGGTACTTCGCGAGCGAGGCCTGGCCGAAGCCGAGCACCGCATTCGCGATGGTGAGCAGCTCCTGCGGACGACGCTCGCCCCAGGGCACGTAGCGCTCGCTGCCGAGCGCGAGCATGAGCGGATGCACGCCCGCGGCATCGACCGCATGCATCGCGACGAGCCCGGGGATCGAGCGCGGCACCATCTTCGCGGTGAGCTCGTGGATCATCGCGCCGAAGATCGTGTCCTCCTGCGGAGGACGACCGACGACGGTGAACGGCCAGATCGCACCGTCGCGATGCCACACCCGATCGACGCGCAGCACCGGGAAGGGATGACGCAGGCTGTAGTAGCCGAGGTGATCGCCGAACGGGCCCTCGAGCTTCGTCGTGGTGGGCTCGACCGTGCCGCTCATGACGAAGTCGGCCTCGGTCGACACGACGTGATCCTCGTGCCGCGCCCAGCGAAAGCGGCGACCGGCGAGCATGCCGGCGAAGGTCAGCTCGGTGAGCCCTTCGGGCAGCGGCATCACGGCCGCGAGCGTGTGCGCCGGTGGACCGCCCACGAAGATGCTGACGCGCAGCGCTTCACCGCGATCGCGTGCACGCGTGTGGTGCACACCGATGCCGCGATGGATCTGGTAGTGCAGCCCGATCTCGCGATCGCGTTCGTAGTCGTTGCCGCCGAGCTGCACGCGGTACATGCCGACGTTGCTCTGCATCGGCCCCGGGCGATCGGGGTGCTCGGTGTAGACCTGCGGCAGCGTGACGAACGGGCCGCCGTCGTCGGGCCAGCACTGGATCTGCGGCAGCGCGGAGATCGTGGTCGCGTTCGCGAGCACGGGGCCGTCGGCGACGTGTTTCGGCAACGCCCGCAACGCCGCGAACGGAGCCCCGAGATGGCGCAGCGGATGGCGCAGCGCTTCGGACGGATCGGCGCGCAGCTCGACCGCTCGCAGCACGCGCTCGTAGCCGTGACGCAACAAGTAGCGAGCGCGCGCGTGCGTGCCGAAGAGGTTCGACGCGCAGGGGAACGCGCAGCCTTTCACGCGCGTGAAGAGCAGCGCGGGACCGCCGGCCGCTTGCACGCGCAGGTGCACCATCGCGAGCTCGAGCTTCGGATCGAGCTCGCAGTCGATCCGACGCAGCTGCCCGGTGTGCTCGAGATCGTCGATCGCCTCGGCGAGGCTGCGGTACGCCACGGCGCGTGCCCTTCGGCCCGGAGGGCCGAGCGCACGAATATCACGACGGCGAGACGAGCTCGACCTTCGCGCCCGTCGCCGTGCGGCGCACCTTCGCGAAGCGCCAGCCGGGCTCGAGCGCGAGGGTGATGCGCACGCCGCCCTCGCCCGCGTCGATGCTGCGCACGCGCGCGCCGGTGACTCCGGGGCGCGACGAGAGCACCTTGGGGATCGCGCGCACGTCGTCGAGCACGAGCCGCACGATGCCGGCTTCGGGTTGGCTCGCGACGCCGACGAGCACGCCCGCATCGGCTTGGATCGACAGCGTCGCGCCGCCCTTGGTGCGCTGCATCGACACGCGCTCGAGCGTCGCGAGCGCGCGCGCGGGCGCCGGAGCGGGCACCGAGGCGGGCGCGCGCGCGGGGGGAGCCGTCGACGCTTCGGCGACCGGGAGCGCGGCGTCGGGCGCCGGCGGGATTTCGTCCGTCGTCGGAGCCGCGAGCGTCGCCGCCGAGGG
>DASZPU010000208.1:0-2143 GCA_035550195.1 Nannocystaceae bacterium
CTCGGGGCTCGACTCGGGCTGGCGGATCTCGACCGCGATGAACGGCACGTCGATCTCGGGCAGGAACGCGAGCGGCAGGCGCTGCAGCGCGATCCAGCCGAGCAGCAGGATGCTCGCGAGCGCCATCAGCACCGTCACCGGGCGCTGCACCGCGAGGCGCACGAGGTTCATCGCCGATACACCAGCCAGTAGATCGTCGGGATCACGACGAGCGTCAGTGCGGTCGCGACGGTCAGACCGCCGATCACCGCGATCGCGAGCGCGCGCCGCAGCTCCGCCCCTGCGCCGATGCCGAGCGCCATGGGCAAGAGCCCGAGGATCGTGGTGATCGAGGTCATCAGGATCGGCCGCAACCGCTCACGACCGGCGTTGGCCAGCGCGTCGAGCAAGCGCTCGCCTTCTTCGCGGCGGCGGTTCACCGCGTCGACCAACACGATCGCGTTGTTCACCACGATGCCGGCCAGCATCACGCAGCCGATCAGCGAGATCACGCTGATGCTGCTGCCGGAGAGCCACAGCGCTGCGACCACGCCGACCGTGCCGAGCGGCAGCGTGAACATGACGATGAGCGGCTGCAGCAGCGACTCGAACTGCGACGCCATCACGACGTAGACGAGGAAGGCCGCGAGCGCCATCGCCATCATGAGCGCCTCGATCGCGCGATCCATCTCTTCGTCTTGGCCCGCGAGCTTCGCGTGCACGCCGGGCGGCAACGCGAGGGTGCGCAGCCGACCTTCGATGTCGCGCGCGATCGCACCGACGTCGCGGCCCACCACGTCGGCGTCGACGACGGCCGCACGCGCTTGCGCGATGCGATCGATCTCGGTGGGTCCGCGGCCGAGCTCGATCTTCGCGACTTCGATGAGGCGGATCGGCGCGTCGCCCACGTGCCCCACGATCAGCTCGCGCAGATCCTCGAGCTCCGCGTGGCTACGCGACACCGAGCGCACGCGGATGTCGATGTCGCGGTCGCGCTCGCGCAGCTTGGTGGAGACCTCGCCCTGCAGCTTGCGGCGCAGCGTGTTGGCCACGCCTTCGACGGTGAGGCTGCGCGCGAGGATGCGCTCGCGATCGAAGCGCACCTGCACCTCGGGGCTGCCGAGCTCCGCGGACGAGCGCACCTCGACGAGGCCGGCGATGTCCTCGAGCTCGCGTTGCACGAGCTCGCCGGCGTCGCGCAGCGCGACCAGATCGTCACCGACGATCTCCACTTCGACCGGGCGATGCAGGCTGAACACCGCGGGTCGCACCGCCCGATGACGCGTGACGCCGAGCTCGTGCAGACGAGTGCGCAACAGCTCCGCGACCGCGACCTCGTCGGCGGGCGTGCTGCCTTCGTCGAGCCGCAGCTGGATCGCACCGGTGTGCTCACCCTGCGCGCCGGTGCCCGACGATGCGACCGCACCGCGACCGGCGATCGTCGCGAGCCGCTCGACCCGCGGATCGCCGTCGAGCACCGCCGCGGCGTCGCGCAACGTCTTGTCAGTGACCGCGATCGGTGTGCCGGGCGACAGCTCGACCACGAACGAGAGCTCGCCCTGGGCGAGCGGCGGCACGAGATCGAGGCCGAGCTTGCCGATGCCCAAGAGCGACACGACGAACGCGATGGTCGCGAAGCCGAGCACCACCACCGGTCGACGTACGCCGGAGCGCAGCAGCTTGGGATAGCCGTCGTCGATCGCGGCGAGGAAGCGATCGAAGAACCTCGCGATCGGCGAGCACAGCCAAGCGAGCAGCCCGAGCACGCGCGCGAGGATCCAACGCACCAAGAACACCGGCGCACCGATCACGCGTGCGACGCGGGACGGCGGTGTGTCCGACGACGGCGCACGCTGCAGCGCGACCATCATCGGGATCAGCGTCAGCGAGACCGCGAGCGAGACCAGCAGCGAGAAGCACACCGTCACCGCCATGTCGCGGAAGAGCTGCGCCGCGATGCCATCGAGGAACACCACCGGCACGAACACCGCGACGGTCGTGAGCGTCGAGGCCATCACCGCGCCACCGACCTCGCCGGCGCCGATGCGCGCAGCCTGCATCGGCTCGACACCCTGCTCGCGATGGCGATGAATGGCTTCGAGCACCACGATCGCGTTGTCGACCAGCATGCCCACGCCGAGCGCGAGCCCGCCCAGCGACATCA
>DASZPU010000209.1:0-14212 GCA_035550195.1 Nannocystaceae bacterium
CTCGCGATCTGGAACGCCCCGTTCCACGCGTGACCGTGCGGCTGGCCGATCTCGTCGAGCCAGACGTGCGCAGTGATCGTGAAGCGATCGCCTTCGAAGAGCGGCACCACGGTGTCCGACGCGTGGCCGCCGACGCGTCGCAGCCCGTCGTCGTGCAACACCGCGGCGACGAGCTCGGGCGCATCGATCTCGCCGACCGCCGGCAGCTCCTGCAGCGCGGCGGCGGCGACCTCGGAGAATGCAGGCTGGCGGAAGCCGACCCTTCGCCAGCCCGCGTCGATGCGTCGTGCGAGCGCATCGACGTACCTCGCGACGCTGCTCAACGCGACGCGCCTCCGCGCGGCGAGCTGCCGCGATGCGGAATCGCGGTCGCGCCTCCGACGTGGGGCGGCGTTCCGAAGTGCGGGAAGCTGCCCGAGTGCGGCCAGCCTTCACTGTGTCCGCTGCCGCCGTCGAGCATCGCCCAGCGGCGCGGTGTGGTCGCGACATGAGTGGTGGGTACGTGGTCGTCGATTCGGCTCATGTGCTCCGGAAGAGCCACGTCGCGATCGATCCGATCACCGATCCGAGTGGAATTCGCGATCGCACGACGGCGTGGTACCGTCGGGGCGTGCGGCAGGCGTCGACGTGGATCGCGGTGGCAGTGTTCGCGTTGCCGATCGACGCCGCAGCGGCGGATCGCGTGCCGCTCGGCACCGGTGGGCGCGCGGGTGTGGGTCTGGTGATCGGCGGCGCGGTCGCGCTCGTCGGCGGTGCGGTGCTCGTGGGTGTGCACGAGGAGCCGCATCTCGACCCCCACGACTCGCAGCGCGAGATCGCGAGGCTCACCCGCGGACCGGGCATCGCGTTGCTCGTGCTCGGCACGGCCGTGGCCGCGGGCGGTGCCGCGTTGCTCGCGATCGATCGCAAGCGTGCGCGCGTCCGCGTCGCGCCGTGGCTCGGCGCGCGCGGTGGCGGGTTGGTGTTCGCGCTGCGGTTCGGAGGTCGCGCGTGAAGCTGCGCAGTCTCGCCTTCCTCGTGGGTGCGTGGCTCGGTGCGTGCGTCGATCATGCGAACCTCGAGCACTGCGCCAACGGCTTCGGCGACGCGACGTGTGCCGCGCGCTACCCCGACGGCAGCAAGCCCTACTGCGAGCTGGGCTCGTGCGCACCGATGGTCGCGGACGGATGCGTGGCTGCACCACCCGAGCCCGACTGCGCCGCGCCGTGCGGCGACGCGACCACGGGTGGCGACGACTGCATCGCGGGCACGAGCAGCAGCACACTCTCGACGTCCGCGGACACGTCGAGCTCGTCGACGATCGGCACGGTCGATACGTCGACGAGCGGCGAGAGCAGCTCCAGCACCGGACCGATGTGCATGGACGACGCCGGTTGCGGCGGCGCGACGCCGTTCTGTCGCGACGGCGCGTGTGTGAGCTGCAGTGACACGCGCGATCCCGACGCCGCGTGCCTCGGCCACGATCCGGATGCACCGCTGTGCTCGGAGGGCGCGTGCGTGCAGTGCACGGCGGAAGACCTCGGCATCTGCAGCGGCACGGTGCCGATCTGCGACGTCGACACCAACACCTGCGTCGGCTGCACGCGCCACGAGCAGTGCCCCGACAGCGCGTGCCACTTCGCGGACGGCAGCTGCTTGCCCGGCGATCGCGTGTGGTGGGTCGATGGCGATGCGAGCTGTGCGGGCACGGGCACGATGGCCGCGCCCTTCTGTGCGATCGACGACGCGCTCGCCGAGATCTCGCAGTCGTCGCGCGGCACGATCCGCATCGCGCCGGCCGGCGATCCCTATGCGGGTGCGCTCACCATCGACGGCAACCGCATCGTCGCGCTCATGGCGTGGGAGCCCGGCCTGCCCGAGCTCACCGCGAGCGGCGGGTCGACGCTGACGATCGAGAGCGCCACGGTGTACGTGCAACGCTTGCGCTTCCAGACCAATGCGAGCGCGCCCGCGATCACGATGGACACCGCGGTCGCATGGCTCGATCGCAGCGAGGTCGTGCTCAACCAAGGCGGCGGCATCACGGCCGCGGGCGCGACCACGCTGCACGTGCGCGACAGCGTCATCGGTGCGGGTGGCACCGGCCTCGCCGACCGCCAGGCGTTGCTCGCCGACGGCGCCACCTTCGACGTCGTCGCATCGACGATCGCCGGCAACGACGGCAACGGCTTCGCCTCGGTGCGTTGCGTCGGCGGCGGTGGCGGATCGATCCGCTCCAGCATCGTCGTCGCGCTCGACTCCCCGTCGATCTCGTGCACCGGCATCGACGTGTCCGACAGCGCCATCGACACCAACCTCGGGGGCGGCAACACGATGCTCGGCATGTTCGACGCGGCATGGTTCGTCGATCCCGCGCAGGGCGACTTTCACCTCGAGGCCGGCACGCCGTTCGCTGACGTCGGCGTGTGGATGCAAGGCGACCTCGAGCTCGACCTCGACGGCGATGCCCGCGGCGGACGCGATGGTGCGGTCGACTTCGCGGGCGCCGACGTGATTCCGTGACGATCGTTCGACGCGAGCTGCTGCGGCTCGGCGGGGCCGCGTTGCTCGTGGGCTGCCGGGGTCACGCGTTCACGGGGCCCGCCCGCGCACGCGTCGAGGCCACGCTCCGCGTGATGACGCTGAACCTCGCGCACGGCCGCGCACGTGCGCTCGCGCAGAGTCGCGCACGACCGGCGCACTGGTTCCGCGCGAACCTCGATGCAATCGCCGCGGTGATCCGCCGCGAAGGCCCCGATCTCGTCGCACTGCAGGAGGCCGAGCTGGGCTCGCGCTGGGCCGGCGACTTCGATCACGTCGCGTATCTCGCGGAGCGTTGCGAGCTGCCGGCGATCGCCGCGACGCCGCACGTGCGCAGCGAAGGCCGCTTCCGCTACGGCACTGCGCTGCTCGGGCGCGTGCCGTGGCTCGACCACGGCGGCCACGACTTCGCCGCGCAAGGTCGTTGGCACAAGGGCTACAGCTGGGCGACGACGTGCTTCGCGGGCACACCGCTCACCGCGATCTCGCTGCACCTCGACTTCGCGAGCGCAGCGCGTCGTCGTGCCCAGGCCCGCGAGCTCGCCGCTGCGTTCGCCGACCGCACCGAGCCGCTGCTCGTGCTCGGCGACTACAACGACGAGTGGCGCAGCACGAACAGTCCGGTCTCCGCGATCGCGACCGCGCTGGTGCTGCACACCGTCGAGCCGGCCGCGCATCGCCCCGCCACCTACGCTTCGGGCCGCCGGCTCGACTGGATCCTCGCGAGCACCGCGCTGCGATTCCGCGACCACCGCGTGGTGCCCGATCGCATCTCCGATCACTACGCGGTCTTGGCCGATGTGGCGATCACCTCGAGCAACCGGTCGATCTCCGCGGGCTGCACGTAGTAGTGCGTGCCCACGCGGCAGCCGTAGTCGTCGTGCACCGAGCGGATGCGCACCTTCGCCGCGAACGCGCGCGCCTGCAGCTCCTTCGGATCGACGCCGTCGAGCGCGAACGTCGTGACCGCAGCGTGCAGCGCGGGCTTCGTCGGCGAATGGATGCGCACGCGCTCGATGCCCGCGAGCCCCGTGCGCAGCCGTGCGGTGAGCTCGCGATCGCGCGTCTCGATCGCACCGATGCCGATCGCGTTCTGGAAATCGATCGCCGCGACCAGCCCGTGCAGGTTCGCCACGGAGCCGGTGCCGAACTGCTGCAGCCGCGTCGCGCCCCACTCGAGGTTCGCGAACTCGGCGCTGCCGAGCGTCGCCACGATCGGCACGCCCCGCCGCACGTACATGAACCCGGTGCCCTTCGGTGCGCACAGCCACTTGTGCGGGCTCGCGACGTAGATGTCGCAGCCGAGCGCGTGCAGATCGATCGGCATCTGCCCGACCGTCTGCGCGCCGTCGACCACCGAGATCGCACCGCGCTCGCGTGCGAGCTTGCACAGCCGTGCGACTGGCAATCGAATGCCGAGCAACGAGGTGAGGTGGCACGCCATCACGACGCGCGTGCGCGGTCCCATCGCCGCCGCGAATGCGGCGACGATCTTCTCTTCGTCGTTCTTGATCGGCAGCAGGTCGATCTCTTTCACGATCACGCCGCGACGCTCGGCCTGCAGCTTCCACGGTCCGATGCCGCCGGGATGCTCCTGGTTCGACAGCACGATCTCGTCGCCCTTCGCCAAGGCGATGCCGTGCGCGGCGAAGTTCATGCCGACCGTCGCGTTCTGCGTGAGCGCGATCTCGTCGGGCGCGGCACCGACGAACTGGGCGACCGCGGCGAGCACGTCCTCGAACTTCGCGTAGCCGGTGAGCGGCGGCTCGGGATCCGCGAGGTAGTCGTACTTCGTGATGTTCTCCTCGAGCGCGATCGTCGAATTCACGAACGCGTCGAGCACCGGCTTCGGCATCGCGCCGAGCGTGCCGGTGTTGAGATACGCGATGTCGCGCGGATACACGAACTGCTCGCGTAACGCGACGAAGTCGGGACTGCCGTCACTCGCACGCGGCACCGCAGTCGCCATGTCTCGGCGACACGCGAAGAGGGAGCTCGAAGCGAGGCCACCCAGGAACGCGCGACGTGTCGGCACGCGACGATGGTAGCGCGGGCGTCAGCGCGGCTTCGCGATGCGGTACTGCGGTGGCCAGGCCTGCGCCTTCCAGGCCTGCTCCGCCGCAGCATGCAAGGTGAAGTGCGGGTCGGCGAGGTGCGGCCGCGCGAGCGCGACCAGATCGGCGCGCCCCGACGCGAGCAGCGTGTTCACCTGATCCCAGTCCTGCACGTTGCCCACCGTGATCGTCGGGATGCCGACTTCGTGGCGGATCAGGTCGCTCCACGGCGCCTGGTACATGCGCCCGAAGATCGGCTTGCTCTCCGCCGTGGTCTGACCGGTCGACACGTCGATGATGTCGACGCCGGCGGCCTTCAACGCGCGCGCGAGCACGAGCACCTCGTCGTCGGTGATGCCACCCGGCTGCCAGTCGGTGGCCGAGATGCGCACCGAGAGCGGTCGCTCGGCCGGCCAGGTGCGACGCACCGCCTCGACCACCTCGAGCGGGAACCGCATGCGCGCAGCGATCGCGCCGCCGTACTCGTCGGTGCGGCGATTCGTGAGCGGTGAGATGAACGACGCGAGCAGATACCCATGGGCGAGATGCACCTCGAGCATGTCGAAGCCCGACTCGATCGCACGCTCGGTCGCGGACACGTAGTCGCGCACCGTAGCGTCCATGTCGGCGCGCGTCAGCTCGCGCGGCACCTGGCTATGCGGGTAATAAGGAATGGGCGACGCCGACACGAGCGGCCAGTTGCCCTCGGCGAGCGGCTGATCCATGCCCTCCCACATCAGCTTCGTGGAGCCCTTGCGCCCGGCATGACCGAGCTGCAGGCCGATCTTCGCGCGCGTGGTCGCGTGCACGAAGTCCACGATGCGTCGCCACGCGAGCATGTGCTCGTCGCACCACATGCCGGTGCAGCCGGGCGAGATGCGAGCGTCGCGCGAGACGTTGGTCATCTCCGCGATCACGAGCCCGGCGCCACCGGCCGCGCGTGCACCGAGGTGCGCGAGGTGCCACTCGTTGGGCGTGCCCTCGTGCGCCGAGTACTGGCACATCGGTGACACCACGACGCGGTTGTCGAGCACGAGCTCGCGCAAGCGCAGCGGCACGAACATCGGCGGCGGCAACGGCCCATCGCTCTTCCAGCCGTTCTTCTCCGCGTACCAGCGATCGACGTCGTCGGCGAACGCGGGATCGCGCAGCCGCAGGTTCGCATGCGTGACCCGCTTGCTGCGCGTCATCATGCTCATCTTCAGCTCGAGCGGCGGCGCATCCTTGTAGCGCGCGATGTTCTCGAACCACGCTTGGCTGGTCTCGGCGCTGCGCTGCAGCTTCGACACGTCGAGCCAGCGCGACTCCTGGTAGGCCGCGAGCGCGTCCGGCACGCTGCGATGCTCCTGCACCGCAGCGACGAGCGCGATCGCGTCTTCCATCGCGAGCTTGGTGCCCGAGCCGATCGAGAAGTGCGCAGTGTGGGCGGCGTCGCCGATGAGCACGACGTTACCGGCATGCCAGGTGGCGTTCTTCACCCGTCGGAAGTTGATCCAGTCGCTCTTGTTGGTGAGCAGCCGCGCGCCGTCGAGCTCCTTGGCGAACAAGCGCTCGCACCAGGCGACCGAGTCCGCCACGGACATGCGATCGAGCCCTTCGCCGCGCCAGGTCGACTCGTCGGTCTCGACGATGAAGGTGCTGTGCCCGCGATCGAAGGGATACGCGTGCACCTGCACGATGCCGCTGCCGACCTTCGCGATGAAGAACTTGAACGCGTCGAACACCTTCTCGGTGCCGAGCCAGATGAACTTCGCGCGGCCCGGCACGACGTCGGGACGGAACACGTCGGCCATCGACTCGCGCGTGCGGCTGTTGATGCCGTCCGCCGCGACGATCAGATCGGCATCGGGGAACGCCGCGGGCCCGGGCACCTCCTGCTCGAAGCGCAGCTGCACACCGACCGCTTCGCAGCGCTCCTGCAAGATGGTGAGCAGGCGCCGGCGCGCGATGCCGGAGAAGCCGTGCCCACCCGAGCTCAGCACGCGCCCGTCGACGTGCGTATCGATGCGCACCCAGTGCACGAACTCGTCGATGATGCGTTCGTGCGTCGGCGGATCGGCCGCGAGGAAGTTGCCGAGCGTCTCGTCGGAGAACACGACGCCCCAACCGAAGGTGTCGTCGGCCCGGTTGCGCTCGACGACGACGATCTCGTGCTCGGGCGCCGCCTTGCGCAGCAACAAGGAGAAGTACAGCCCGCCGGGGCCGCCACCGATGACTGCGATCTTCACGTGTTCGCGGCGGATGCTACCATGGCGGCGATGCGCCGCTGGCTCGCCGGTCGTCTCTGCGCGTGCGCGTGCTTCGGCGAGAGTCGCGGCGACCACGTCGCCCCGCACCGCGGCGGGATGGGCAACCGCCGCGTGCCCTGTTCCTCGTGAGCACCGTCCGCGATACGCCGCTCCTCGTCGCGCTGCTCTGCTCGGGCTGCGCTGCGCTCGGCTACGAGATCGTGTGGACGCGGCTGTGCACGCCGATGCTCGGCAGCGAGACGCTCGGCGTGCTCGCGACGCTCGCGGGTTTCTTCGGCGGCATGGCGCTCGGCGCCGCGCTGCTGCATCGACGCGCGACGCACAGCGACGATCCGATCGGCCTGTTCGTGCGGCTCGAGCTCGGCGCGGCCGCGTTCGCAGTCGTGAGCCCGCACTTGTTGCACGCGCTCGGCCGCACGATCCCCGCCTGGCTCGGGCCCTGGGCCGGCGACAACCACAGCAGCAGCGCGCTCGTCGTCGCGATCGCAGTCGCGGGTGTGTTGATGATCCCGGGCACGTTCTGCATGGGCGCGACGCTGGCCGCGGTCACCGAGGCACGTCGTCGGGCGTGCGTCGGCGACGACGATGGGCGCGGCATCGGCCGGCTCTACGCGGCCAACACCGCCGGTGCGGTGGTCGGCGTGCTCGTCACGGTGCATGCGATCGTGCCGTCGTTCGGGCTCGGCTGGGGCTCGCTGGTGCTCGCGACGATGGGTGTGCTCGCGGCCGCGCGCGCGCGGAGCTGGGGGCGCGCACATCCGCAGACGCGCACGCGCGTCGAAGCCGAGGCGGCGCCGGAGCTCGATGTGTCGCGCGATCCGGATCCCGATGCGCGCGAGACGTTGCCGCTGTTCGTGCTGATCACGGGTGCGGGGCTCGTGGGCGTCGGCCTCGAAGTGATCGGCGTGCTCGTGCTCTCGCAGCTGTTCGAGAACACGATCTACACGTTCGCGAACGTGCTCGCGGTGTACCTCGCCGGCACTGCGATCGGTGCGTGGTTGTGGGGCAGTCGTGGGCCCGCACTCGCGCGTGGTCGACCGGCGACGGCCGCGGCCGCGCTGCTCGTCGCGCTCGCACTCTCGGTGGTGATCGCCGCGTTCGCGGTGCGCAGCGCACCCGACATCATGAACGCGATCGCACCCGCGGGTGCGGCCTTCACGATGCATCTCGTCGCCGAGGCCGTCATCGCGGTCGCGGTGTTCCTGTTGCCCACGCTGCTCATGGGCGCGCTGTTCAGCCACGCGATGGGCCTCGTCGCGCCCGCGGGCATCGGCCGCGCCTACGCGCTCAACACCTTGGGCGGCGCGATCGCACCGTTTGTCGCGGGCGTCGTGCTGCCGCAAGCGCTCGGCTATCGCGATGCGTTCTACTCCGCGGCCTGGGGCTACCTGCTCGTCTTCGGCGTGTTCACGTGGTTTCGACGTTTTCGTGCGGTGCACCAACTCACCGCGATCGTCGGCGTGCTGATCGCGACCGCGATCGGTCCCCGCTCGCTGCGCTTGGCGGAGCCCGATCCCAACACGAAGATCATCGCGGAGCACGAAACCCCGATGGGTCTCGTGGTGGTCGCCGAGCTCACCAAGCCCGATCCGCGACTGCCGCCCGCCTTGGCGAAGATCCCCGCACGCCGCCTGAAGATCGGTCGTCACTTCCGCATGGGCGGCGGGCTTGCGTACAGCGAACGACGCCTCGGCGCGCTCCCCCTGCTCTTGCACGGCACGCCGACGAGCGCGCTCTTCCTCGGCGTCGGCACCGGATCCACGCTCTCGGCGGTCACGAGCTTCGACTCGCTCACGACGATCGACGCGGTCGAGCTCGTGCCGGCGGTGCTCGACGAGCTCGACGAGTTCGATCGCATCAACAAGAAGGTGCGCAACGACGAGCGCATCACGTTCCACGCCTCCGATGCGCGGCGCTTCGTCGCGGCCGCCGATCGCGAGTGGGATGTGGTGGTCGCCGATCTGTTCCACCCCGGCCTCGACGGCGCTGGGTCACTCTATGCGCGCGAGCACTTCACGGCGATCCGCGAGCACCTCGCCGACGGCGGGCTCTTTGCGCAGTGGCTGCCGATCTACCAGCTCGAACCCGCGGTGCTGCACTCGATCATCACATCGTTCATGCAGGTGTATCCCGACGGTGAGGCGTGGCTGGGCATCTTCAACGCCGAGACCCCTGCGCTCGCACTGATCTCGCGCGGTGGCTTGCCCGCACCAGCCTTCGACACCGTGCTGATGATGAAGACGATCGCCCGGCTCACGCGCGACGAGATGGCGATCACCGACATCCGCGACGTGCTTGCTTCGCGCATGCTCGACAGCGACGGGCTGTTGGAGCTCTCCGCTGGCGCGCCGCCGAACACGGACTTGAATCCGATCGTGATGCTCGCGGCGCCGCATGTCGCCTACGGAGACGACCGAACCATCGGCGCGGTCAACCTGCGCCAGCTGCTCGCGCTGCGCGTCCCAATCCCCATCGACCGCCTCGCGCTCGAGGAACCACGGCGATCGGAAGCACACTCGCAGGTGCTCCGTTTCGGCGACGCACTGGCGCATGTGCTCACTGGCGATGCCGCGCTCGTCGAGGCTGGAGGGCAACCGAGCGAGGTTGCGATCGACGAGTGGCTCCGTGCATACGCGATCGCCCCCGACTTCCCGCTCTCGTACCCACTGCTCTACCCCGCCGCAGCGAGCAGCCCCGAGCTCGCGGAGCGCATCCTACCTGCGATGCTCGAGGTCACGCCGGACCACAAGGATCTCTGGCGACTGTGGCTCACGTACCTGCACCGCATCGGCGATGAAGAGCGCCTCGCTGCGGCGCAGGCCGAGGCCGAGGCGCGCTTCGGCTCGGCCTCGTCGAACCCGCCGGAATAGCACCGTCATGCCCTGGTAGCATCGGCGTCATGGCGAAGAGCAATGGCGCCGCGCAGGCGCGCGTGCAGAATCTATTCTCGCGGCTCGGCGGGCTGGGCAGCGGCGGCATCGGGCCGTTCATCTGGATCGGGCTCGCGTTCATCATCCTCGTGGTCACGCTCGCGTCCACGTTCGTGGTGATCGAGCCCGGTCAGGTCGCGGTGCGCGTCAACAACCTCACCGGTGCACGCGACACGATCGTGCAGCCGGGTCTGGTCGCGCGCGCGCCGTTCGGGCTCGGCTCGATCTACATCCTCGACGCCAGCCCGCAGACCTTCGTGATGAAGGGCGAGAAGAACATCGACGATCTGCACGTCGTCGAGCTCACCGTGCGCGCGAGCGACGGCTCCAACTTCCTCTTCAACGACACCACGATCATCTTCCAGGTCGCAGGCGATCGCGCCGAGGACACGCTGCGCGACGCGGGCACCGAGGTCGCCTTCCGTCGATGGATGCGACCCTACGCGCGCTCGATCCTGCGCGACGAGTTCGGCCGCGAGTCCACGATCAGCGTGTCGAATCCCGCGAATTTCGGCGCCGCGACCGAGCGCGCGCGCGCACGGCTCAACGAGGTGCTCGAGCCGCACGGGCTCGTGGTCACGCAGATCGTGACGCCGCGACCGCGCTTCTCCGAGGAGTACGAGAACATGATCGAGTCGCGCAACGGCGCCGAGAACCAGCTCGCGGTCATCCGCTCCGAGCTCGCGCGTGCGCAGACCGATCGTGCGCGTCGACTCGCGGAAGTCGATCGCGATCAGAACAAGCTCATGCAGGAGAAGCGCGCGGAGCTCGAGACCACGCTGGCCACCGCGATCGCCGAGCAGGCCGAGACGATTCGCACCGCCGACGGCTATCGCATCGATACGCTCGCGAAGGGTCAGGCCGCGGTCGCGGCCGCGCAACGCAAGTCGGAGGAGCTGCGCGGGCAGCTCGACGCCGAGCTCGGAGCCCAGCGCGCGAGCATCGACGCGTTCTCGAACCAACCGATCGAGCGCGTGATGGAACGGCTGGGCAGCAAGCTCGCCGGCGTGACCATCGGCATCCAGCCCTACGCGTACGACGGTCGGCCGTCGCGCGTCGAGCTCGAGACGCTGGGAGGTGGCCAGTGATCGCGTCGATCGGTCGCTTCGCGCGGTTCACCGCCGTGATCGTCCTACTGATGTGGATCGTGCCCGCGATGTGCACGGTCACCGTGCAGCCCGACGAGGTCGCGGTGCGCCAGAGCAACTTCTCCGGCGTGTCCGAAGCCGACATCGAGCCGGGCTGGGCGTGGCGCGTGCCGGGCATGCACAAGATCATCACGCTGCCCAAGCATTTCGAGTACCTCGACTACACGAGCGACGAGGTCGCGCCGCAGCAGCCGCTACAGATCCGCACGAAGGACAACAACGTCGTCATGCTCGACATCTCGGTGCCGTACCACATCAAGCTGGGCGAGGCCTGGCACGTGGTGCAGGCCGGCAACCATCAGATGGATGCCAACGGGCAGTATCGCTTCCAACGACTCGCGCACGAGACCGCCGTGAGCGTGCTGCGCGAACGACTCGCGGAGCTGACCTCGGCCGACTTCTACTCCACCGATCGCCGGCTCGAGGTGTCGGCGCACACGTTGGGCATCCTCAACGAGGAGCTGGCCGACCTCCACTGCGAGGCGTCCGCGGTGCTCATCCGCGCGGTGCAGTTCCGGCCGGAGTACGAGCAGCAGCTGCAACAGATCCAGCTCAACGAGCAGAAGAAGCTGCTCGACGCCGCCACCCAGACGGTCGCGAACGAGCAACAGAAGCTCGACAACTTCCAGCAGGGCACGCAGGCACGCGCCGCATCGAGCGAGCAGAAGTGGATCGAGCGGCGCGCGAACCTCGAGCGCGCGTACCAGGTCGGGTTCATCGACGTCGGTGCCGACACCACGCCCGGGGCCGCGCGCACGAAGCTGAACGCGTTGACACCTGCCGATCGCTCCGCGTTGGTCGATGCGGCCGGTGCGGCGTTCGAGCTCTCGGCGGAGGAGAAGAGCGCGCTCGACGATCGCTACCTGCTCGGCATCAACAACGTGCAGGCCGAGACGCTGCAGTACGATCAGCGCGTGCGCGCCGAGGCCGAGGGCGTCAACGCGCGCCTGCAGGCCGAGAGCGAGCTCTTGCTCGCGAAGGTGCGCGGCGAGTTCGAGACCAAGCGCAACGCATTGCTCGGCACGGTCGCCGGTCGTGCGTTCATCGCGTGGCAAGCCGCCGACAACGTGAAGTTCGCGAGCGAGCTGTCGTTCGCGAGCGGCGAAGGCGTGCCGAGCGTGCTGCGCCTGCGCGACTTCACGCTGAAGTTCATGGGCGGCACCGACAAGCGCTAGCGCTCGCTGTCGAGGTGGGCCATCTGCGGCGCCGCGTAGCGCGTGCCCGCGATCGCATCCGCCGGGATAAGGCGCTCGAGCTCGGCGAGCGCGGCCGCGTCGAGGCGATGCTCCTCGGCCGCGAGCGCGTCGGCGAGCTGCGTCGGCGTGCGCATGCCGACCAGCGCGACGAAGCCCGGCTGCTTCGCGCGCATCCACGCGATCGCGAGCTGGGCCGGCGTCATGCGGTGATCGGCGGCGAAGCTCGCGAAGCGCTGCACCACCGCGTCGTTGCCTTCGCGGTTCTCCGCGGAGAAGCGCGGCAAGTGCTTGCGGAAGTCGCCGGCGCCGGTGGGCTTGCTGCCGGACAGCAACCCGCGCGAGAGAATGCCGTAGCACGTGGCGGAGATGCCCAGCTCGTCGAGCAGCGGAAAGATGCGTTGCTCGGGTGCGCGCGAGATCACGGCGTACTCGATCTGCAGATCGGCGATGGGATGCACCGCGTGTGCGCGGCGGATGGTGTTCGGCCCCACCTCCGACAGCCCGATGTGCCGCACGTAGCCCTTCTCGATCAAGCGGCTGATCGCACCGACGGTGTCTTCGATCGGCACGTTGGGATCGAGCCGCGCGGGGCGATACACGTCGACGTAGTCGACGCCGAGCCGCTGCAAGCTGTACGCGAGCGCGGTGCTCACCGCAGCGGGGCGCGTGTCGACGCCGAGCCACGAGCCGTCCGGGCCGCGCTGCGCTCCGAACTTCACCGACAGCTTCACCTGGTCGCGACGCCCCGCGATCGCCTTGCCCACCAGCATCTCGTTGTGGCCCATGCCGTAGAAGTCGCCGGTGTCGAGCAGGTCCACGCCGCGCTCGATCGCGGCGTGGATCGTGGCGATCGCCTCCTCGTCGGAGCCGCTGCCGTAGATGCCGGAGAAGCCCATGCAGCCGAGTGCGATCGGGAAGACCTCGGGGCCGGTGGCGCCGAGACGGACGGTTGCGCGCGTGGTCATGGCCGAACTCTGGGCGCGTGACTCGAATAAGGCCAATGAATAGTATGGATGAGAAACATGAAGGAGAATTATCGAAGAGACCTCGACCTCAACCTGCTGCGGGTGTTCGTCGTGGTCGCCGAGTGCGGCAGCGTCACCGCGGCGGCGCAGCGGCTCTACCTGACCCAGCCCGCCGTGAGCGCGAGCTTGCGGCGACTCGCACAGGCGATCGGGAGCGCGCCGTTCGTGCGGCAGGGTCGTGGCGTCGCGCTCACCGATCGCGGCAAGCGTCTGCTCGCGAGCGTGCGCCCGCACTTGGCCGGGCTCGTCGAGGCCGCGAGCGCCGCACCGCCGTTCGACCCCGCGACGAGCGATGCGATCGTGCGGCTCGGACTGTCCGACAAGAACGAGGCCTGGCTGCTGCCGGCATTGTTGCGGCGTCTCGATCGCAGTGCGCCGCGGCTG
This sequence comes from Nannocystaceae bacterium, assembly GCA_035550195.1. GTDB lineage: Bacteria > Myxococcota_A > Polyangia > Nannocystales > Nannocystaceae > Xiheibacterium. The sequence goes on from DASZPU010000209.1 coordinate 13,507, forward strand.
CGCATCGTGGTCTCGCAGGTGCAGTTCCGCACCGTCGCCGACGCGCTGCTCGGCGGTGACATGGATGCGGCCGTCACCGTCGCCGACGAGCTACCGAGCAGCGTCCGTCGCCGCGCGCTCTTCCACAGCAAGTTCGTCGCGCTCTTCGATCCGCGTCACACGAAGGTGGGCGCGCGGATCTCCGAGCAGGCCTACTTCGCGGCCGATCACGTGATCGTCTCGTACGCCAACGATCTCCGCGGCGTCGTCGAGGACATCGTGCGCAAGCATCGTCGCGTGCGCTGCTCGGTCGGCAGCTTCGCGCACGTGGGTGCGATCGTCGACGGCTCGCGCTTGATCGCCACCGTGCCCGATCTCAACGCGCATCACATCCGTCGCGGCCTGCCCCACCTGCGCACCGCCGAGCTGCCGTTCGCGCTCGGAGGCGCGCCGATGGAGCTGCTCTGGCCCGCGACGCGCGACGAGGATCCGGTGGGCGAGCTCGTGCGCGCGCACATCGTCGCGATCTGTCGTGAGGAGATGGGCCCCAAGCGCGCGAAGAAGACCGGCTAGCGCGCGCAGCGGAAGCCGTTGTTCGCGTAGGGCGCGTCGGGTCGCGACTTGCCGCGCGCGAACAGACCGTATGCGGCGCAGGCGTGGCGCGAGCACCACCACGATCCGCCGCGCGCGACCTTGGCCCAACCGTTCGCGGCGCCGTGCGGATCCC
>DASZPU010000210.1:0-4403 GCA_035550195.1 Nannocystaceae bacterium
CGCCGAGCTCGAGAAGATCACCGCGCGCCTCGACTCCGACGATCCCGTGCTCGCCGCGATCGCGGCCTGGCGTCGCGGCGCGCTGGACCGTCCCGACGACGACGCGACGCGCGAGCTCCTCACCGCCGTGCTGGGGCCCGCGGGCCTGCGCCGCGATGCGGCCGCGGCTGCGCTCGCCCAGTCGCTCGGCAAGCGCGACGACGCGACGCTCGGCCTGCCCCCCGCACCGCGCCCGCGCAACTACGCCGCGGTCTACGAGCGCTGGCTGATCGGCGTGCTCGCGCCGAGCTTCGAGCCATTGCCGGCCAAGGCGATCGCGCCGGTGATGACCGAGGTTCGGGCGGCGCTGCGTGCCAGCGAGCAAGGCAGTCGGGCGGAGCGCGAAGCGGCAGCGCGGGCCCGCCGCGCGTGCGACCCACGCGAACGCGCCCCCGCGATCGCGCGCGCCGAGCCGGGCACGAAGGAAAGGGACCGACGCGAGCGCAAGCACGTCGATCGCGAACGTGCTGCTGCGGTCGAACGACCGCACGACGACACCGCGCTGTGCTTGAGCCCGCTCGTCGGCGAAACGCTGCATTTGTCCCCACCCGCACGCGATTGACAAGCTGGCGATGCGAAGCGAGGATGCGGGGGCCATGGACCTGGGCCTGCAGTGCCACGTTTGCGGGCAGCTGAACCTCATGTCCGCACAAGCGTGCGGACGTTGCGGGACAGCGTTGCAGCCGGGTGTCGTGCCGCAGGCCGTCGGCGCGCCGATGCACGATGCGCCCCCGCCGGCGGGCAACACCGCGGTGCGTGATCCGACCGCGGAGCCTGCGATGCGTCGCTTCGATCCCGCGACCGGTCAGCCGATCGGTCCCGATCCGATGGAGCAGCCGCAGGCGCGCACCATGTTCTTCGGCGCGCTGCAGCAGCAGCCGGTGGTGCCGCGACTCGTCGTCATCAAAGGCGAAGGCGGCGACGGCAACACCTACCACCTGCAGGGCACGACCACGATCATCGGCCGCAACGGCGGCGAGATCACGTTCGCCGAAGATCCGTTCCTCTCGCCGGCGCATGCGAAGTTCACCAGCCAGAACGGCCGGCTCTTCGTGCAGGACATCGGCAGTCAGAACGGAGTGTTCCTACGCATCAAGCGACCGACACCGGTGCGCGACGGCGCGTACATGCTCGTCGGCGAGCAGCTGCTCCGACTCGATCGCCGCCAGTTCAGCGACGGCGCGCCGAGCAACGACGGCACGTACTTCTACGGCAGCCCGCGTCCGAGCGGCACGTTCCGCGTCGTGCAGTGTCTCGCGGGCGGCGGCGAAGGTCGCATCGCGGCCGCCGACGGCAGCACGCTGTCGATGGGCCGCGAAGGCAACACGCTCAACTTCCCCGACGACCGCTTCATCTCCGGTCATCACGCACGGCTCGATGCAGCGTCCGACGGCGACGAGATCGTGCTGACCGACACCGGCTCGCGCAACGGCACCTTCGTGCGCCTCGAAGGCGCGCAAGAGCTCTTCCACGGCGACTACTTGTTCGTGGGTCAGCAGCTGCTTCGCGTCGAGATCGCCTGAGCGCCACGCATCGGAGCCCGGCATCGTGATCACCTGTCCGAACTGCAGCAAGGAAAACCAGGACCACTACAAGTTCTGCCTCGGCTGCGGATCGAAGCTCCCTCAAGCCGCCGCACCTGGTTTTCCGGCTGGCTCGGCGCCGCCGCGTCCCGCTGCGCCGCCCAGCGCCGCTGCACCTCCGCCCGGTCCGCGACCACCGCTGCCGCCTCCGCCTCCGCCTCCGCGCTCGGCCCAGTCGGTCGGCACCGCGCCGCCGTTGCAGCCGGGTCAGCCGCCGAGCCCACCGTACGGTGCGCCGCCGTCCGCTCCGCAGCCGATCGCACCGAGCAATCCGATCGGCCCGCCGCCGATGGCACCGCCGGGTGCGATCGGGCAACCACCGATGGGACCGCCACCGATGGGGCCGCCGCCGATGGGGCCGCCACCGATGGGTCCGCCACCGATGGGTCCGCCACCGATGGGGCCGCCATCGATGGGCCAGCCTCCGATGGGCCAGCCTCCGATGGGCCAGCCTCCGACACCGCCGCCCGCGATGTCGCCTCCGATGGCGCCGCAGCCCGTCGCGCCGCAACCGATGGCGCCCCCGCATCCCGCGACGTCGCATGCTCCGAGCGGGGCGACCGTCGCCGCGCCGTCGCGCTCGTCGCCGAGCCAACGCGTGGTCACGGCACCGTCGCCCACGGTCGGATCGCAGCCGAGCGCTCCACCGCCACCGAGCGCGCCGCCGTCCGCGGTGCCCAGCGCGAGCGCCACGCTCGGCTCGGCACCGACGGGTCTGCAGGTCGCCGCGGGTGGCCCGTGCCCGTCGTGCGCGTTCGAGAATCCCCCCGGCTTCGCATTTTGCGGTCGCTGCGGCACACGCCTGCAAGTACCCGCGGCACCGCAAGCGGTGAGCGACGTCGGCTCGGCGCAGACGATCTTCGTCGGCACCGCGAAGGAGATCGGGCTCGGCGATACCGGTGAAGCGTCGGTGATCCGTCCGTCGCCGCCGTCGGCTCCACCACCTCCTTCTGCACCGCCGCAGCCGATCGCGCCCCCTCAGCCAGTGCCGCCGCAAGCCGCACCACCGCCGCCGATCGCCGCGGAGCCACCCACCACGGAAGCGGTGCCACTCGGTGTGGCGTCGCCGGTGGTTTCGTCGAGCACCGCACCCGGCAGCGCAGCCGTTCCGAGCGCAGTGCCGTCGAACGACGTCGGCGTACCGGTGCGCCTCGTGATGCTCGGCCCCGACGGTCAACCGATCGGCGAGCGCGTGCTCGCAGCGGGCGAGCTGCTCGAGGTCGGCCGCGAAGCGGGCGCACCGTGGGACGACGATGCGTACCTCGATCCGCGGCACGCGACGTTGCGTGCGGTCGAAGCCGGCATCCACATCGACGATCGCGGCTCGCTCAACGGCATTTTCGTGAAGCTGAACGGGCGCACCGAGCTGCACAGCGGCGATCAATTCCGCGTCGGCCAGGAGCTGCTCGTCTACGAAGAGCTGCCCGAGCCCACGCCCACCGACGACGGCACCGAGCGCATGGGCAGCCCGAATCCGGGCTACTGGGGGCGCATCAGCGTGCTCGTCGATCCGCAGATGGCATCGGCGGCCTATCCGATCGCGGGCGAGGGCATCGGCATCGGCCGCGAGGCCGGCGACGTCACCTTCCCGCACGACGGCTACGTGTCCGGCCGCCACTGCCGCGTCGTGGGCGACGACTCGGGCATCTATCTCGAGGATCTCGGCAGCAGCAACGGCACCTACATGCGCGCGCGCACCGGTCAGGTCGTGCCGTTCGGCAGCCTCGTGCTGATCGGCCAGAAGTTGTTCCAGCTCGAGCGCGCGTGATCCCGCGCGGTCGTGCGCGGCGGCGTTGGCCCCGGGCCCGACCTGTTAGACTGGGAGCATGGCTTCGCGATACCTGGTCGCGTGTGTGGCGTTGGCGATCGCGTGCGGTGGCGACGACGCACCGGGCGGCGGCACCACCACGGATCCTTCGACGACGATCGGCAGCTCCGCGACGTTGACGACGGCCACGACCGCGACCACCACGACGAACGACACCGACGAGAGCACGAGCAGCGGCGACGCGAGCTCCGAGTCGAGTGGCGTCGCGGACAGCTCGACCGGCGAGCCCGTGTGCCCCGACACGCACCAGTGCGTCGCGTTGCCGGAGGGCTGGCACGGCCCTTCGCTCTTGCGGCTCGACACCGCCGACGCACCCGCGGACCCCTGCCCTTCGCAGTACCCGAACACCGACGATCTCGGCGGGAGCGAGCTCGTCGCGGACCCGGCCACGTGCGGCTGCACGTGCGGCGATCCGGTCGGCACCGCGTGCGCACTGTCGACGACGCTGCGCTACTACGGCGACGACGCGACGTGCAGCAACGCGCCGCTGAGCGCGGAGATCTTCACCACTGCCTGCAACCTGTTGCCGGCGATCTTCCCGGCCGACGCGCACTGGGTGCTCGACCCGGTCCTCGTCGAAGGCGGAGCGTGCGAGCCACTCGCCACCGCGGACATCGTGCCGCCGGCATTCGCGACGACGGCGACGGCGTGCAGCGGCGCCGAGCTGCTCGACGTCGGCTGCGACGCCGACAACTCCGAGGTCTGCGCGCCGCGCATCGGCGAGGAAGAGCTGTGCATCTGGCAGGACGGGGATCAGCGCTGCCCGGCAGGCTTCGAGCGCCGCGCGATGACGTTCCACCGCACCGTCGACGACGCACGCACTTGCACGGAGTGCAGCTGCGGCGATCCGGTCGGCCTGTGCGACGCCGCATTCGCCTATCTCTTCGTCAACGTGTGCAACCCGCCGATCTCCGGCGTCGTGCCTGCGGACGGCGAGTGCCACGCGACCTCCG
>DASZPU010000211.1:0-2682 GCA_035550195.1 Nannocystaceae bacterium
CGACCAGCGGAGCGAGGGCGCTGCCGTGCTCGGGCCCCGCGGGATCGCACGCCCAGCTCCGCCGCGCCGCCGCGTCGCCGATGCCCGAATAATTTTCCGGCAAGACCACCAGCTCGGCACCGCGGGCGATCGCGTCCTCGCACGCACCGACCGCGTGCGCCATGCAGCGCGCGTGGTCGCGGTCGGAGGACATCTGCACCACGGCCGCCTGTAGCGCTTTCATGGCGCCTCCAGTCTAGGCGAGCGCAGGCGCACCGAAATGGCGTTCTCCGCGATCCCGGCGGATTGGCCAGGACGACCGCCGCCGGCCGGCAAACCCCCGATCCCGTACCCGGGGGCCGTCTTGCAGCCCGATCCCCCCTGTGCTATCGAAGTGCCCGAAACAGGTGCGACGCACGCGAGTGGGCGCCCTCGGGTCCCCACTCTTTTTTTTGCCCGCACTCCGATCCACGACGAGCCACCGACTTTGATCATGACCGACGCACACGACGACGACACGACTCCGGGTCTCCCGGATGCGGTCGCACGCGTGCGCGATCAAGCGAAGCAGCTGCAGCGCATCGTCGAGCCCACACTGCGCACGATGGGGTACGAGCTCGTGCTGCTCGAGTGGCTGGGCAATCAACGCCCGCGCACGCTGCGACTCTTCATCGATCACGCCGACGGCATCACGCTCGACGACTGCGCGAGGCTCTCGCCGATCGTCTCGAACGCGCTCGATGCCGCCGAGCACCACGACCCCGCGCTCGCGGCGGTGCTCGACAGCGCGTACAACCTCGAGATCTCCTCGCCGGGCCTCGATCGTCCGCTCGCCCGGCGCAGCCACTTCGAGCGCTATGTCGGCGCGCGCGCGACGATCCGTACGCACGCCCCGATCGCGCTCGACCACAACCAGAAGAACTTCAAAGGGCGCATCGCCGGCACCACGCCGGATCCCGCTGCGCCGGACGACGACGAGCTCGGCACCATCGCGCTCGTCGACGACGACGATCCCTCGCGTACGTTCGCGATCCCGCTCGCGCTCGTGCGACGCGCCAACCTGGTGTACGAGGGCACACCGGAAGCCAACTGAATAGGTAGCGATAGCCATGGACGAACCCATCAACCTCAGCGCGGTCATCGATCAGGTCTGCCGGGAGAAGAACATCTCCCGTCAGGTGCTCACCGAGACCGTCGAGCAAGCAGTGCTCGCCGCGGCGAAGAAGGTCTTCGAAGACCGCGAGATCGAGGCGCAGTTCGACCCCGAGACCGGCAACGTCAACCTGTTCCAGGTGCTCTACGTCGTCGAAGAGATCGATCAGGAGCGCCGCGAGATCACGCTCGAGCAGGCCCAGCGCGCCGGCCTCGAAGCCGAGGCGGGCGACGAGCTGCTCTTCCAGATCTTCTATCTCGAGGCCGACAAGAAGCGCGCGGAGCAGCAGGCCAAGGACTATCCCGAGATCGAGGCGCTGCGCCTCGCGGGCATGGGCTTCGGCCGCATCGCGGCGCAGACCGCGAAGCAGGTCATCATCCAGCGCGTCCGCGAGGCCGAGCGCGAGAACCTCTTCGACGCCTACAAGGACAAGAAGGGCGAGCTCATGACCGGCACCGTCCGCCGGTTCGAGCGCGGCGCCATCATCGTCGAGGTCGACAACGGTCGCGCCGAGGCGGTGCTGCCGGTGCGCGAGCAGGTGCCGCGCGAGTCGCTGCGGCCCGGCGATCGCATCGTCGCGTACGTGAAGGACGTCGACAAGAGCGCCCGCGGCCCGCAGATCATCTTGAGCCGCACGCATCGCGGGCTGGTCGAGAAGCTCTTCGAGCACGAGGTGCCGGAGATCTACGAAGGCATCGTGCGCATCGAGGCGTGCGCACGCGAGCCCGGTGCGCGATCGAAGATCGCAGTCTCCTCGCGTGACCGCGACGTCGATCCGGTCGGCGCGTGCGTGGGCATGCGAGGCTCGCGCGTGCAGGCGGTCGTGCAGGAGCTGCGCGGCGAGAAGATCGACATCGTGCCGTTCAACGAAGACCCCGCGCGCTTCGTGTGCAACGCCATTCAACCGGCCCAGGTCTCGCGCGTGCTCATCGACGCCGAGCGCCACACGATGGAGCTCATCGTCCCCGACGACAAGCTCTCGCTCGCGATCGGCAAGAAGGGCCAGAACGTGCGGCTCGCGTCGCGGCTCACCGGCTGGCGCATCGACATCCACTCGGAGAGCAAGATCCGCGAGATGGAGCGCCGCTCCCTCGCCGAGATCGCGGCGATCCCCAACGTCGGCGAAGACCTCGCGATGCTGCTGTTCCAGAACGGCTGGCGTGGGCTCCGTGATCTCGCGGTCGCCGACGCCGAAGAGCTCGCGAGCATGCCGGGCGTCGAGACGCTCGAGCGCGCCGAAGCGATCATCGAGATCGCCAACGATGTGGCCTCGGGCAATCTCAAGCTCGAGGTCCAATATCCACAGAGCCACGCAGAGGCGATGGCTCATCCCGGGGGTGAGGATTGAGCGAGCGTCGCGAGCCCGTGCGCACCTGTGTCGCGTGCCGCCGAAGCGGTGCGAAGAGCAGCCTCATGCGGCTGCGTCGTCGCTCCGATGGAGTGGTCGTGCCGGAGCTCGATCCGCGTCGCGGTGGTCGCTCGGCGTATGTCTGCCCGACGCACGCGTGCGTGGATCAGGCGGTGCGTCGTCGCGCCATCGCGCGTTCGCT
>DASZPU010000212.1:0-10357 GCA_035550195.1 Nannocystaceae bacterium
GTCGTCACCGATGATGCCGTGTCCGGGATATCCCAGCGCTGCGCCTTCCATGCGCCCCCAGCAACGCACGCTGCCACCTTCGAGCAACGCACACGTCGCGCCGTAGTTCGCGGAGATCTGCGTGACCACTCCGCCGACGAGCACCGTGCCGCGCTGCGACGGTGGCTCGTCGTCACCGATGAAGTCGGTGTTGCCGTAGCCGAGCGCGCCTTCGCTGCCGCGGCCCCAGCAACGCACGTCGCCGCCTTCGACCAACGCACAAGTGTGTGCACCGCCGGCGGCGATCTGCACGACATCGTCGCCGACATCGATCACGTCGACCGTTGCGGGTGTCTCGTCGTCACCGATGTTCGCGGTCGCGCTCTGACCGAGCTGACCGGCACCACCGCCGCCCCAACAACGCATCGTCGCGTCGTCGAAGAGCGCGCAGGTGTGATGCAGTCCCCCGGCGAGCTGCGTGACGACACCGCCGAGCTCGAGGTCGCCGCCCGGCGAGACCAGCGTGCCCGTGTTCCCGTAGCCGAGCTCGCCGCTCGGTGACTCGCCCCAACAACGGACGTTGCCGGTGTCGAGCAATGCACATACGTGGCGATCACCGTGGACGATCTGCGTCGGCGTGCCGTCCAGCACGACGTCGCCGACCGCCGCGGGCGTCTCGTCGTCGCCGATGGAATCCCAGACCTCCGGATGTCCGTGCATGGGCGCGTTTCCCCAACAACGCAGCGCGCCGGTGTCGAGGATTGCACACGTGTGCCAACCACCCGTCGAGATCTGCACGACGCGTTGCAGCTCGCACGCGGGCGTGCAGCCGTCGTTCGTCTCCGCGTTGCCGTCGTCGCACGGCTCGTCGCCCGCGACGATGCCGTCGCCGCAGATCGCCGGCTCGCCGGTGGACGACTCGTCGTCGCTGCTGCCGCCACCCTCGCTCGTCGCCGCGCTGGCGGACGCATCGCTCGACGAAGACGCCTCGCTCGACGCGGATTCGGGCGACGAAGTGTCGTCACTCGGCGCGGCCGAGCTCGCCGCACCCGAGCTGTCGCCCGCGGTCGATCCCTCGTCGGTCGACTCCATCCCCGCGCCGGTGGCCGCGCTGTTGGAGCTGCAGGCGAGCGCGAGAGCGCCCAGAAGGGTCAGGGATCGGGTTGCGCGAGCCGCCATCGCCGAAGGTGGTGACCTGGCGGGCCGAACCCATTCGCGGCCGACTTTGCTATGCTCCGCGACCGAGCGGCCCTTCTGGGCGCCGGCGCGCGAGCGCCCCCCGGAAACGCGGCCCACGACTTCACACTCCGAACTTCCGAGACACTACGTGGCACAATCCGTCATCGTCGTAAACGCCGACGGCCCCGACAAGCGGGTCGCGCTCATCGAGCACGGCATCCTTTCCGAGCTCTACCTCGAACGCGAGCGCGCGCGCGGCACGGTCGGCAACGTCTACAAAGGCAAAGTGCTGCGCGTGCTGCCCGGCATGCAGGCCGCATTCGTCGACATCGGCGAAGAGAAGGCCGCGTTCCTCTACGCGGGCGACATCGCGCGACCCAACGATGGTCCGGTCACCGAAGGCGACGAGGACATCGGCGAGGGCGGGTTGCCGCAGCGCCGCGGCAAGGCCCCCGAGATCGCGACGCTCGTGCGTCCCGGTCAAGAGATCCTCGTGCAGGTCGTCAAGGATCCGATCTCGAACAAGGGCGCGCGGATCACTTCGTACATCTCGCTGCCGGGTCGCAACGTCGTGTTCATGCCGACGGTCAGCCACATCGGCATCTCGCGCCGCATCGGCACCGAGCGCGACCGCCGTCGCCTGCGCAAGCTGGTCGAGCAGATGCGTCCGCCCGGCGGCGGCTTCATCGTGCGCACCGTGGCCGAGAACGCGACCAACGGTCAGGTCCGCGCCGACATGGACTATCTGCTCAAGCTGTGGGCCAACATCAAGGCCAACGAGCGGGTCCATCGCGCGCCGGTGCTCTTGTATCGCGATCTCGATCTCGTGCTGCGAATCGTGCGCGACAACCTCGGGCCCGAGCTCGATCGCGTCATCACCGACGATCGCGTGCAGCACGATCGTCTGTCGCGCTTCGTGAAGGCGTTCCTGCCCGACTACGCCGAGAAGATCGAGCTGTACGACGGCCGCGAGCCCATCTTCGACGGCTACGGCATCGAGGCCGAGATCGATCGCGCGCTCGAGCGCCAGGTGCAGCTGAAGAGCGGCGGCACGCTCATCTTCGATCAGGGCGAAGCGCTCACCGCGGTCGACGTCAACACCGGCAAGTTCGTCGGCAGCAAGGGCAAGACCCTCGAAGAGACGATCACGCAGACCAACCTCGAGGCTGCCGACGAGATCGCCGAGCAGCTGCGCCTGCGCAACCTCGGTGGCTTGATCATCATCGACTTCATCGACATGGACCGCGAGACCAACCGTCGCAAGGTCTATCGCAAGCTGCAGGACGCGCTGCGCAAGGATCGCGCGAAGGCCCACATCACGAAGATCAGCGAGATGGGCCTGGTCGAGATGAGCCGCAAGCGCACGCGCGAGAGCCTGCAGCGCATGCTCACCGGCGGGTGCTCGTACTGCAACGGCAAGGGCTACACCAAGAGCACGTCCACGGTGGCGTTCGAGATCCTGCGCCACATCCGACGCGAAGCGGCGCACATCTCCGGCGATGCGATCATCGTCAACGTGAATCCCGAGGTCGCCGACTTGATGCGCGGCGCCGAAGCGGCGGCGGTCGACGACACCGTGAAGCGCATCCAACGAGCGATCGAGATCCACGCGCGCAAGGGCTTCCACGTCGAGCACTTCGAGGTGAAAGGCAAGCAGCCCGGCAAGGGCGGCGGCGGGCGCAAGGACGACGAGGAGTGATCGCATGAGCGGCGACGATGGCAACGAGCGCCGTCGCGCCGAGCGAGTGCCGATCAACTCGGAGTTCTCGCGCATGCCCGCGCCGATGTTCGTCAGCGATCTGTCGGAGGGCGGCGTCTTCGTGCACACGACGCAGCGCGTGCCGATCGGCAGCGAGGTCACGGTGCGCTTCACGGTGTTGCTCGACGATCCGGTGGTGATCGAAGCGAAGGGCCGCGTGGTGCGACATCAGCTCGATCCCGCCGGCATCGGCATCGCGTTCACGCAGCTCAATCCCGACATGGCGCTGCGCATCGACGACGTGCTCACGCGCGAGCGTCCGCGCGATCTGGGGCCGCCGATCAGTGGATCGCCGGCGGCGGCGGCACGGCGACGCACCACTGCACCGCCGCAGACTCCGCCATCGTCGGGCGACACCCGCATCGTGCGTGCACCGTACGGTGTCGGTGGCACCCAAGTCGCGCCACCACCGGCCGCGCCCGAGGACGAAGACGACGGCTACAAGACGCAGGTGAAGCTGCGTGCGGTCGACGTCGAAATCCTCGACGAGGAGTCCGAGTTGGACGAGGATGCGCCGGAGCGCGACCCATGAGCATCGGCAAGCGACTGCTGGACCTCGCGCGGTCCAACCTCACCGACTTTCGCAGCGCGTTCGTGCGCGACGAAGATCGGGAGATCCTCGAGAGCGCACCACCGCCGCCGCCGCGCGAAGGTGAAGAGCCGCCGCACGAAGGCGACGACGACGAGAGCGTCGGTGCGCGTGCGGGTCGCGGTGCGCGGCGCATGAAGGACGCCGCCGAAGATGCGTGGGATCGGGCCTTCGAAGCTGCGCGTGCGCGTGCAGGTGTGCGCGGCGATCCGCCCAGCGATCCTGCTGCCGATCGCAAGCGTTGGTACGCCGCGCTCGGCCTCGAGCCCGGCGCCGACGTGGCCGAGGTGCGCAAGGCCTACCGTCGCTTGCTGACGAAGTACCATCCCGACAAGTTCGCCAACGATCCCGAAAAACTGAAAGCCGCCACTGAAGTGACGCGCAAGCTGACCGAAGCGTACACCGGTCTGATGCGATATCTCGGTGGCTGAGCAAGAGGTGAGTCAGATGTCCGCAACGCGTCGCAAGTCGGCGGTTCGTTCGATGGCCGCGAGCGCCGATCGTCACGTGCTCTACGAGAAGTCGGTGCAGGATCCCGAGAACGACGTCTCGGTGCTCGGTCGACTCTTCCATCGCTTCCGTGGACGACAAGCGCAGAGCATGCGCGAAGACTTCTGCGGCACTGCGACGTTGTCCTCGCACTGGGCGCGCAGCAAAGCCGATCGTTGGGCGATCGGTATCGATCTCGACGAGCCGACGCTCGCGTGGGCGCGCGAGCACAACCTGCACGGCGCCGCGCGTGCACGCGTGCGGCTGTTGAACGAGAACGTGCTCACCGGGCACGGTCCGAAGACCGACCTCGGCTGCGCGCTCAACTTCAGCTACAGCGTGTTCAAGACTCGCGCGCAGCTGAAGCGCTACTTCGAAGTCGCGCGGCGCATGCTCGTGTCCGACGGCTTGTTCGTGCTCGATGCGTGGGGCGGCTGGTCGACCACCGAGCCCGGACGCGATACCAAGAAGTGCGACGGCTTCATCTACGAGTGGGAGCAGGAGACCTTCGATCCGCTCACCAACGAGATCATGTGCCACATCCACTTCGAGCTGCCCGACGGCTCGCGCATCGACAAGGCGTTCACGTACGACTGGCGGCTGTGGAGCGTGCAGGAGCTGCGTGAGCTGCTCGAGGAAGCCGGCTTCTCCGCCGTGCACGCGCTGTGGGAGCGCATGGACGACGAAGGTGACGGCACCGGCGCGTACTACGAGCCGAAGCACTGCGAGCAGATGGAAGTCTGGTGGACCTACGTGGTCGCGGAGCGATGATGGCGAAAGCGCGAGCGAAGCAGAAGCAGCCGAAGAAGGCGACGATGGCGGAACGCGCCGATCGTCACGATCTCTACCAGCGCTCGGTGCAGGTGCCCGAGGCCGACATCGCGAACTTCGAGAAGATGTTCGCGCGGTTCGTGAAGCGCAAGCCGCTGGTGATGCGCGAGGACTTCTGCGGCACGGCGTTCCTGTCGGCGACGTGGGCGGAGAGCCATCCGAAGCGCAAGGCGATCGGCATCGATCTCGACGAGCCCACGCTGCAGTGGGGGCGCGAGCACAATCTCGCGAAGCTGAAGCCGGCGCAGCGCGAGCGCGTCGAGCTGCATCGCGCGAACGTGCTCGAAGGCGTGGGCGAGCGCGCCGACATCACGTGCGCGCTCAACTTCAGCTACATGGTCTTCAAGACCCGGCCGCAGCTGCTGCGCTACTTCGAAGTGGCGCGCGAGATGCTGGTCGACGACGGCGTGTTCATCACCGAGGTGTACGGTGGCACCGAGGCGATCGTGGAGATCGTCGACGATCGCGACTTCAAAGGCTTCACGTATCTGTGGGAGCAGGCGAAGTACAACCCGATCACCCACGACACGCTCTGCCACATCCACTTCCGCTTCCCCGACAAGTCGCGCATCGACAAGGCGTTCACCTACGACTGGCGCCTGTGGACGATCCCCGAGGTGCGCGAGCTGTTGCGCGAGGCCGGCTTCCGCACCGTGGAAGTATGGTGGGAAGGCGTCGACGACGACGGCGAAGGCTCGGGCGACTACCACCCGACCGAGAACGAAGAAAACCAGGAAGCCTGGCTCGTCTACATCGTCGCGGCGAAGTAGCCGTCGCGCGCCCGTCCGGGCCGCCCGGCGCTACGGCGTGAAGTCGACGATCTCCAGCGCTGCGTCTGCGGTGCCGAGCACCAGCTCGAGGCCGGGCGTGTCGTCCAGCTCCAGCGCGACGATCGGACCCACGGACTCGGTATCGAGCTGCGCGAAGCAGGGTTCGCCGTCGAGATCGCGTACGACGACGAGCTCACCCGCGTCGTGGATCACGAGCGCGAACGTGCCGTCGCCGACGATGTCGGCTTCGATCATGCGCGGCACGTCGTCGATGGTGGTCGGCAGCTGCCATTCTTCGATGGCACCGAAGGGCCTCCACAGGACGAGATTGTTCGTGCCTACGCCGACGATCGCAGCACTCGCACCCGTGCCGTGGAGGGCGATCAAGCCCGGCTGAGCCTCATCGCGTTTTCGAACGTTCGCGGATTGGCACCTCGGTGCAACCGTGCGCGACTCGATCCGTCACCTCATCGCGTGTTCTCGCGCGTGCGAACGCCCAGTTCCGGGCGGCACGGGGCTTGAAGTACGCTGCCGGTCCATCATGAAGGTCCTCGCCGTCCTCGCCGTTTCGTGTCTCGCAACGTTCACGCTCGCCGGCTGTAGCGCCAGCGCGAAGAAGGATCGCGGTAAGCCCGGCGACCTCGTCGGGCAGACGACCGTGGGCAAGAATCGCTGCAGCGAGGCCAACCCCACCGACAAGCCGTTCGTGATCGAGTGGGACGCGACCGACACCGCGACCTTCGAGTCCACCGCGCAACGCGACGTCGTGGTGGTGCGCTACGAGAACTGCGAGCTCGAAGTGCTCGACGGCTGCATGGACGACGGCGTCACCGGCAAGTACGGCAGCTACGACGTGCCGAAGTGGACCAGCGGCAGCATCGAAGGCTTCGACGTCGCGAACACCTTCGACCTCTACGCGAAGCTGCCGCTCGGCGCCGCGGAGCTCAGCGCGAAGGTCGACGCCGGCAACACGCTCGTGCTGCGCTACTTCGTCTCCGGCACCGTCACGTCGACGCGCGCGTCGGTGTACGAGCAAGAGCTCGCCAGCAATCCCCGTTGCGCGGGCGCGACCCACTTCGTGCGCGCGTACAACCTCGGTGCGTTCGAGCTCGACGCGGAGAAGCGCGACTCCGAGTCGGTGAAGGCCAGCTTGCACAACGCGGGCGGTGGTGCGGGCCGCAGCCATCGCGACGCGCAGCTCAAGCGCGGCGGCGATCTGGCCAGCTGTACCGCGGACACGGCGATGGAGCTGTCGCGCTGCAAGGTGCCGATCCGCATCACGCTGCGCGAGCTCGACGAAGGCACGCCGCCGGTCGCCACCAACGCGGCGATGGGTCCCGCACCGGGCACGAGCACCGCGGGTAAAGATGGTTGGCAGCTCGCTGCGGAGCTCGGCCAGTCCGCCGCCGCGAAGTCGAAGAACGGCGACGGCATGGGTTGCCTGCTCGATCTCGATCGCGCGCTCGAAGCCCACGCCGAGACCGCGCAGAAGATGGACATGCTGCGCGGCACCTGCGAGATGCAGGCGGGCAAGTGCGAGGACGGCAAGAAGCGTCTGCGCAAGTTCCTCGAGCAGGCGAACACTGGTCGTCGCATGACCGCGGAAGAGCTCGATCGCTTCGCGACGGATCAGGCCGCGACGTTCTGCGCTGGTCCGCTCTCGCCGGTCGAGGCCGCGAAGAAGGTGCAGCCGCTCATCCACGAAGCGATGGACGCGGGTGATGTCGCTGCGTGCATCCGCTACGGCAAGACGCTGGTCGAGTCGGTGCCGAAGATGCCGACGAAGCAGAAGAACGAGGAGCGCGATCGCAACTGGGCGATCTCCGCGATCAACACCGCGGCCGTGTGCGCGGCGAAGCTCGGCAACTGCAAGGAGGCGAAGGTCCTCTACAAGAGCTACGCGCAGTACACGTACAACAAGAAGGGCAAGGAGCTCGACGACTTCGTCGAGAACGGCTTCACCGGCAGCTTCCGCGAGTGCGCGGGCAAGTGATCACAACACCTGCGCTTGCGCGAGCGCCTTCATGCCCTCGCGCACCGCAGCCGACCAACCGGGGTAGGGCTCGCTCGTCACCACTCGGCTGACGAACACCCACTTGCCGCGCGGACCGTCGACAGTGCCGGCCCACCAGCTCACCGTGCCCGCGTCGTCCCACGCGGTGCCGGTCTTCGCGTGCAGCACCGCGTTGGTCGGCGGCGCCGACTCGCCTTCGGGCAAGCGTCCGTTCCAGAAGTCGATCGGCGCTTCGACGATGTTCATCACCGTCTTCATGTGCGCCGGATCGATCGGCAGCTCGCCCTTCGCGAAGCGCTGCCAGAAGTCGAGCTGCTGCGTGCCCGTGACCTGCAGCGAGCCGGCCTCGAGCCAGAACTTGCGGATCTCGCCGGAGGCATCCGCGTTGCCGTAGTGCAGCTCGCCGAGCCATTGCGACATGCGCTCGCGACCGATCGCTTCCGCAGTGCGCTGGAAGTACCAGACCACCGACTCGCGGATCGCCGAGCGCAGATCCTGATCGGCCTCCCACGCCTTCATGTCGGGATACTTCGTGCCGTCCCACTTCACGCGCGCAGTGGGATCCGCGATGACGCCGGTCTGCAGTGCGATGAGCGCGTGCGGTACCTTGAACGTCGACGCGGGCACCGTCGCCTTCGCGCAGTCGTCGGGGTGCACCGTGATGGCTTCGCTGCCATCGACGCGCGCGAGCAGGAAGCAACCCGCGTGATCGATCTGCGGTGCCTTCGCGGCGATCTTCGCAGGCGGTGGATCGCTCGCAGGCTCCACCGTGGTGTTGCTGCGCGGACACGCAGTGAGTACGAGCGCTGTGATCGCGAGCAGTGGCTTCGTCATCGGCGGCGACCGTACGCACCGCCCACGATGCCCTATTCCGGACCTAGCCGATTCAGCAGATCATGCACGCCAGCGTCGCGATTCCGACGCACTGATCGTCCCAGTCGGTGGTGCAGCAGTAGTCGTCGAGCAAGCACACGCACGCTTCCGCGAACGGATCCCCGCAGCCGGGTCCGCCCGTGGGCGCGCAGCACGGCGACCCACCGCCGCCCATGTCGGGTGGCTCTGCGCCCGGACACGCCGGTGCACAGTTCGCGACCTCGGACACGCACGTCTCGTCCCACGCCATCGTGCAGCAGAAGTCGTCGCCTCCGCACACGCACATCTCCACTGCGGGATCGTTCGCGCAGCCCGGCGTCATCGTCGGCGTGCAGCAGTCGCCGCCCATCGGAGGGGGTGGTGGCGGCGGATTGCCGCCGGTCGGATCGGGCTCGTCGTCGGGCGGTGGATCGTCGTCGGGCTCCGGCGTCGGGAATCCGCCCTCGGACTCGCCCGCACCGTCGTCCGCCTGCGACTCCGCACCGTCGTCGCTGCCCGCGGCGCCGCTGCTCGCTTCGTCGTCGCCGTCGTCGCTCTCGTCGTCCGCGTTCGGATCGTCGGCGGGCCCACTGCCGTATCCGCCGTACGCGTTGCTCGGCTTGCTGTTGTCACCGACAGCACACGCGACCAGCCCCGAGCATGCGACGACGACGATGAACCAACGCACGCGCGGATCCCCGGGTGGATCCGTGCGATCACGTGCAGCGAAGGTTCCCTCCTAGCAGGGCGCGCCGCAGTCGATGGCTTCCGACGCGCACAGATCGTCCCACTGCGTCGAGCAGCAGAAGTCGTCGATGCCACACACGCAGGCCTCGATCGTCGCGTCGCTGCAGCCCACGCCAGCCTGCGCGACGCAGCAGTCCGCACCGCCGCCGCCCGCACACGCGGCGCCGCAATCTCCGGCTTCCTGCACGCACAGATCGTCCCACTCGGTCGAGCAGCAGTAGTCGTCGAGCCCGCACACGCAGGCCTCGAGCGCCGCGTCGCCGCAGCCGGGCACGAGCTGCGCGGTGCAGCAATCACCGACGCCCATGCCGGTCGGATCGACGCCGCCGTCCGACGACTCTTCCATGCCGGTCGGATCGAGCGTCGGATCGCCGCTGCTCTCCGACGGATCGATGGTGGGATCGTTGGTCGGATCGTCGGTGGGATCGCTGCTGCTCTCGTCGCTGGGATCGACGGGATTCGTGTCGGCCCCGCCGTCGCTCGACTCGCTCGGCGGCGTGGTCGTGTTCGGCGTCGACGTGTCGGCGCTGCCGCTGCTCGAGCCTTCGCTGCTGTCGCTGCGATCGTCGTCGCCGCTGTCGTCGTCACCTGCACTGCTCGCGTTGGTGGCGGGCGCGGTGATCGATCCACCGAACAGCCCCTCCTCGACACCCTGCGAGCAACCGAGCACGAACACGAACGCGAAAACGGATCGTCTCTGCATGATGGGCCCCACCGGACGCTTTCTGGCAGCGGGAGCATTGCACCCTCTGCCGCGCGAGTGGAATCGGCAACTCGTTACGTCGACGCGCCCGAAGCGAATCGATCGGTAACACGCGGATCGATCGTCAGTTGCATTGCACACGCGACGACGCGCGATGCGTGGCGTCGTGCGATCGCAGTGCGTCGCGTTGGTGGGCGCGCCGACGTCGGCGGCCGCGCACTCAATCGAGCTGCGACAGTGCTTCGGTTGCGGCGTCGCGATCGAGCGACGCGACCAGATCGTGCGGACCGGTCTGCGTCACGATCGCGCGCACGATCGCGCCGACCGGCGCCGTGCCGTCGGTGAGCACGACCTTGCCGTCGATGCCCGGCGCCTGGCCTTCGTGGCGTCCGTCGAGCACGAGCTCGCGCTCGCGCGACACGCCGTCGACGATCACCGCGAGCTC
>DASZPU010000213.1:0-18557 GCA_035550195.1 Nannocystaceae bacterium
CGTCGACGCGATGCGCGACGCCACGCCGGGCACGCATCCGTGCAACGCCGGCTTCATCCGCGACGACGCGCGCGACACCGGTGCCGTGTTCGACGTGGGCACGAGGCCCGACGTACCTGCGGTCTGCGATCTCCCGCCGCCGGGCGACTGTGCCGCGGACGGCGATCCGTTCCGCGCGATCGGGCTCGGCTGCGACGACACGCCGATCACCGACGCGACGTTCGTGTCGAGCGACGCGCGTGCGTGGGCGATCGCGACGAGCTTCGGCACCGCGATCGATCCGATGACGAGCGCGCCGATGTGGAGCCCGCAACGCGGCGACGACATGCTCGTGCTCAGCACCGGCGTGCTCGCAGACGCGGGCGGCGGCGCGATCGAGCTGCCCGCCGGCTTCGCGCAGACCGGCGACGACGGCAACGGCGGCAACTCGAACTACAACGGCGACGGCAAGCCGCTGCCGGCACCGCTGCGTTCCGAGGACGGCAGCAACGGTGGCATGGGCGGCACTCCCTTCGTCGACTGCGACGGCGTCGGCGACTGCTCGGGCTCGCTCGGACATCAGTGGGACAGCGGCGGTGCCGAGGCCAACGATCTGCTGTGGCTCACCTTCACCGCGACGCCACCCGCGAACGCGACCGGCTTCGCGATCTCGTTCGACTACTTCTCCGCCGAGTTCCCCGAGTGGGTGGGCTCGCAGTACAACGACGTGTTCGTGATCTGGTCGGAGAGCGAGCTCTACTCCGGCAACCTCTGCTTCCTCGGCAGCGATCCGTGCACGGTCACCGCGCTGTGGCCCGCGCCGTTCCAAGAGAACGCGCCCGAGCTCGCCGGCACCGGCTTCGACGGCGTCGGTGGAGCGACCGGATGGTTCACCGCGCGCGGGCCGGTGGTCGGCGGCGCGCCGGTGCGGATCACGTTCGCGCTCTTCGACATGGGCGACACGATCCTCGACACCACCGTGTTGCTCGACGACTTCCACTGGGAGTGCGAGGGCTGCGACCCCGCCGTGCAGGACTGCGGCGTCACGCCGGAGGGATGAGCGATGACGAAGCGCAACGCATGGACGATGGTGCTGGTGGGCTTCGCGTGCGGTGACGATGCGAGCGCGGTCGACTCGACGTCGAACGATGCGACGACGGCGATGACGACGAGCGCGTCGAGCACCGACACGGGCGCAGACGAATCGAGCACGGCGGCTCCGGGCAGCGAAGCGAGCAGCGGCGGATCGTCGAGCACGGCGGACGCGAGCAGCGATGGCGGTGACGCGAGCACCGGCGTGCACGGCTCGGAGGCGAGCGACGACGGCGGCCCTGCGCCGAATTGTCCGACCGACATGCTCGCGTTGCCGGCGATGTTCGAGGGCGACACGACGCGCGCGGGCTCGTCGTTCGCCGGGCCGTGCGGCGGCGCAGCGGCACCGGATGCGAGCTTCGTGTTCACCGCACCGCACGCGGGCAGCTTCGCGTTCGACACGCTCGCCGGCTGTCCGATCTCCGACGAGCTCGGCCCCAGCCACGACCTACCGATCTGTCCGATGGACACCGTGCTCTACGCGCTCGACGGCGAGTGCGATGGCGATGTGCTCGCGTGCGCGGACGACTCGTTCGGCACCGCGAGCGTGCTCGGGCTGCAGCTCGAAGCGGAGCAGACCGTGACGATCGTGGTCGACGGTGTCGGTGCGATCGGTGGCCCGTTCACGCTGCGCGCGTCGGAGCTCGCGATCGCGTGTCCGATCGCCGCGATCGACACGGTGCCGTCGACGGTCTCCGCCCAGACCGCGATCGCGACCAACGGCCACGACGCGCAGTGCTTCGGCAACGGCAACCACCCCGACGCGATGTTCACGTTCACCGCACCGCACGCGGGCATGTTCGCGTTCGATACCCCGCAGACCGCATTCGACACGCTGGTGTTCGTGCTCGACGGCGTCTGCGACGGTGACGAGCTCGCGTGCAGCTACGAGCTACCCGTCGAGGTCTCGCTCGCCGCCGGTCAGACCGTCACCGTCGGCGTGGAAGGTCTGTTCGCGTCCGACGTGGGCGAGCTGCAGCTGCGCGTGCAAGCCGGCCAGTGATCGATTCGCCACAGCGGCGGTCTACCGCGGCACCACCATGCCGCATCGTCACTGCGTCCTTTCGCGTCGCTCCCTCGTGCTCGCGCTCGGTCTCGCTGCCTGTACCGACGTCGACGACGACGGCGACGGCACTCTGCGCGTCGGGCTGTGGGGTCAGGGCAGCAGCGGCGAGGTGTACTCGCTGCAGGACGCGGTGTTCCAGATCTCCGGCAACGGCGTCGATCAGCAGATCGCGACCGCCGATCTCGCCGATGGCACGAGCGCCGTGAGCACGCCGCTGCCCGCCGGCGACTACAGCGTGCAGCTGCTCGACGGCTGGCACGTCGAGCGTGGTGCGGTCGGCGATCCCGATCCCGTCGTCGTCGACGCGACGCTCGCGACCGACAATCCGGTGCCGTTCACGATCTGGGACAACCTCGCCACCGACGTGACCTACGTGTTCGAGGTCGACGGCGATCTCGTGCCGCTCGCAGACGGCTCGCTCGACATCGACGTCGCATTCGACGAGGACGACGGCGTGTGCACACCGAGCCAGACCTACGACGTCGCAGTGTGGACGGAGGGCGACTGGATCGACGCGGGCGACGGCTGGCAATCGTTCACCGCGAACGCCGACTCGCTGCTCTACAGCGTGGGCTTCTACTGGAACATCGTCGGCTTCCACCCCGGCTACACGATCGAGATCTACGAAGGCGAAGGCACCGGTGGGCCGCTGTTGTTCAGCCAGAGCTACGCCGGCTACGGCGACAACGTCTCGCTGCTCGGCTTCGACTTCAACGGCGTGTCGCCGCCGGTGCTGCTGGAAGAAGGTCAGGTCTACACGATCGCCGGCATCGGCACCGTCGGCTGGCAGACCGCGCTCGGTGCGTTGCCGGGCGCGAGCTCGAGCGAAGGCGACACGCGCCACAAGAACGTGCGTGCATTCGCCGAGCTGTGCGATTAGTTTCGGTCGCGCCCTCGGGCGCTCTTCCTGGCGCGATCAGTCGTGCTCGCCGTCCGCCGTGGCGAAGCCACGCCGGGCTCGAGATTCGCTCACCCGCCCGCAGAGCATGCAGCGCACGCGTCTTGGCCGACGTCGCACTGATCGCGCGCGCGCCAGCACGCGTCTTCGTAGCGCGGCTCGCCGACGTGCGACTCGGCGAGCGTGCAGATCTGTTCCTGCAGCCCGCACGCGACCTCGGCGAGCTCGCAGATCTGCTCGCAGCGATCGTTCGCGCGCGTCGATGCACTCGTCGCGCTCGTTTCGGTCTCGGTCGCAGGCTCGGGCTTCGTCGGCGCGACATTCTTCGATCCACCGCCGGACGGACCATCGTCGAGTGGTGGCGGTGGCGGTGGCGGTGACTCGGCGGACTTGCGCTCCTCGTCCTTGGTCGCCGTCGCACCGAGCTCGAGCCCGAGCGCGCGCATGTTCGTCGCGTTGTCCGCGAGCCGCGACTCGGCATCGGCGAGTGGATCGACCGCCGACGTCGCTGGCGGCGCGCTCGCGCCGGTCGACTTGCACGCGCACGCGAGGCCGAGCACCACGAGAGGGATCGCGCGCAGGAGTTTCACCTGCGCCGACCATACCCGAAGCGTCACACTCGGGTGCCCCCGCGACTCCACCGGCTGCATGCCCGCGGCGCCGCGTCCGATTCGCCTCCCCGTCGCCGATGCACACGAGCCACACTTCGCGGGCTTTCCGTGGGGGTGGTTCATGGTCGCGACGAGCGACAGCGTGCGTCGCGGGACCCGACACACCGTGCGCATCCACGACCGTGAGCTCGTGGTCTTTCGCGGGCACGACGGCGGAGTGGGCCTGCTCGACGCGCACTGTCCACACCTCGGTGCGCACCTCGGTGATGGCCGCGTGGTCGGCAACGCGATCGAGTGCCCGTTCCACCGCTGGCAGTTCGGCACGGACGCAACGTGCACCGCGATCCCCTACGCGTCGCGGATCCCGCGAGTGCGCGCGCGTTGCCATCCGGTGCGCGAGTGGAACGGGATGATCCTCGCGCATCTGCACCCCAGCGACGCGGCGCCGAGCATCGAGTTGCCGGATCTCGCGCTCGGCCGCCGCACATGGGTCCGGCGCAGCATCGACATCCGCGCGCCCATCTACGAGATCGCCGAGAACCCCGCCGACGTCGGGCACTTCTTCGCAGTGCACGGGTATCTCGAGCCGCCCGCGATCGACTACTGCTTCGACGGGCCGATCTCGAGCTTCGATCAGCAGCAGCGCCTTCGCGTGCTCGGTCGCGCGGTGCCGATTCGCATCCGCGCGACGTCGTATGGACCCGGCGTCTCGGTGTTGCACATCGAGCAGGTCGTGGACACGGTGGTGCTGCTGAACCCCGTGCCGATCGAGCACGCGCTCACCCGTGTGCACTTCGCAGTGGGTGTGAGCGGCAATCCGCTGCGCTCGTTCGTGCCCGCGCAGTTCGCGGCCTGGCAACTCGGCCGCGAGCTCCGGGTGGACCGACGGATCTGGGAGCGCAAGATCCATCTCGCGCGCCCGGCACTGTGTGACGGCGACGGCCCGATCATGAAGTTCCGCCGCTGGTACCGGCAGTTCTACACGGCGACGTGATCAACACGCCGCGGAGCACTCGTCGCACGCGTCGCGACCGCGCTCGCATTGATCGCGCGCGCGCCAGCACGCGTCTTCGTAGCGCGGCGCGCCGACGTGGAGATCGGCGAGCCGACACACCTGCGCTTCGAGTCCGCATGCGACATCCGCGAGCTCGCAGATCTGCTCGCAGCGATCGTCCTCGCCGGTCTGCTTGGTCGCGGGCGGCTCGTTGCCGGGCTGCGGCTTCACCGGCTCGGGCGGCGTCGTGGGTGTCGTCTGCGGCGGCCGCGGATCGTCCGACGGCCTGCGCCGCCCCTTCTCGATCCGCGGATCGGATGCGGGCTTCGTCGGTTCCACCGTCGTCGGCTGGATGTCGCGCGACGTGTCGGGCTTCTTCGCGTCGTCGCGTGTCTCCGCCAGCTCGATGCCGAGCGCACGCATCCTCGCGGCGTTGTCCGCGATGCGCGACTCGGCGTCGCCCAACGGATCCACGGAGCTGCCACTCGGCGGCATGTCGTCGGCGGTCTTCGTGTCGGTCGGAGGGGGCTTGCACGCGCACGCAAGCGCGAGCACTGCGAGCGCCCAGCTACGAGCAGTCATCGCACGCCTCGCTCGCGCGACCGCAATCGCGCTCCGCTCGCTCGCACGCGACCTCGTACTCGTGCTCGTTGCTGTGCACGCTCGCGAGCCCGCAGATGCGATCCTTGAGCCCGCACACCGCGGTCGCGAGATCGCAGAGCGACTCGCACTTGTTGCGCTCGGGCGTCGCGGTCGCAGGCGTGCTCGTGGTCTTCTTCGTGCGCTTGCCGTGCTGGTCGCGCTTGCTGCCCGGCGGGTAGCCACGCAGCTTCACACCGCGCTCGCGCAGATCGGCCTCGTAGCCGTCGAGCTCTTTGCGGAGATCGTCGAGCGATGCTTCCGCCGCGCCCTCGCGCATCGGCGCGTCCATTTCCTCGTCGTCTTCGACGATCGGCGCGACCATGCCACCTGCGCCGTCCGCCGGAGCCGGGCTCGCCTCGGCCGGAGCCTGCTTCGTGGCGACGTCGGATGCCGCCGCGCTGTCGGGCTTGTTCTTGCTCGCGCAGCCGATCGACAGGAGCAGGATCGCGAGCACCTCGCGACCGCGCATCACGGCGCTTCACCCAACGTGCGCTCGAGCAGCGTGCGATTGATGTCGA
Organism: Nannocystaceae bacterium; assembly: GCA_035550195.1. Lineage (GTDB taxonomy): Bacteria > Myxococcota_A > Polyangia > Nannocystales > Nannocystaceae > Xiheibacterium. Next base: position 5,801 of record DASZPU010000213.1, read on the forward strand.
GCGCGTCTTCGTAGGCACCGAGCGCCTCGTCGTCGCGTCCGAGCGCCTCGAGCACCTCGCCGCGCAGCGCGACGAGTCGCGCCGTGAACGGGTTGTCGTCGACGTCGCGCCACTCGCTGCCGAGGCCCTCGTCGGCGATGACGAGCAGCGTGTCGTCGCTGACCGTGTCGACGTCGGGATAGTCGAGCCGCAGTCGCAAGAGCCGCCCGTACATGTCGTGGCGCAGCTCGAGCGCGACGTCGCCACCTTCTTCGCGCGACAACCATCGTTGCTTGCGCAGCGACTCGAGCGCAGCGATCGCTCCGGCCGCATCGTCCTTCTCGATGAGCACGTCGACCTTGCGGTTCTCGACCTCGACGAGCTGCGCGAGCGCGACGAGTGCATCGGGACGCGCGGGCGCGATGCGTCCCGCTTGCGCGAGCCCGACGAGCATCGAGCCGGCGCCGAGGAAGATGCCGAGCGCGAGCGTGGCCCAACGATTCTTCATGGCGCACCGCCCTGCGTGCCACCGCTCGCACGCGCCATCGCGATGAGATCACCGCGCAGGCGACCGCGTTGATCGTCGACGTTCTTCGCGACCTCGGCACGCGCCGCCGGTGCGAGCACGGCGAACTGTTGCTCGAGCAGATCCGCGGAGCCGCTCGTGTGCGGCCGCTGCGGATCGGGACGCATCACCACGACGAGCACGACTGCAGCCGCAGCTGCGAGCACCGGCCCGCCCCACAGCACCACACGACGACGCCACCATGGCGCCGGAGTGATGCCGCGTTCGATGTCGCTCCACACGAGATCCTCGCGCGCCATCGCGAGCTCGGCCGGCGCGCGCGCGTGGAGCAACAATCGCGCGATCGCGAGCTCGGGCTCGACGCTGCCGACGCCGCCGTCGGCCTCGAGCCCGGCCTGCAGCTCGGCCTCCACCAAGCCGAAGCTGGCGGGATCCGTGACTGCGGTGGCCCCTTCTTCGGGCCTGTGCTCGGCGGTCATGACGGGATGCTCTCCGTGGCCCCGAACGCCCCCCGCGTGGACGGCCTTACGCCGCCTCCACCGCACCGAATCGTGGCTCGATCCTTCATAGCTCACCTCGCAGGGCCACGCCCTGTTTCTCGCATGCCTGGCGAAATGCCCGACAAGCGCGGAAGAGCAGCACGTCGAGCGTGCCGATCTTCACGTCCATCGCGGCGGCGCACTCCTCGCGGGAGCGGCCTTCGAGCAATCGTAGCCGCAGCACTTCCGCGTAGCGCGGATTGAGCCCCGTGAGCACGCCATCGATGCGTGCACGCAGATGCTCGCGCTGTAGCTCTTCTTCGGTGGGATCGCGCGCCTCTTCGACGAACGCGTCGACGTGCTCGGCGAACGCGCCGCGCAATCGCTGACGACGACCCGATGCACGCAAGAGATCGCGGGCCTTGTTCTTCGCGAGCACCTTGAGCCACGGATAGAGGCCGGGCTCCTTCCACTGATAGCTCGGCAGCGCACCGAACGCGGCGAGGAAGGTCTCGCGCAAGCAGTCCTGCGCGTCGTCGGGATCGCCGAGCATCGGCACGAGCACGTAGCCGTAGATCGCTCGCGCGTACGCGCGATAGATCTGCTCGAAGGCACGCCGATCGCCCCCGGCCGCGCGTTGTACCAACGCACGCTCGTCGGCAAGGGCCTCGGGCCGGCGACTCACCGCCGGGAGGGTACCAAGGCGTGCCGTGAGGGGGGTAGCATTCGCGCGCGATGCCGCGGCTCGACATCCTGCTCGCGCGCAACCTCGGGGTATCGCGCAGCGGCGCGACCAGGCTCTTGCGAGGCGGGCACGTGCACGACGAAAAAGGTGCCGTGCTGGACGACGGACGCCGGCAGCTCCCGCCGTCCGATCTGCCGTGCACGATCGTCGTCGACGGCACGGAGCATCGCCTCTTCGCGCGCAGCGAGGTGCTCTTGCACAAGCCGATCGGCACCGTCACCGCGCTGCGAGACGATCGCCATCCCACCGCGTACGCGCTCGTGCAGGATGCTCCGCTGGCGGGCGAGCTGCGTGCGGTGGGTCGGCTCGATCTCGATGCGAGCGGCCTGCTCATGTGGACGACCGACGGCACGTTGCTGCATCGGCTCACGCATCCGCGCTGGGCGATCGAGCGCACGTATCACGTCGCGGTCGCGTCGCAGTGGTCGGCACCCTCCGACGATCTCGTGCTCTCCGACGGCCATCGTCCCAACATCGCCGCGCTGGCCGAGCTCACCGAGTCCGACGCACACCCTGCGCTCGTGCACGCCCCGGGCGCACGCCGCCTCGCGACCATCACGCTGACCTCCGGCCGCTTCCACGAGGTGAAGCGCATCTTCGCGGAGCTCGGCGCGATGGTGCTCTCGCTCTGCCGCGTACGCTACGGATCGGTGGAGCTCCCGCGCACGCTCGCCGCGGGCGCGTGGGAGCCGATCGATCTGCGCGCGCACTTTCGTGGAATCGCGCCCGTGGACGAGTGAGCGTGACCGCTACTCCCCGTACTGCGCGACAAAGACGTCCGAAGTCGCGCCGCTCATCGCACCGGCCACGACGATGCGTGTGCCGTCGGTTGCCACGCCAGTGAGCCGGTCGGTGCCGCCGCCATCGATCACGATGTCCCACGTGCCGCTGCCACTGCCGAGGTCGACGAGGCGGAGCAGCCCGTCACTATCGGCACCGTTCCACTGCCAGCCCGCGGCGTAGACGCGTCCCACGTCGTCGACCGCGACGTCCCAGAACTCGTCGTCCCCCCCGGCGTGCATGTTGCGGTGATCGGTGACCAACACGCCGTCGGCATCGAGCGCGATGACGAACGCGTCGACCTCTCCACTCATGTCCGAGAAGGCGTAGCTGCCCGCCAAGAGTGGCCCGTCTGGCCCGAGCGCGACTGCTCGCGCGACCTCGTCGCCGCCGAGGTCCTGCGTGACGAACGCGAGTTCGTCCCCGTTCGCGGCGAAATGCACCAACAGCGCTTCGCGCGTGCCCGCGGGTCCGCTCGATCCGACGAGCGTCCAGCCACCGTCGTCGGTCGCCGCGACGTCCCACGCGTCCTCGTGGTCGCCCCAGTCGAGCGACTCCGAAGAGAGCACGTCGCCGGCCAGATCGAACCGGCCGAGGTAAACGTCGCGGTCGATGCCATTGAAGGTCCAACCGACCGCGACGATGCTGCCGTCAGCGAGGAATGCTACGGCGCGCGTCGCTTGCCACTGTACAAAGTAGTCGGTCGCCAAGTGAGCTCGTGACCAGAGCAGACCACCACCGGGCTCGAACAGACGCACGGCCGGGTCGTTGAAATTGCCGCCATACGCGGTGGTACCGACTGCGATCTCGCCGCTCGGCGAGACGTCGACGCCGTAGTAGTAGTTCCATGGCACGCAGTCGCAGAAGAACGCGCCGAGCATGTTGCCGCCATCATCGAGGCGCCAGAGGCCGCCGTTCGCGTTGACGATCCAGCCAGTGACGATCACCTCGCCATTCGGCGCGATCGCGATGCCCTCACCCGCATCCACACCTCCGCTGTCGAGCAACGCGCTCCACATCTCGGTCGGTGGCGGCGTGGGCACGCCGACGTCGAACGGCGACGTGGTGGTCGTCTCGCCGCCGTCGCCCGCGACGTCGAGGCGCAACGTCGTTGTGCCGCCATCCACCGTTGTCGACTCGTCGCCGTAGCTCGTCGAGCTCGTGCCCTGGGTCCCGTCCCCGACGCCACCGACATCGAGGATCGGCCCGCCGCCGTCGTCGCCACCCGCGTCGTCAGCGAGGAATGCGTTCGCTGCCCAGAAGACATCGTCCACTCCGTTGTCGTCGCTGGCGACGAATCCCGCGAAGGGGGAGGAGAGCACGATCCGTGCACCGTCCCCCGAGATCGCCGGGAACGAGGCGGCAGCGGTGAACGCACCCACGCCACTGACGAGCGCGGTCTCTCCGGTCTCGACGTCGCGCAGGTAGGCAGCGGAAGTCGGCGATGTGCCGAAGACGAGCGTCTGTGCCGTCGATAGGAAGACCACGAAGCGACCATCTGCCGAGACACGAGCCGAGTTGCCACCGGCCTCGATCCCCGAATAGCTCTCGCTGATCCGAGTGATCGTGTCGAGCTCGAGATCTCGGACGAACACGTCGCGAAGCCCGCGCTCGGGCGCACCGGTGAGGTTGCGCGCAATCGAGTCGAAGACCACGAAGCGTCCGTCCGCCGAGATGTCGGGTCGCGCCGATCCTAAATCGGCCTGGGTTCCATCGAACGCGACGCTCGCCCGCACAGTTTGGCGGGTCGCGAGGTCGTGCACGAACACATCGTCGGAGTTGTTCGTGTCGCCGGCGACGAGGTTGGCTGCACGGGAAGCGAACACGACCCGGCTCCCGTCCGCGGCGAGACGCGGGGACGAGCTCTCGAGATTCGCCTGCGTACCGTCACTCGCCACGCTCGCGCGTGAGGTCGTGCCGGCCAAGCGATCGCGAACGAAGACATCGGTTCGATCGTTCGTGTCGCCAGCCACGAGATCCGTAGCGCTCGAGACGAACGCGACGAAGCGACCGTCCGCGGAGATCGAAGCGCCGAAGCTGCCGTCGTCCGCATCGAAACCCGCCGCGTCGACACTCACGCGCTCCGTGGTCATTGCCTCCCGGTCCCGCAGGAAGACATCGACACGATTGTTCGTGTCCGTGGCGACCAAGTCTGCTCTCGACGAGTCGAACGCGACGTAGCGTCCGTCCGCGGAGATCGCCGGAGCCGACGAGGACTGCGTTTCCTCCTCGCTCGCGACACCGACGCTCACGCGTTCGATGACGCCGCTCGCGGCGTCCCACACGAACACGTCGGCGGCACGGTTCCGATCGCCCTCGACAAGGTTGCTCGCGGAGGACCGAAATGCCACGAAGCGACCGTCGTGCGACGCCGCGGCCATGACGCTGTCGCCCGCAGCGTCGTCGTCGATCTCGCCTTCGCTCACGCGCTCCGTCGTGAGAGCCTCGCGGTCGCGAACGAACACGTCCCGCCGTCCCTCCACGTCTCCGTCGACGAGATTGGTGCCGTCCGACGCGAACGCGACGAGCGTCGCTGCGTCCGAGAGCGCCGGCATCACGCTCTCGTCGTTGCTCTGCGTGCCGTCCTCGTGCAGCGCGACGAGCGTTGTCGCGCCGCCGGCGAGGTCGCGCAGGAATACATCCCGTCGCGCATTCGTGTCGCCCACGACGAGGTCTGTCGCCGTCGACTCGAATGCCACGAACCCGCCGTCGGGTGAGATCCGCGGCGCCGAGCTGATGGCGTTCGGCGTACTCCCGAGCGGCGTGACACTCACGCGCGTCGTAGAGCTAGCGCCGAGATCACGAACGAAGACGTCGTCGCTGAGAAGCGTATCCGGCCCCATCACGAGATCGTTCGCCCGCGACACGAACGCGACCCGCAGGCCGTTGCTCGACATCGAGGGCGAGCTCGCCCCGCCCGAAGGCCCACCCAGCGCGTCGACGCTAGCGAGGACCGTCGTGTTCGCGAGGCGATCGCGCACATAGACTTCGTTCCCCGCGACGAAGGCAACGCGATGCCCACTCCCCGCGATCGCGAGATCCAAAGCTCCGCCGGGAAACTGCGCTCCTGCGACGTCGAGGCTAACGCGATGCGTGAAACCGGCCTGCATGTCGCGCGCGAAAGCATCGTCGCGTCCGTTCGTGTCGCCCGGCACGATGTCCATACGCGAGATGAAGGCCACGATCCGCCCATCGCCTGAGACGCGACCACGCATGCCGTCCGCCGGAGTGCCGTCGGCCGCGACGCTCGCACGCGCGGTCGTTCCCGCCAGACGGTCGCGGAGGAAGACACCCGGCAGCGACGGACCAGCGACAAGGTCTGTCGCGTTCGAGCTGAACGCGACATATCGACCGTCGGCCGAGATGCTGGGGTCGCTGCTGTTTCCCGCGGCCGCGTCACCGCCGACGGCGACGCTCACCAATTCGATCGCCAGGGTTTCGCGATCGAGCACGAACACGTCGCTCGTGCTTCCGCTGTGCCCCGGCACGAGGTTCGTCGCCGTGGACGTGAACGCGACGAAGCGGCCATCGGGCGTCACCGACGGAGCCGCGCTCTCGCGGTTGCCGCCAGGACCGGGCATGCCCCGGCTGACGAGCTCGAGCGCACCGAGGCAGCGACCAGCGCTGCAATGTGCCGCGCCGCCGCCACAGGGCACGCCGTCGACGACGGCAGCATACTGGCAGCCCATGCCCGGTGCGCAGCTCTCTGCTGTGCATTCTTGGTCATCATCGCAGTCGAGCGCGGCTCCCGGCCTGCACGTGCCTGCAATGCAGGTCTCGTCACCGTTGCAAGGCTCGCCGTCGGCACAAGATGTGCCGTCATCGGGAATGTACATCTGACACCCCAACACTGGATCACAGCCCTCGTAGGTGCACGCATTGCCGTCCTCGCAGATCGGCGGCGCGCCGGCGATGCAGCCGCCAAGTGGATCGCACGTCTCGGTGCCGTTGCAAAGATCGCCATCGTCGCACATCAGCGGCAGCCCCGGCGTGCACACGCCTGCCGCACACGCGGCGATTCCGTTGCACACACTGCCGTCGTCGCATGAGCTGCCGTCGACCAGAACATCGTGAGTGCAGTCCGCCAGTGGATCGCATGCGTCGGTCGTGCACGCTTCGTCGTCGTCGCAGGCGTCGTCGTTCACCAAGTGCACGACGCTGGCCGTTGCTTCGTCGCAGAGATCGATGGTGCACGACACCCCATCGTCAGTTCCTGGCGCCGTGCCCGACACGCAGCCGGAAAGCGCATCGCAGCTCTCGATCCCGCTGCAGAACAGGCCGTCGTCGCAGCTCGCACTCGTGTCCGGATGCAGACAGCCGAACAGTACGTCGCACACATCCGCCGTACAGGCGTTGCCGTCGACGCAGTCGTCGTCATTCGTGCACGCCGGCGTCGCGCCAGGTTCGGGCTCCTCGCAACCAAGTCCGTCGCAGGCATCGTTGCCGGGCCCGCCCTCGACGCTGCTGTCGACCGCGGTACCGAAAATAGTATCGTCACCTTCCCCACCGTCGAGCGCGTCGGATCCAGGCCCGCCATCGATCGCATCGTTGCCCGCCCCACCGCTGATCGTATCCGTCGCCCCACCGCCATCGATGCTGTCGTTACCGGGCCCGCCGTCGATGACGTCGTTGCCGCCCTGCCCCTCGATGACGTCGTTACCCGCCTCGCCCGCGATCGTGTCGTTTCCAGCCCCGCCCTCGAGTGTGTCGTCGCCTTCGCCTCCGGTGACGATGTCGTCCGCGCCCCCGCCCACTAGCACGTCGTTGCCGTCTCGGCCGAACAGGACGTCGGGATCGGCTCCGCCATCGAGCGCGTCGTCACCTGCTCCGCCGTCGAGGTGATCGGCACCGCCCGCGCCCTCGAGCGTGTCGGCTCCGTCTTCGCCGAGAAGCGTGTCGGCCCCGGCCTCGCCGCGCAGGATGTCGTTACCTTCGCCACCAATCAACTGATCGTCACCGTTGCCGCCCTCGACGAGATCATCGCCGCCGAGACCGACGACGACGTCGTTGCCCGCGCGCGCACGGATGCGATCGTTCCCCGCAGTGCCGATGATGCACTCCGCCTGCCCGCTACCGTTGAACCACGCACCACCCGCGGGCACGTAGACGATCGGCAACGCACCACAGGCATCCTCGGGCACCAGCGCGGGCACGACATCGGCGCCGAACTCCGCGTCGGCGACCGGCGTTGCGTCGCTCGTAGCTGTCGATTCATTCGAGAACTCCGCGACTGCGAGCACATCGCTCTCGGTCTCCGAATCGCAACCCGCGATAACAACAACTAGTGCGAGGATCCCCGCGCATCCTGTCCTCGCACCGAGCCCACGCAGCACGTCCTGGCTTCCGACCATCCGTGCATGCTAGGCGTTGCGACCTCGAGCGTCGTGTACCAAACGGGCTACGATGTGCTGCTCGGATCCGCTCACGCGAGCGCGAGCTCGCTCGCGATCGTGTGCACGAGAGCGACGAGCTCGGCCTGTCGATGCGTGCCAGTCTTCGCGAATGCTCGCTTCATCAGGTTCCGCGCGGTCGCTGGCGAACGCTCGCCCTGAGACGCAACCGCGGGCAGATTGCTTGCCCCCGCCAAGCGCATCGCCACCTCGCACTCCGCGGGTGTCAATCCGTAGCGCTCGCAGAGTCGGTGCGCGAGCGCGCGCTCTTCGGCATCGGGATCGCAGACGCGCAAGATAGCTACGCGCAGTCCGGCCGGGAACGACAGCGGCTCGTCGTCGATCGGGACAGCACTGAGACGATAGGGGCGTCGCCCTGCGGCTCGCGTGATTGCGGCAGCGCTGGCGCAGCGTTCGACTGCGGCACGGCGGATCGTCGCGCGCAACAAGGCTTCGTCAGCCGCACGGCTCGCCCGGATCCGCCCGTTCGCCTCGAGCCGCACTCCCTCCGCGCGCGCCAACCACTCGCCGAAGCTGCGGTTGTGCAGCCGCACGCGCGCATCGGCGTCGACGATTGCCATACCGGCTCGTATCGCGTCGAGCATGCGCTCGAGCCCCGCAGTGCGATCTTCCGCCTCGGAGAAGCGCGACCAGATCTCGAGTGCGAGCGCGAGCTGAGGCAACAAAGTTCCAACCACGCGGCGTTCCTCCTCGCCGAACGGCTCACTGCCGACCGCGCGTTGGAAAGCAATCGCCGCGAATGTGTTTTGATCGGGAAGGTCGCAGCACGACGCGATGAAACGCCGCATGTCGTGCCGGCCCATCCACTCGTTGTAGTATGCCGTCTTCGCGAGACGATCGAACGGCATTAGGTCGTCGCTGGTGAACACCGTGCCGCGCGGCCTGGCGGCGCCGAGTGGCGCGAGCGGATCGATGCTGCCGAACTGACCCGCGTACTCCGCAGTGAGCTCGGGTGGTAATGAGCTCGCGACCTCGGTTACGAAGACGATCCTGCGCGTCGATCGAAGCCAGAGCGAGAAGTGGTGGCTATCGAGCCGACGCGCGAACGGCTCCAGTGCATCGCGCCAGCAGACCACGCCCGTCGCCGCGCGGAAGAGTGCCGCCGTAGCAGCTGCGAGGTCCGACTCCGTCACCATCGCCGATGGTAGCGTTGCTCTTCGAGTCAAGCATTCGTGCGGACCGGTAGGATCGTTGCGCTCACGACACGAGCGCGGTGAAACGTGCCGTGACCGCTTGTCGAACACCGTTGGACTGACTTGTCCCGAAGCGGGCCGTTTCGAGGTTTTCTTTTGGGAAGGCCTCAAGCGGAACCGTCGACCTCGCGATGAGCCTTACACATGAAGGCCGCTGCGTTCCCGACCCTCGCGACTCTGGTGCTCGCCTCTGCTTGCGACATCGCGCTCTTGCCCGAGACGGCGAGCTACGAGGGGGAAGCGACGCCGCGCATGGAGGTCGTGATCGCCGGTGATGCGATGCCGACCGAGATGGTCGAAGAGGTCGACCTCGAGATCGTCGAGGTGATGCTGCATCGCGCGAGCGACGACACCTGGGTGTGGATCGCCGGCGACGGTACGCGCTTCGAGCTCTCCGACGAGTCCGCGCCGACCTCCGTGCCCTGCCTCGCCGATCACTACGATCGCATGCTCGTCGTCGTCGACGAGCCCCGCGTCGCGACCGGCGGCAAGTGGCACAAGATCAAGCTCGACAACGACGAGCTCGAGCTGCCCGTCGACATCGACCTCGACGCCGACACCCGCCTCGAGCTGCGCTTCGACGTCGGTGCCTCGCTGCACGGCAAGTCCGCGAAGGAGTGGCGCTTCGATCCGCAGCTGCGCGCGGAGATCGTCGCGGAGTGATCCCGCGGCGCCGCCTGCAACCGCGCGCCCCGTCCTCCGTCTGATCCCTGCGAAGCCGAGAGCGCGTTCGACTCTCGGCGGTCTCATCGCCGTGCTCGCAACCGCGGGTTCTCTCCGGGGCCCGTTCCGCCCTGCGAGCCTGGGCTCTTCTCCGGAGCCATCCTTTGCACCCCGCGGGTCACCCCCGCGGGGTGCAACTTTGCGCACGCCGATCGGTCCCTTCCGCACTCGCCATCGCGAGGAGTAGGCTCCGCGCCGATGCGCGTCGCCCTGCCCGTCCTCGTCGCCCTCGTGCTCGCTGCTTGCGATCGCGGCGCGCCGCCGCCCGGCAAGGCCGACGCGAAGGCGAAGGCGGATGCGCAGAGCAAGCCGTCGTTCGATCCGCAAAAGGGCGACGACGCGAAGCGCGATCCGGTCGCGCCGACGAAGAGCGCGACGAACGTGGTCGTGCCCGACGACGCGCCGGTCGATCCGAAGCCGATCGCCGACACCGCGCCGCATCCGTTCGGCATCAAGGACATGCTCGCGATGGATCGTCTGAGCGATCCGCAGCTGTCGCCCGACGGCACCACGATCGCGTTCGTTCGTCGCGTCACGGATCTCGAGGCGAACCGCGGCCGCACCGATCTGTGGAGCGTGCCCATCGGCGGCGGCGAGCCCAAGCGGCTCACCAACCATCCCGAGGCCGACGACAGCCCGCGCTGGGCGCCCGACGGCACGCTCTACTTCTTGTCGCGTCGCTCCGGCGACACGCAGGTGTGGAAGCTGCCGCCCTCCTCCACCGAGGCGGTGCAGGTCACCCAGCTGCCGCTGCCGGTCGGCAGCCTCGCGGTGTCGCCCAACGGCGAGTTCCTCGCGTTCGCGATCGACGTGTTCATCGACTGTCCCGAGCTCGCGTGCACGAAGCAGCGCCTCGACGAGATCGAGAACGACAAGGCCACCGGCACGCTCTACTCGCGCATGTTCGTGCGCCACTGGGATTCGTGGAGCGACGGTCGGCGCTCGCATCTGTTCGTGATGCCGACCGCGGGCGGCGAGCCGCGCGACCTCGCGAAGGATCTCGACGCCGACGTGCCGAGCAAGCCGTTCGGCGGCAGCGAAGAGTTCTCGTTCTCGGCGGACAGCCGCGACATCGTGTACGGCGCGCGCGATGCCGGTGCGGGCGAGCCGTGGTCGACCAACTTCGATCTGTTCGCGGTGAACGTCGCGAGCGGCGAGCGCAAGAACCTCACCGCCGCGAACAAGGCGTGGGACAGCCACCCGCGCTTCTCCGCCGACGGCAAGACGCTGTACTACAAGGCGATGGATCGCGCCGGCTACGAGGCCGATCGCTTCCACGTGGTGGAGATGGCGTGGCCCGACGGCACCGCGAAGACGATCGCCAACGATTTCGATCGCTCCATCGACGAGCTCGTGCTCGGCAGCGACGGCGTCGCGTACGTCACCGGCGACGACCTCGGGCACAAGTCGATCTGGGCGCTCGATCCGAAGAGCGGCGAGCGACGCCAGCTCACCAAGGAAGGCACGGTGGCGTCACCGATCGTCGCGGGCGAGCAGATCGTGTTCCTGCGCGACGACCTGCGCAGCCCCGCCGAGCTCTACTCGGTGTCGACCAAGGGCGGCGAGCCCAAGGCGATCACGTCGATCAACGCCGCGAAGGTCGGCGCCGCGAAGATGGGCGAGCCCGAGCAGTTCTCGTTCACCGGAGCCGCCGGCGACACGGTGTACGGCTGGGTCGTCAAGCCGGTCGAATTCGACGCGGCGAAGAAGTACCCGATCGCGTTCCTCATCCACGGCGGTCCGCAGGGCAGCTTCGGCGATCACTTCCACTATCGCTGGAATCCGCAGCCGTACGCCGGTGCGGGTTTCGCCGCGATCATGATCGACTTCCACGGCTCGACCGGCTACGGGCAGAAGTTCACGGACGGCATCAACGACGACTGGGGCGGCAAGCCGCTCGTCGATCTGAAGAAGGGGCTCGCGGCCGCGGTCGCGAAGTATCCCTGGCTCGACGGCGAGCGTGCGTGCGCGCTCGGGGCCTCGTACGGCGGCTTCATGATCAACTGGATCGCCGGCAACTGGTCCGACGGCTTCGATTGCCTCGTCAACCACGACGGGCTCTTCGACATGCGCTCGATGTACTACGCGACCGAAGAGCTGTGGTTCCCCGAGTGGGAGCACGGCGGCCCGCAGTACGAGGTGCCGAAGAACTACGAGAAGTGGAACCCCGCCAACTTCGTCACGAAGTGGAAGACGCCGATGCTCGTCATCCACGGCGCGCTCGACTATCGCGTGTCCGACACGCAGGGGCTCGCGACGTTCACGGCGCTGCAACGTCGCGGCGTCACCAGTCGCCTGCTGCACTTCCCCGACGAGAACCACTGGGTGCTGAAGCCGGCCAACAGCCTCTTGTGGCACGACACCGTGCTGGGCTGGCTCGGCGAGCACACGAAGGCGGCGGCGAAGTGAGCACGTTGGAGATTTCCCAAGCGGTGCCGGTCACCGCCGCCGAGGGTCCGCACCGTCGCTTCGCGCTGTGGCTGCAAGGCTGCTCGCTGCGCTGCCCGGGCTGCTGCAACCCCGAGCTGTTCGAGCGCGGTCACGGGCGCACGCTCGGCCGCGACACGCTGGTCGGCATGGTCGCCGACGCGCAGCGCGAGCACGCGATCGAAGGCATCACCGTGCTCGGCGGCGAGCCGCTCGATCAGACCGATGCGCTCGCGGATCTGCTCGCACCGATCGCGGCGCGCGGGCTCGGCGTGATCGTGTTCACCGGCTATCTGTTCGAGGAGGCCGCCGATCTGCGCGGCTTCGATCGACTGTGGCCCAGCATCGACACGCTGGTCGACGGTCGCTTCGACGCGCGCCGGCTCGAGACGCTCCGGCGCTTCGTGGGCTCCACGAACCAGCGGCTCGTGCATCGCACCGATCGCTACCGCGACCCCGCGCTGTGGCAGGGCGAGCGCGTCGCCGAGCTCGTG
>DASZPU010000214.1:0-1740 GCA_035550195.1 Nannocystaceae bacterium
TGGATCCGCAACGACGAGCGCGTCACCGCGGCGCTGCAGGCGATCGGACAGCGATCGCCGCGACAGCTCGCGGGCGCGCGACGGTGGCTGCACTTCGCGCTGCAACCGATCGCCGCGCATGGTTTCAGCACCGTCACCGCGACGGACGACTACCGGCACACCGCGGGGCACTGGGTGCGCGAGCGTCGTGCGATCGTCGGCGAGGCCTCGTCGAGCACGCCGAGCTTTCGTGCGGGGCTCGAGCTCGCGACCGGTGCGCTGGTGTTGATCGACGCGCGCGACGAAGTCCGCGAGCGCCACGTGCCCACCGGCGGCACGCTCGACGACGCCTATCGTTGGTACGACGACGCCGCGACGCGCCTGCGCGGTGGAGCGCAGGCCGTCGTGCGCCCCGGACACCAGCTGCCCGGCGATCCGCTCGGCGCCGGCGCGCGCTTCGGAGCGCTCGACGTCGCGTCCGCGGAGGAGCTCGCCGCATGGTTCGAGCTCGCCGACGCCGCGCTCGATTGCGTCGCCGCGCATGTGCCCGGCGCGAGCACGCGTCGCGTGTGGCCGCATCACTTCGATCTCGCGACGCTCGTCGATCTGGGCGAAGGCCGCTCGATCGGCATCGGCCTCTCGCCCGGTGACGACAGCTACGACGAGCCCTACTTCTATGCGACGCCATGGCCGTATCCCGCGGCCGACGTCGCGCTCGCGCGGTTGCCCGACGGCGCGCACTGGCATCGCGAAGGCTGGACCGGTGCAGTGCTCGTCGGCAGCGCGTTGATCGCAGGCGATCGCGCTGCGCTGCTCGATGCGTGGCTGCGCTCGTCGTACGCGACGCTGCGCACGCTACTGGCCCGCTAGCACCACGAACGCAGCAGCGACCGCGATCGCGAGCAGCACGAGCGCCGCACTGCGATCGAAGGCACCGATCCATCCCGACGCGCGCGCCAACGCCGGCTCGCCGGTGGCCCAACGCCACGCACCGGTGAACACCGCACACCATGCGATCACGATCAGCTCGGCATACACACGCGGCTCGTACGCGTTCGCGACGACGAGCAGACCACCGAGTCCGAAGAGCGCGACGACGTGCGTGCGCTGGAGATCGCGGGGCACGAAGCGGCGCACGCCGAGCCACGCCAGCGGCAAGAACGCGATGCTCGTCCACCACTGCAGTTGGTTGCGCACGTCGGACAGCCAGCGCAGGTTGTGCAGCACGCGGAGCTCGTCGCCGAGCCACACGTGCAGCGGCGCGCCGTGGGCCTCGGGCACGACGAAACGGATCGCCCAGCGCGACGCGGCGTAGGCGAGCATGGTGAGCACCGCCCAGGCGATCGTCGGACGCAGCGGGGCGTGCTCGAGCCGCAGTGCGAGTCCGAGCAGCGGCACGAGCGCGACGCTCTCGCGGTTCCATGCGCCGATCACCACGATCGCGGTGGCGAGCGCCAGCCGTTCGCGACGGATCGCATCGAGCGCGGCGACGATCGCCACCATCGCCCATGCGTCCCAGGGATAGAAGATCGGCCAGCGATGCGCGAGCAGCAACGCGAACGCCAGCGCACCGAGCACGGCGAAGGTGCCGAGCAACGCGGCACGCTCGGGCAGATCGCGCGCGAGCGTGCGCTGCAACAGCACGAGCAGCGCGACGGTGCCGAGCCACTCGGTGACGGTGAACGCCCAGCCGATCGGCACGCCCGCGTCGACGAACGGACGCACGAGCAGGGGCACGAGCACGCGATGCCCGAACGGCAG
>DASZPU010000215.1:0-2522 GCA_035550195.1 Nannocystaceae bacterium
GCTCGTCGGTGCGTCGCCCGAGGTGCTCGTGCGGGTCGATCGCGATCGCACCGTGACGTTGCGACCGATCGCGGGCACGCGTCGGCGCGGCCGTGACGAGGCCGAAGATCGTGCGCTCGAGGCCGAGCTGCTCGCCGATCCGAAGGAGCGCGCCGAGCACCTGATGCTCATCGATCTCGGGCGCAACGACGTCGGTCGCGTCGCGGCGCCGGGCAGCGTGAAGCTGGTCGAGTCGTTCGTCATCGAGCGCTACTCGCGAGTGATGCACCTCGTCTCCGAGGTGCGCGGCACGCTGAGAGACGGCATGGATGCGATCGATGCGCTCGCATCGGCGTTCCCGGCCGGCACGCTCTCGGGCGCGCCCAAGGTGCGCGCGCTGCAGATCATCGACGAGCTCGAGCCCGCGCCGCGGGGCTGGTACGGCGGTGCAGTGGGCTATCTCGGCTACGACGGCGGGGCCGACTTCGCGATCTGCATCCGCTCCGTCACCGCGACGAGCGACGCGCTGCGCGTGCAGGCGGGCGCAGGGATCGTGTACGACTCGACGCCCGCGGGTGAGGACGCGGAGTGTCGCGCGAAGGCCAGCGCGATCCTGCGAGCGATCGCGATCGCTCGCAAAGGAGTCGTGCAGTGACACCGCGCGTCGTCATGATCGACAACTACGACTCGTTCACCTACAACCTCGTGCAGTACCTGCTCGAGCTCGGGGCCGAGGTCGAGGTGCTGCGCAACGACGCCGACGATGCCGCGGGCGTGCTCGCGCGCGCGCCCACCCACGTCGTGCTCTCGCCCGGCCCCGGGCGTCCGCAGGACAGCGGGGTGTGCCAGGAGCTCTGTCGCACGCTCGCGCAGACCGGCGCGGTGCCGCTCTTCGGCGTGTGCCTCGGTCACCAGACGCTGTGCGAAGTCCTCGGTGCGACGGTGCACGGCGCCGCGCGGATCATGCACGGCAAGACCTCGCCGATCGTGCACGACGGCACCGGTGTGTTCGCCGGCCTGCCGTCGCCGTTTCTCGCCACGCGCTATCACAGCCTCGTCGCCGACGAAGCCACGCTGCCCGACGTGCTCGTGCCCAACGCACGCACGCCCGAAGGCGAGCTGATGGGCGTGCGCCACCGCGATCTTCCACTCTTCGGTGTGCAGTTCCATCCCGAGTCGATCCTCACCGAGCACGGCCACGCGATGCTCGCGACGTTCTTGAAGCAGCGAGGCCGCGCATGAGCGACGCCGCGATGCGCGAAGCGTTGAGCCTGCTCGCGCGCGGCGAGCCGATCGGTCGCGATCGCATCACCGCCGCGATGCGCGAGCTCATCGCGGGCGCGTGTGACCCTGCGCAGATCGGCGCGCTGCTCATGGGCCTCGCCGCGCGCCGCGAGCACATCGACGAGATCGTGGGCGCCGCGATCGCGATGCGCGAAGCGTCGATCCCCGTGCCCAGCACGCGCGTCGATCTGCTCGACACCTGTGGCACCGGCGGCAGCGGCATCGCGCGACGCAACGTGTCCACCGCGGTCGCGATCGCGGTGTCGGCCTGCGGTGTGGCGGTGGCCAAGCACGGCAACCGCGCGGCCTCGAGCACCAGCGGCAGCGCGGACGTGCTCGAGCTGCTCGGGGTCGATCTCGGCGCGCCCCCCGAGACCGTGGGCGCATCGATCGACGCGCACGGGATCGGCTTCTGCTTCGCGCCCGCGCTGCACCCCGCGATGAAGCACGCCGCCGGGGTCCGCCGCGCGCTCGGCTTCCGCACGCTCTTCAACCTGCTCGGCCCGCTGTGCAATCCCGCCCGCGCGACGCGGCAGCTGCTCGGCGTCTACGATCCCTCGCGGTGCCGCGATCTCGCGGCCGCGCTCGGGCAGCTCGGTAGCACACGGGTGCTGGTCGTCCACGGCTTCCTCGCGGGCGTCTCGGCCGAGGACGGCGCGCGCGCGGGCATCGACGATCTCAGCTGCGAAGGCGAGACGCTGGTGTGGCAGTGGCATCGCGGCGAGCTGTCGCGCCGGGTGCTGCGACCCGCCGACGCCGAGCTACCCGAGGTACCCATCGCCGATCTCGCCGGCGAAGATCCGCTGCGTAACGCCGAGGCGCTGCTGCGCGTCCTCGACGGTGACCCCGGTCCCTACCGCACGGCGGTGCAGTACGGCGGCGCGCTCGCGCTCGTCGCAGCGGGCGAGGGGGACTTCGCAGATCTCCCGGCCCACGCGCGGCGGATCGCCGCGGTGCTCGACGACGGCAGTGCACGCTCGCGTCTGGCAGATCTGGTGGCGAAAAGCCATGATAGGCCTCGCGCAGATCCATGAGCGCGGCGCCCACCTATCTCGACAAGATCCTCGCGGCCAAGCGCGCGTCGCTGTCGGGGCAACGTCATCCCAACATGACGGAGGCGCAGCTCGACGCCGAGCTCGCTGCGTTGCCGCCGGTGCGCGACTTCGCGGCGGCGCTGCGCAACGGTCCGCACCCGCGCATCATCGCGGAGTTCAAGCGCGCGTCGCCGTCGCTCGGCCCGATTCGCGAGGATGCCGAGG
>DASZPU010000216.1:0-2197 GCA_035550195.1 Nannocystaceae bacterium
CGTGCGAGCGCCGACGGCGGGCGGGTCTGCTTCGCTGCCGTCGCCGATCCCTCGCTGCGTCTGTGCGGCGACGCGAGTCACGTTCGCCTCGACCCGCATCATCACGATGACGGCGAGCCGCGCACCGCCCCGTCGCACTACGAGATCGTGAAGGCAGTGCCCACCGGCGCACCCGAGGCCGTCGCGGTCTCGCGCAGACGCGTACGCTCCGAGCTCGCCCACCGCTGCGCGCCGCTGCTCGCGTGCACGGCTGCGCATCAGGGGGCGGCGGCGCTGCGGCTGCGCATCGACCCGCGCGGCCACGCGACGACGCATACCCGATACGGCGACGAGGCGTTCGGCAGCTGCGTCGCGCGTGCGCTCGCCGGCGTACGCTGGCCGGTCGGTAGCGCCGCGAGCATCGCATGGCTCGACCTGCACGAGCTCGCCGCACGCGTCACGCGCGACGAGGATGCGTGGCGCGATCGCGGCGCGCGACCGTGCATGCTCGCGCTGCGCGAGCCCTGATCAGTTCGCGACCAGACGCAGCTGCGCCTCGAGCCAGCCGCGTTCGTCGGACAGTGCGCGGAACTCTGCGCCGTCGACCGGGCCCTTCTCGAGCTCGAGCTTCGCCTTCACTTCGTCGAGGCGCTTCTGCACCGCGTTGCGATCGACCTGCTCGGGCGTCGCGGCGCGATCGACCAACAGGATCACGCGGCCGGCTTCCTTCACCTCGAGGATGCCGCTGCCGACCGCGAGCTTCACGTTCGCGACGCCTTCGCGGAAGCGCACCACACCCGGCACCACCGCGGTCACGAGCGACTCGTGGCGCGGCAAGATGCCGAGCTCGCCGAGCATGCCCGGCACCTCGACGCCCGGCACTTCGACGCCGTCGCGAACGGCACCCATGGGGGTGAGGATGTCGAGCTTGATCGTGTCGCTCATGGCCCGTCTTTCCGAAGAAGGCCTCAGGCCTTCTTGGCCAGCTCCTTGCCCTTTTCGACCGCCTCGGAGATGCCGCCCACCATGTAGAAGGCCTGCTCCGGCAAGCTGTCGTGCTTCCCTTCGATGATCTCGCGGAAGCTGTTCACGCTGTCCTCGAGCTCGACGAACTTGCCGGGGTTGCCGGTGAACTGCTCGGCGACGTGGAACGGCTGCGACAAGAAGCGCTGGATCTTGCGCGCGCGTGCGACCAGCACCTTGTCCTCTTCGGACAGCTCGTCCATGCCGAGGATCTTGATGATGTCCTGCAGCTCCTTGTACTTCTGCAGGATCTGCTGCACGCGGCGCGCGACGCGGTAGTGCTCCGCACCGACGACGTCGGGCGAGAGGATCGTGCTCGTGGAGTCGAGCGGATCGACCGCGGGGTAGATGCCGATCTCGGTGAGCGCACGGCTGAGCACCGTGGTCGCATCCAAGTGCGCGAAGGCGGTGGCCGGCGCCGGGTCGGTGAGGTCGTCGGCGGGCACGTAGATCGCCTGCACCGAAGTGATCGAGCCCTTGCTCGTGGTGGTGATGCGCTCCTGCAGCACGCCCATCTCGGTGGCGAGCGTCGGCTGGTAACCGACCGCGGAAGGAATGCGACCGAGCAACGCCGACACCTCGGAGCCCGCCTGCGTGAAGCGGAAGATGTTGTCGACGAAGAGCATCACGTCCTGGCCCATCGTGTCGCGGAAGTACTCCGCGATCGTGAGACCCGACAGCGCCACGCGAGCGCGTGCGCCCGGCGGCTCGTTCATCTGGCCGTACACCAGCGCCACCTTGCTCTTCTCGGTGTCGATGCTGTTGACCTGGCGGTTCTCGTGATCCCACTCGGCCTTGATGACGTCGGCTTCGATCATCTCGAAGTAGAGGTCGTTGCCTTCGCGGGTGCGCTCGCCGACGCCGGCGAACACGGAGAAACCACCGTGCTTCTTGCCGACGTTGTTGATGAGCTCCATGAGGAGCACCGTCTTGCCCACGCCGGCGCCGCCGAAGAGGCCGATCTTGCCGCCGCGTCGGTACGGCGCGAGCAGGTCGATGACCTTGATGCCGGTGACGAACGGCTCGACCTTCGTGCTCTGATCGACGAAGGCGGGCGCCTTGCGGTGGATCGGCCAGCGCTCTTCGCTGCCGATCTCACCCTGCTCGTCGACCGGATCGCCGATGACGTTGATGATGCGGCCGAGCGTCTTCTTGCCGACCGGCACGGAGATCGGCGCGCCGGTGTCCTTCACCT
>DASZPU010000217.1:0-8249 GCA_035550195.1 Nannocystaceae bacterium
GACGACAGTCCGCTCGCGAACGGTTGCCACGTCGCGGAGTCCCAACCGCTGTAGTCGCCGACGCCGTCCCAGTTGCCTTCGAGCGGACCGTTGTACTCGCCCGAGAGCGTGTCGAGCCACATGACGCGGCCCGCACCGGTGTCGGCGACGTAGAGCTTCGCGCTGTCGTGATCGAGCGCCATGTGCCCGGGCACGCCTTCGCGCCGCGTGAGCGTCGCGTTGAGGAAGCGTCGCGTCGAACCATCGCTGTGATCACCGCCGCCGGGGCCGTGATCGCTCTGGAAGTCGTAGCGCACGACGTGACCGTTGAGCCCGTCGAAGACCCAGTAGGCGTTGCCTTGGTCCCAGGCGATGCCCATGCACAGCGGGCTCTGGTGCAGCATGTCGAGGTGGCTGCCTTCACCGTCGTCGTTGCCTTGGTGCACCATCGCGAAGATGTCGAGATCCGCGGACCACAGCGTCGGCCCCATGAAGTCGTCGGGGTACTGCTCCACGCCGTTCCACTCGTCGCGTGATTCCTGGCAGCTCGCGAACTCGTTGCCCACGCCGAACGACAGCGACGAGACCGTCGCCATGAAGTGACGCCCGTAGTAGTCGACGCGCACTTCGCTGTCCTGCGCGCTCTCGCCCGGATCGAAGTAGATGACGACGCCGTGGATGTCGGCGTTCGCGGTCCAGAGTTGGTCGGGGTGATCGGGTGGGAAGTCGAGGTCGCGCACGCTCGCGAGCCCGTCGGCCGACGTGCCGATCACGGTGAACGTGCCGCCGAGCTCGGGCACGTCGGTGGGCGTGCCGCCGTCGCTGCCACCGTCGTCGGTGTGCGCTCCGCTCGTGTGCGCACCGTCGCCCGCATCGCTGGCACCGTCGCCGCCCTCGCTGCCGCCTCCGTCGCTGCCATCGTCCTCGCTACCCTCGCCGTCATCGCCTTCGTCGCCGCCGTCGGCGGCAGTCGTGGGGATCCACGCGGTGCCGTTCACCTCGCGCTCGCCACCGCACGCGCACAACGTCGAGAGCCCGAGCACGCAACGCATCGTCGTTCGCATGCGGCCACCCTACGGTGCGACGACGCGGCGCTGAACCTGGGCAACTCGCGCAGCCGCAGCGGTGAGCTGCACCCCCGGCGTGGCACGAACGGGCGAACTGTCAGGCGATCCGTCCACGCACTGCGCTTGACACCCTGGAGCGCGCGCGTTGCCATGACCGAGATGATCTCGCTTCGTTTCGCCGCCTTCGCCTCCGTGCTGTGCACGCCGCTCGTCGCCCAGGCCGCGCCCGTGTGGCTCGGTGACTTCGAGACCAACGATCTCTCGCAGTGGAACGGGACGCTCAACGGCAACGTCGACGGCGTCGACTACATCACGATCGCCACCGACGTCGTCGTGCAAGGCAGCTACTCCGCGCGCGTCGAGCTGCACAACGATGCGGTGTGGCCCAATGGGCTCAAGCGCGTCGAGCTGCACCACAGCCCCGATGCGGGTCGCACCGACGAAGGCGCGACGACATGGTTCGCGTGGAGCTTCTATCTGCCCGAGGCGCTGCCCGAGGATCCCGGCGCGACGATCGGCTACTGGGAGACCGACAACAGCTATCAGCAGATGATGGCGTTCAACACCAACGGCGAGACGATCCGCTTCATCACGCAGCGTCCGGGCTACGTCGAGCACTGGGTGGGCGACGGGGTGCTCACCGCGGGCGAGTGGCACCGCATCGCGATGCGCGTGCTCTGGTCGACGAATCCCGACGTGGGCGAGGTCGAGGTCTGGTACGACGGCGAGCAAGTCGTCGCCGGCGTGAACGCGCAGACGCTCAACGACGAGAACTCGACCTTCACGCAGCTCGGCTTGCTGCGCGGCCAAGTCGAGTTCGACGACGTGCCGGTGATCTATCTCGACGACGCGGTCGAAGGCGACAGCATCGAAGACGTGCACCCGGATCTCGAACCGATGGGCGGCACCGACTCGGGCTCGAGCAGCGGAGGCCCGAGCGACTCGAGCGGTGGTGCCGACGAGACGACGAGCGCATCGGCGACCGGCCCGTCGGACGACAGCACGGGCGTCAGCGGCGACGACGAAACGCAGAGCGGCAGCGCGACCGCAGCGAGCACCGACGCGACCGCGAGCGGCAGCGCGAGCGCGACGGCCGGCAGCGACGACACGAGCAGCGGCACCGCGGGCAACGACGACGACGCGAGCGGTTGCGCCTGCAACAGCACGCCGCGCAGCGGAAGCGCGCTGGCGCTGCTCGCAGCGCTGGGCCTCGTCAGGCGCCGTCGCAACCGCGAATCCCCGCACCGTTGAGCCGCTTGGCGGATTCGAACCGCCGACCTACTGATTACGAAGAGTGTGGTCCGCGCCGTAGGCCGGCCTACGGGCATCAGGACGACGAGACGGCACCAGCCGTCAGGCAACCCAGCTCGGTTTCAGCTCGGGGCGCGCAACGTAAGGAGTGCGCTCATGCCTCGACCCGCGAAGGTAGGACCCGGCGTTCACCGCCGGAAAGACGGACGGTACGTCATCGACATCCGATGGCGCGACCCGAGCAGCGGCGACGTCCGACGACATCAGCAGCTGCTGCCGAAGGGCATCGGCAAGGAAGCGGCGACACTGCGCGCGGCCAAGCTGTTCAACCGTGCGCTCGCCGGTGACGAGCTTCGCCCGCCGGCACCTGCTGCAGCACAGCCGACGCCGGCCGCGGCTCCGCTGCGCACGCTCGGCGATGCCCTCGACACGCACCTCGAGTGGGCGGCCTGCTACCGCGCGCGCACGCTCGTCGATCGCGAGTACACCTGCGCGACGCTGGCGCGATACCTCGGGCGCGACATGCCGCTTGTCGAGCTCGACGTCGAGAAGGTGCAAGCCTTCGTCGCGACACGGCTGAAAGACAAGACGAAACGGGGTGGTGCCCCCGCGCCCGCGACCATCAATCGCGAGCTGGCGTTGCTGCGCTGCATCGTGAACCAGGAGGTGGCGGCCGAGCGCGCGCCCGAGCACGTCGCGGTCCGCGTGCGGCGCGTCAAGCTGCTCGACGAACCCGATCACCGCGACCGATACCTTCGCCCTGGCGAGGAAGCGAAGCTGCGCGCCGCGTTGCCCAAGCACCTCTTGCCGGTGATGGACGTGTTGCTCCGCACCGGTGCGCGGCTGAGTGAGATCCGAAAGCTGCAAAAGGACGACCTCGATCTTGAGCAGCGACGCATGATCATCCGCGGAACGAAGAGCAACCGCGACCGGGTGCTCTACCTCGGCGACGGGCTGCGGGAGATTCTTCGCGACGCGGTGGATCGTTCACCGGTCGACGTCGTGTTCCCGACGCCGGCCGGCCGGATGTACCGTCTCGCGTCCATGTCGAAGGCGTTCTCCCGCGCGATCAAGGCGGCGGGCCTGAAGGATCTGCACGCGCACGATCTCCGGCACGACGTCGCGACGCGACTTGCTCGGAAGCATCCGCTCCACGTGGTGCAGCGGCAGCTCGGCCACGCCGACATCTCGACGACGGTGAAGCGGTACGCGCACGTGCAGGACGATCAGCTGCGCGACGCCGCTGCGTTCCTCGACACGCCTCCGTCGTGAACGTTGCGCGCTTCCCTTTGCTTCATCCTCGCTCGCATGTGGTCGACCCGCACCGCGCAACGTTGGAAGCAGTGGACGCGACCCAACCCCTGCCACCCCTCCTGACCGTCGCCGAGGCCGCCGAGCTCGCGCGCGTCGATCCCTCAACCATGCGCACCTGGATCGCCGCCGAGCGCGTCGAGGCGACGAAGCCGAGCCGCCGCTGGCTCGTGAAGCGCGACTCGCTGCTCGCGGTCATCGGCCTCGTGCCCAAGTGCGTGCGGAAGGCCGGGTAGTTGTTGCCTTCGGCGAGGGGCCCGCCGCAGGCGGGGCGCGCGCTTCGCATCACAACCAATGGTGTTAGCGCGCCCCGTCACCACAAGATGGGCGGCGATCGCTGGCATAGAACACGCCGTCGGATCATTGGTTCCAGACCATGGAAGTGCTCACCGCCATCGCGATTTTCGCCACCATCGCAGCCGCGTACATCTCGGGGAAGTCGAACGCCACCGCAGCTCGCGAGCAGCAAGCACGGCGAGACCTGAATCGGCAGCTCGTCGCGATGTTCTACGCGCTCGGCGATCTCCGTGTCTCGCAGATCCAGTTCAAGCGTGAGCGCGGGCAGGCGTGGTTCCACTACCAGGAGTACCGCAAAGTGCTGGGAGAGCTGCTCCGCGAGTTTGCGGTCATCGCCGCGGAACTCCCTGAGCATGAGCGGGCGAAGGCGATGAAGGTGTACCGGCATCTTTCGCAGGTGACGCACCACAACTGTCCCGCATCGTCCGACGACGCACTCGCCGGACACCACGATCTGTTGGTTGGCACGTATCCGGAGCTGCTCGATGAGCTTCGTCGGGACGACGGTGAGCACGCAGAGTTCCACCGATTGACCGGCGAGCCCGAAACGCACGCGCTTCCATCCGTCGCGGAACGCAAGCGTCTCCACTCCGCTGATCTTGAGCGAGACGACGCCGCCGAGTAAGAACCGCGTGCCCGTCGATCGCTCGGCGCGTAGAGTCGCGGCGCAGTGTCTGAAGGCGTCGAGTACTTCGTCAGGGCTACGCTCGAAGCACACCGCGGCGACCAGGCGCGCCGACAGATGAGCCGCTGGGCCGGCGGCATCGCGAAAGCGGCGGGGGTTTTGGAAGGCACCGGTTCCAAGCTCGATGCGTGGGGCGGACGCTTGGCCGGGCACACCGCGATGGTTGCCACCGCAACCGCGAGCATCGCTGCGTCGACCGCAGCTGCCGCCGGTGCCTACGGCATGGGCAAGCTCGTCACCGGATCGATCGCCTTCAACAAGGAGCTCGAGAACGCCGAGATGCGCACCGCGTCGGTGCTGCAGCTGTTCGACAAGGGCAAGACGAACTTCGCCGGCAACCAGGTCGGCGTCGCTGAACAGTTCGCGGCCAACCTCGTCGCCGGACGCCAGGCGATCGACGAGCTCTATCGCATCGCCGCGAGGTCGCCGGCGTCGTTCGTCGAGACGAGGCAGATGTTCGACAACATGCTGCCCGGTGCGGTGGCGGTCGGCGCCTCGATGGGCCAAATCTACGACCTCACGAAGAAGTCGCTCGCGCTCGGCACGATCATGG
The DNA here is from genome assembly GCA_035550195.1 of Nannocystaceae bacterium. Taxonomy (GTDB): domain Bacteria; phylum Myxococcota_A; class Polyangia; order Nannocystales; family Nannocystaceae; genus Xiheibacterium. Next base: position 5,144 of record DASZPU010000217.1, read on the forward strand.
GTGGCGACTTCGCGACGACGGGCAACCAGCTCTCGCGCATCCTCACCGGTGGTGCGGGCGCTGAGTTCGAGGTGTGGAAGACGTTGCAGGTCCCGATCCTCGAGGCCGGCAAGGCGGTGGGCATCTTCGGCGAGAAGATGGAGGCGAACGCCAAGCTGACGGAGCGCTTCAACCAGTTGGGCCGCGACCAACGGCTCTACCTTGTGCAGCAAGCCGTGGAGAAGCTCGGCATCGTCACCGAGTCGCTCGGCGAGACGTGGGACGGCGTGACGAGCACCATCGGTTCGAACCTGCAGATGGTCCAACGCGAGATCGGCAAGACCGCGTTCGCAGCGATCAAGGGTCGACTCGGTGCAGCGGTCACTGGTGGCGGAGCGTTCGATCCCGAGGGGAACACGCAAGCCAAGCTCGTGATGGCCGGCCAGTTCATCGGCAGCGAGCTCGGTGTCGCCGCGGACCACTTCGCCGCTCGCCTCGCCGACGCGACGATCTACGTTGCTGACCACTGGCACGAGATCGGCGACACGCTCGCGCGCGCGTTCGACACGGGACTCCACGTCGCCGAGCTCCTGATGAAGTTCGCCGCCGCGAAGGCTCTGCTCGGCACCGGCATGCAGGTCGCCGGCGGTGCACTGTCTGCCGGTGGTGCGTTCCTCGACGTCACGCAGAAGGCCGGAGAAGGACTCGCCGCGGTGGGAGCGAGCTCGGCGTTCGCACTGCCGGCGGTGTTGGTGCTCGGCTCGGCGCTCGCCGGCGTCGGTGTCGCCTTCGCCGGCGTGTCCGCGTACTTCGTCGAGAACTGGGATCGCGTCGTGCAGGGCTTCATCGACGGCACCATCGTGCTCGGGCCGGTGCTCGATGCTGTGGATGTGTTGTGGGCGCAGCTCGTCGCCGTCGGCCAGGCGTTCACCGGTACGACCGATCCCGCGAAGACCGTGAACGGGTTGCTGCTCTTCATCACCGACGCGCTGCAGTTCGCCGGCGGCGCGATGGTCATCTTCCTGCAGACCGCGGGCGCGGTGTCGGTCGGTGTGCAGGGGCTCATCGGCGTCTTCGGCGGGCTCTACACCGCGGTGCTCGCGGTGGCCGCTGGGCTGAACCAGATCATCATCGACCTCCTGGGCAGCTCCGTGTTCGGGAACATCCCCGGCGCCGCGGGCCTGAAGGAGAGCATGGAGGCGAACCAAGAGGCGCTGCTCGGACACATGAACGACGCCGCCGAGTTCACCAAGGCGCAGTTCGACGGCGAGTCGCGATTCTTCGATGCCGCCACTGCGGCCCAGCAAGCGATCGACAACTTCGATCCGAGCAAGGGAATCACCGCCGATCTGCGCGAGCGTCTCGCGGCGTTCCGTCAGGAAGGCGAGCTCTACGGCCCCGAGCTCCCGCCCGGGATGAGCGGGAACCTCGACGCGGCGAAGCTCTCCAGGGGCGGCCACGTCACGCACATCCACAATCTGCGCGTGCACATGGACGTGCGGAACAAGGACCCCGACCGCGTGGCGGGCGTCTTCCTGAAGAAGATCGAACGGGTGTCGCGTCACCCCGTGCAGGCATCGACGGCGCTCGAGGGGGGCATGTAGCGGTCACCGCGTCGCGCCGGTGTGCGCGACGAGCCGCGCGTCTCGCCAGGCCCGTAGGTCGGCGATGCGATAGACGACGCGGCGCCCGAGCTTGCAGTAGCGCGGACCGCCGCCGCGCTGGCGGAGCTTCTTCAGCGTGTGCGGGCTCAGGCCGACGAGCTCCGCGGCGCCACGTTCGTCGACGACCTCGGGCTCGATGTTCATCGCTGCATCGTGCCGCGAGCGGCGACGCCGTGCTCGACACCAACCGTTGCGGTTCGTGTCGAAAAAAGTGCTGGACGGCGCGAGTCGACATCGTGTCGGATCGACGATGCAGTGCTCCGCACGATCGCCATCGACGACTACCTGACCGTGCCCGACGTGGGCACGATCCTCGGCATCACGCGAGGACGCGCCTGGGCGCTCGTGCAGGAGGGGCGCCTGCTCGCGCACCAGGACCAAGCGACCGGGGAGTGGCACATCCCCCTGCGCGGTGTCCTCGAGGCCGCGCTCAACGCTCGGCCCGGGCGACCGCTCGGTCGCGTGGCTCCCGAACCGATGCCCGCGGAGCAGCGCGCCAAGTTGCCCCGTCGTCTCAACGTGCGGCAGGCCGCGGCCGCCCTCGGAGTCACCGACACTCGCGTGCGGCAGATGCTGACGCGTGGCCAGCTTGAGGGCGCGCTGGTGAAGGGCGTGTGGCGGATTCATCGCGATGACATCGACGCCTGCATCGCCAAGCGAGCTTCAGCCGCCTAAGAGAAAACCCGCTTCGGCTGATACCGAAGCGGGCCCCCCTGCATCCCCGAGCCGCGTCCCCCAGACGACGACCCAGATGACCAGTCTACACGACGCGCCCGCAGTCGCGAGCGCCGACACCAACACCAGCTCGGATGACGAGCTCTTCGCACACCTCGTCTCGATCGGCATGGCGCCGGAGTGGACGACGGACCCGCTCGGCAGCGTCGCGCTCCGTGAGCACCGAGCCGCCGCAGACCCGCGCGTCCTGATCTACGACGACGCGCCGACACCGGCGGGAACGATCGAGCTCACGTTCGAGCAGATGTTCGCCGCCGTGCTTCACCACCTACAGGCGATGTCGCCGACGAACCGTCACGCAGTGCTGCAGGCCCTGCACGCGGTCTCGGTTACGCAGCTGCTCGCCGAACGCGAGCCGCAGAGCTACGGCCTCGAGCCGCAAGGGCGATGCGAGCACTGGTACTCGTGGCTTCCACCGCGCGTTCTCGGGCTCGTGTCCGCGAGGCTGAAGGGGAAGGGCGCGAGCAAGCTCGCGGCGCTTTGCGAGACGCGGCACCGCCATCGCGCACGCGGCCAGGGGCGACGGATCGACCGCGCGAAGAAGAAGACCAGCGGCAACGCGTGGGCGATGGGCGAGCGCATGGTGAAGACGGCGACGACCGTCGGCCTCGTGATCGAACGCGGCGACGGCTTGAACTGCCCCGAGTTTTCCGGAGGCTCCAGAAGTTGGGAGACTCCAAGCAATGGCAAGGAAGAGCAAGTTCTCTCCGGAGATCCGGGAGCGAGCG
>DASZPU010000218.1:0-5045 GCA_035550195.1 Nannocystaceae bacterium
CTCGAGCAGCTCGCCGAGATCCTTGTCGGTCTCGACCTGCTCGACGTGGTCGTACTCGCTCTTCGCCACCAGCTCGACCTGCGCCATCGCCTTCTCGAGCTCGCCCACCGCCGCGTAGGCACACGCGGCCGCGTGGTAGATGTACGGATTCTCCGCGGCATACGGCTGCGCACGATCGGCATACGCGACCGCGCGCGGATAGTCCTTCAGTGCATGCGCATGCACGCACGCGTTGTTGTGCGCGAACGTGTATGCGTAGCGCGCCTGTCCGCCCTCGGGCACCGGCAGCGCGAGCACGAAGTCGAGCATCTTCAGCCGCACGTTCATGTCCTCGACCTTCGCGGTCGCGTTGTAGATCGGCGCGACCATCTCGACCGTGCGCGGCAGCCTCGGCAGCACCTCGAGCAACGCGTCGGTATCGACCGCGCCGATCTCCGCGAGCAGCTCGCCGACCCGCTCCTCGCGCACCGCGTCGAGCGTCTTTGCGTCGATGAGCGGCAACGCGTCGCGCAGGTGCGCGGGCGCATGCTCGACCACGAGCCCGAACGTGTACGCGCGCATCGCCGCGCCCTCGCCGGCGCGCTTGATCGCCTCGTCGACACGACCCGAGCGCACGAGTGTCTGCGCGGCGTAGCTCGGCGCGTCGTCGTTGTCGGGATCGAGCGCCATCGCGCGATCGAAGAGCCGCGTCGCAGTCGCGCTGGGCTCCGCCTCGTCGGGATCGAAGTCGGTGCCGAGCTCGACGAACATCGCCGCGAGCTCGACCTTCGACCACACCGTCTGGCGCTCGGCCCACGCGAGCGCAGCGCCTTCGCCTTCGCCGTGCCACAGCTTCTGCAGCGGATTGCCGGCCAGCACCAGCGGCGTCGGCGAGCCGGGATGATGCGCCGCGACCTTCTGATCGTGCGTCGCACCGGCGAAGCGCGCGTGGGCGATCGGGACGATCGTGTGCAGTCGACTCGCGATCCACAGCAGGTGATCGACGAGCTGCTTCGCGGTGGTCGGCGTGCGATCCTCGTCCATCCACAGCACCGCGGCGCGATGCGCTTCGTCGAACGTGACGCCGGTATGTCCGAACGGCACGCCTTCGACGCGCGGATCGACGTAGGTCGAGATCCACACGTTGTGCAGCGCCGCGAGCACGTCGCGCTCGCCGGCCACGGCCGGACCCGCGAGCTTCAGCGCGATGCCGAAGTCGTCGGCATCCCACGCGTCGAGGATGTCGGGATAGTTGTCGACGGGAAACGGCGCCGAGGTGGCGAACGGCGGCGGCCCGAACAACCAGTCGCCGGCGTAGCCGTCGGGCACGTCGCCTTCGCGCTGGATCGCGGTGATGCCGTCGATGAAGGTGTCGACCGCGAAGAGCCACGCGTCGGTGCCGTCGATCGATCGCAGTGCGGCGACGGCAGCGGTCTGCGCCGCATCGTCGCGCGGGACCCACGGGCCCACGAGGAAGGTCGACGGCGCGGCGTCGCTCGCTTCGGCTTCGTCGTCGTCGTCGTCGTCCTCGTCGTCGTCCTCGTCCTCGTCCGCGGCGAAGGCACCGGCAAGGGCGAGGCGGTCTCGGATCGCGTCGAGCTGCGCGCGCGAGCGGGGCGCCGCGAAGCGAACGATGCAGAGCGCAGTAGGGCAGTTCTCGGTGGGCGTGCGGAAGTCGTGGAGCTGCACGCCCGCCAGTAGAGCAGATTCCGTGCCGAGCGAAGACCGCCGACATCCGCGATCGCGACCCGACCGCGTTGCGCGAGTCGGGCAATCACGCTGCCCAACTCGTCCGCGCACGCTATGCTAGCGCGGTGCGATGGCGCACGATTCTCGCAGTCGCGACCGCGCTCGGTTGCAGTCCTCGCTCCGCGACCGAGCCCGAGCTCGGCACGCCCGACGCGACCGTGCATGCCGCGGCCGCACCGACGCCGCCGCGTGACACGATCGCGCCTGCGCCCGTGACCGCGGAGCCGGTCGCACCTGCGCGCGTGGTCGCCGACTCGAGCTTCCCCAAGCGCGGGCCGCTCGTCGATCGCAAGGCGAGCTCGGGTCTCGCCGAGATCGCGAAGGAGCTCCCGAAGGGATCGCTGACGTGGGTCGGCCCGCTCGCGGGCAACGGTGGTCGCGACGTGCTCGTGCACGTACCCGCCGGCGCAGATCCGCACGCGGACTTCCAGCTCGTCTATCACTTCCACGGCACGCACAGCGAGCACGTGGAACGCCAAGCGCCCGGCATGCCGAAGAAGCAGTGGGTCGGCTGGGATCGCGTGATGCAGACGGTCGAAGCGATCACCGCGTTGCAAGCGAAGGGCAAGGGCAACGTCGCGCTCGTGTATCCGCTGTCGGCGGGCAAGCGTCGCGAGCCCGGCAAGACCGGTTGGTACAACAAGGAATACGATCGCATGTGGATGGATCCGGAGCCGCCGGCGTTCACCGACGACTTCGACGTGCTGTGGGACGAGACGCGCGCGCTGCTGCAGGAACACTTCGGCGTGCACGAATCCAAGCTGCCCGCGCGTGCGATCGCCGAGGGCCACAGCGCCGGCGGCATCGCGCTCTACAACATCGCGGCGCAGGGCACCGAGCACGTCGCGGAGTATCTGTTCCTCGACGCGAGCTTCCAGAGCTGGGCCGACGGCACATGGAAAGCGCTGCAGCCGCAGAAGCCACCACCGCTCGTGTCGATCGTCGTCACGATCAACGGCATCGCCGATCCCTTCGGCAAGCCCGACCCGTGGTGCAACGAGCTCGAGCCCGACGAGATCGAAGAATACCAAGCATGGTGCGACGCGATGAAGAACGACGCGCGCGATCTCCCCGGCGTCTTCGTACACCGCACCAAGATCCCCCACGGCAAACAACCGCGCCACTTCGTCGGCGGCCTCGAGCTGCCCGACGATCGCTACGCGCAGTGACTACTGCGGGCGACTGCCGTCGACGCGGTAGCGGCCGAGATCGACGTGGATGTGATTGCGGTGCGCGCTGTCGAAGTACGGCGTCACCACGTTGGAGAAGACCTGCTCGTCGAACAAGCGGTTCGACAGCTTGCGCAGGAACGTGCCGCGCACGTCGGGTGCATCGGTGGCTTCGGGACGGAAGTGCTTCAGCACGTCGACCACCCGACCATCGGCGAGCACCAGGCGACGGATGTCGATGCCGTTCGCGTAGCTGTGCTCGCTGATGAGATCGTACAGCGCCATCTTGCGGCAGTTGAACGTGCCGAGGTGCTCGATCTTCACGACGCGACTGCCGAGCGTCTGCTCGGCTTCTTCTTGCACGACCTGCTCGAAGTCGGCGAGCGCGAGCGCCATCGTGCAGGTGAGCAGCGGCGCGCTGCTGTACGCGATCTCGCCGGGCCCGCGCTTGAAGCGAACCACCTGCTCCGCGCCACACGTGGGCACCCCGTCGATCTTGCGACTCGTGCCGATGCGCGCGGGCTTGAAGGTCACGCCCGCGGTCGCGAGTCGCTCCTCGCAATCGGGCAGCGGCGCGGGTGGACCGATCTGCAGGTCGTTGAGCGGATCGAGATCCGCGTGGCCATAGCTCTTGGTCGGCGGCAGCTCGACCGGAGCGTCCGCGATCGCTGCGGGCTCGATCGGCGCCGGCTCGACGACCGTCGGCGCGACCGCGGCCGCGATCGTCGGTGCCGCGGCGGGCTCGTCGGGCGCTGCGCTCGCGGCCGTGCCTCCGCAGCCGAGCGCGATCACGAACGACAGGCTCCAGGCGCGTGCGCCCACGAGTCGTTGAGACGCGCGAGCCCCGACGAAGTTTCCCGATCGCGCTACTTCGACAGCCGGTCGAGCCGCAGCAGGCGATCGGATGCGTCGCTGCGCCCCAACGCGAGCGCGCGGCGATAGGCCTGCCGTGCGGCCCCGTAGTCGAGCAGCTTCGCCCACGCATCGCCGAGCCGGATGTAGCCCGCGCCCGCGTTGGGCTCGACTTCGGTGCCGCGCCGCGCGTACTGCAGCGCGCGCTCGTACTCGCCGCGATCGAAGTAGACGTCACTGAGCCCGCGCATCGCGGCACCGTTGCGCGGATCTTGCTCGAGCGCGCGCTGGAACAGCACCGCGGCCTCGTCGCGATCGCCACGGGCGAACGCGCGCTGGGCCTTGCGCGCGAGCGTGCGCGCACCGACGCGCTGGAAGCCGTTCGCCTTCGTGTCGGAGAGCTGCAAGGGCGGCGGCATCGCGACCACCGGCATCACCACCGGCGTCTCGGCCACCTTCGCCGCGCGATGATCTTCACGCGCACGCGCGCGTCGACGCCACGTGACCGACGGCGCGGGCTCTGCCGCGAGTGCTTCGCTCAACACCGCGTCGCGCTCGGTCTCGTCGACGGTCGCGAGCACGGCGAGGGGCTCCGCAGCGGCGAGCTCGGGCTCGCTGAAGGTCTGGGTCTCGGCGCGCACGCGCAGATCGCTGAGCTCGCCCGGCGTGAAGCCGGCGCGCTCGCGCGCGTGCGAGCTCTGCGGATCGAACAACACCGCCTGCGCGTAGTAGTCGCGCGCGTAGGGCCGCGCGTCAGGCTCGCTCCAATAGCTGTCGCCGAGCGTGAGCAGCTCGTCGGCGAGCGTGCGACGCAGCTGCGCCGCAGTGTCGTCGGCGAGGCTCGCCGCGGGACCTTCGATGCTCTCGAGCGCGACGAGGGTCGCGTACGCGCTCTCGTCGGGCGCGTCGGGCAAGGGATACACGTACGCACCGCGCGTCGCGGCTGCACGCGCGCTCGCGGCGAGCTGCTCGACGCGCTCGTGATCCGCAGCGCCGACCGACGACGACGGCAACCACGCGATGCCGACGATCGCCGCCGCTGCACACGACGCCAGCGCGACCCAACGACGGCGACGTGACGAGCGCCGCGACGCGGGCCGCGGCATGCGAGCCTCGATGCGTTCGCGGCGCTCGGGCGCGACGTCGGGCAGCGGTAGATCGTCCCACTCGGTGCGGAGGTCCGCGGCGATCTGTGCCTCGCACAACGCGGCCTCGAGCTCGGCCATCGATTCGTAGCGATCCGCAGGATCCTTCGCGATGCAGCGCATCACGACCTGCTCGAGCGCGGACGGAACC
>DASZPU010000219.1:0-8826 GCA_035550195.1 Nannocystaceae bacterium
GCCCCCGCACATCTCGACGGCATCGGAGTCGAGGTCGCGCGGGCGTACCACGCCGCGGTGACGCTGGCCGACGGTCGCGTGCTCGTGAGCGGTGGCTGCGAGAACCTGCTCGAGGACAACAGCTGCGACACCGATCCCGACATGGGGAGCATCCGCAGCGACTCGTTCTTCATCGATCCGTCGACGGATCCGCCGACGGTCACCAAGGGCGACGTGCTCGCGGCACCGCGCTTCGATCATCAGATGTTCGTCGCGCGCGACGGTGCGGTGTTCGTGGTCGGCGGGCGCACCTACGACGGTGGTGTGGATCTCGGCATCGAGCGTTGGTGGCTCGACTCCGGTGGTTGGCGCGGCTACGGCAAGCAGGCGAGCCAGCTCGATCTCGAGGCCAACGGTGCGATCACCGGCGCGGCGCTCGTCGAAGGTGGGCTGTTCGTCGTCGCGTTCGAGCGCGGTGGGCTCGGGTGGATCGACGAGGTCTCGGCCGGCAGCACCCCGCCGCCGGCGATGCTCGGTGCGAATCCCGAAGAGCCCGACGAGTGTGCGCTGCCCGGCGGTGGCAGCACGTACTGGGCGGGCTGGTGCGACGGCGATCCCGAGGTGGCCGCGTGTCTGTTCACCGAAGGCGAGTGTCCGAGCCCGAGCGCGCGTCACCGCGTGCTCGCGTTGCCCGACGAGCGCGTGCTGGTCGACACGTGGCTGCTGCCGTTCCCGCATCTGGGCACGAGCGCGACGCATGCGATCGATCTGGCGCGCAGGCCCGGCGGCAGCTCGCCGTCGCATCGCGCCGAGGCTTCGATGCTCGCGCTCGCCGACGGCACGGTGCTCATCGCCGGCGGCCGCGATCCCGACACGCTCGAGGAAGCCAAGCCGTTCTTCCTGCGGCTGCGTCCCGGGCTCGGTGGGCCCGACGAGAACATCCCCGATCTCAACATGCCCGGTGCGTTCGTGCTGCACGATCCCGAGCGCGTCGCGTCGCTCGAAGGCGGGCTCGAGCTCACCAGCAGCGAGGCGAAGCCGGACGGGATGCCCGCGGTGTGGGCCCACCTCCGCAGCTTTCGCAGCGCGAGCTTCCGCGTGTACGCGACGCTGCTCGCCGAGCAGGGCGGCGTCGCGTCGCTGGTGCTCGCGCAGGGCGCGATGGCCCGCACGACGATCCGCTTCGGCGACGACATCAAGTTCACCTCGCGCGACGTCGGTGGCCACGAGCGCAGCTCGATCGATTGCTCGCCCGCGAACAGCGGACCGTTCGACGGCATGTCGCTCACGCTCATCGTCGACGTGCGTCCCGAGTCGATCGTGATCCGCAGAGACGGCAAGGTGCTCGCGCGCTGCCCCGGCATCGGCGAGACGCCGTCGGCGATCGGCTTCGGCGTCGCGGGCTCGACGACGCAGATGGGCAAGCCGGTGATGGGCACGCTCTCCGCCACCGGCCTCCGCGTCACGCGGATTTAGTTTTGGTCGCGCCGTCCGGCGCTCTTCCTCGCGCGACCGGTCGTGCTCGCGGTCCGCCGTGGCAAAGCCACGTCGGGCTCGAGCACGTCGGGCTCGAGATTCGCCGACTCAGCCTGCTTCGGCGCACGCGTCGTTCGGATCGCCGTAGAGCTCGACGAGGCTGTCGACCGCGGCCTTGCCCACGCCGCCGCCTTCGCTCGCCCACGCGCACAGCGTGGCCTTCACGTACGGGCTCGGTTGCGTCGTGTGGCGCAGCGCCTGCGCGAGCCGTCGTCCGTAGGCCTGCTCGGGCCGCGATGCCAGCACCTTCGCGACCGCGTCGCCGCCCTTGGTGCCGTAGTTCTTCGCGAGCTCGCGCGCGGCCGCACCGGACAGCTCGAGCGCGACGTCGCCGTCGTCGAGCATGCCCTTCAACGCGGCGAACGCAGCCTCGTCGCCACAGCGACCGAGCGCATCGATCGCGGCCCGCTGCACGCCGGCATCGGCGTCGGCGCCGGCCTTCGCATCACCGACGACCTTGGTCAGCTCGCCGACGCTGCGCCGCGAGCACGGCGATGCGACGCGCCCGAGCGCCGCGACGCGCACGCTCGGCCACGGATCGGCGAGCGCACGATCGATCCACTTCTCGGGCGCCGGCAAGCGCACCGCGCTCCAACCGATCGCGGCCAGTCGCGGCGACGGCGAGCGATCGAGCTGGTGCTGCCGCGCGAGCGCTTCGACGCGCGCCTTCGGCAACGCTTGCAGCGACAAGGTCGCGAGGATCTCCTGCGCCTGCGTCGTCGCGGGCAAGGACGCCACCGCGACCGCATCGAGGGCGCCCTGCGCCGCGGGATGATCGCCCGCAGCTCCGAGCGCGCGCAGGGCCGCCACGCGCACGGGGAACTGCCGCTGCGCATCGCTGGCCATCGCCGCGAGCTTGTTCGCGAACGCGTCGTCGATCGCATCGCCGAGACCGGTGCGCAGCTGCACGAGCGCGGCGAGCCGCGAGGGCTCGGCGGCCTCGAGCTCCGCGTCGATCGCCGCCACCAATGCATCGCGCTCGGCCGCGTCGGCGCGCACGCGCCGTCGCAACGCTCGCACCAGCTGCTGGCGCAGCGTGGGATGCCCGCGCCCCGCGAGCACGAGCAGCTGCGGAAGCGTCGCGGCCGGCGTGACCTCGACGAGATCGTCGAGCAACAGCGCGCGCACGGGCACCGGCAGATCCTTGTCCGCGACGAGCTTCACGAGCGCGGGCTGGGCATGCGCGCCGAGATCGCGCAAGAGCGGCCGCCACACCTCCGCGGCCGCGACTGCCTGACTCTCCTTCTTCGCGGCCACGCACGCGCGTCGCAGCTCGCCGGCGAAGAGCTCGACGTTGTCGGGGCCGCCGATCTCCGCGAGCACGTCCAACAGTCGCTTGCGCTCGGCCGCCGTCGGCGGCGGCACGGCCTCGAGCTTCGCGATCAATGCCTGCGTGCCGGGGCCCGGATTCGCGACCAGACGCGCGCGCGCCTGCAGGTACGCCTTGCTCGTGTCGGTCAGGATCACGACGACGTCGTCGTCCGCCCACGCGCGATCGTAGGGCTCTTCGGACACCGCCGGCCCGGCAAGGGCGTCGCGTGCGAGCAGCAAGACGAGCGGCACCGCCGCCAAGATCGATCGCGTTCTCACGGAACCCCGAGCTTGCCACACTCACGCGCATCGATCCAAAGTGCACCGCCCTTGTCGCCCGACGACTACGACTACGAGCTGCCGCAGGCACTCATCGCGCAGCATCCCGCACCCAACCGCGGCGACGCGAAGATGATGGTGCTGCGCGACGATCACGTCGTGCACACCACCGCGCAGATGCTCGCGGAGCACGTGCCGGAAGGCGCGCTCGTCGTCGTCAACGCCTCGAAGGTCGTGCCGGCGCGCACGATCGCGACGCGCACGAGCGACGGCCGAACGTTCGAGCTCTTGTGGTGCGCACCGGCGGCGGGGCAGGGCCCGGGCGCCCGCGTGCGCGCGTGGGTGCGCGGGGGCCGACGGCTGCGCACCAGTGACGAGCTGCAGCTCCACGAGCTGCGCGCGCGCGTCACCGACGTCGGCGACGGCCGCGAGCGCGAGCTCGAGATCACCCACGGCGAGCTGCTGCCGACCCTGCAGGCGGTCGGCACGATCCCGCTGCCGCCGTACATCGAGCGCGAAGCGACGGCGGAGGATCGCGAGCGCTACCAGACGCGCTACGCCGATCGCGACGGCAGCATCGCGGCCCCGACCGCGGGCCTGCACCTCGAGCCCGAGCTGCTCGCGAAGCTCGACGTCGCGCGCCTGCGTCTGCACGTCGGGCCGGGCACGTTCCTACCGATGGACGTCGCCGACGTGCGCGATCACAGGGTCGGGGCCGAGCGCATCGAGCTCGACGACGACGACGCGGCGCGCATCGAGGCCGCGCGCAGCGAAGGCCGGCCGATCCTCGCGGTGGGCACCACGGTCGTGCGCGCGCTCGAGACGATCTTCGCGCAGCACGGTCGCGTGCGTGCGCACCACGGATCCACCGAGCTCGTCATCACGCCCGATCACCGCTTCGGCGTCGTCACCGAGCTGCTCACCAATTTCCATCTGCCCAAGAGCAGCTTGCTCATGCTGGTCGCGAGCTTCGGCGGCCACGCGCGCGTCATGTCGGCCTACCGCGAGGCCGTGCGCGCCGGCTATCGCTTCTACAGCTACGGCGACTGCATGCTGGTGTCGAGGTCGCGATGAGCTTCGATCCCGCAGTGGGCCTCGCCTGCGACGACGCATCGCTGGCCGCGCGGCCGCCCGGCACCTTCGAAACGATCGCGCAGCACGGCGACGCGCGATCGTCACGCCTGTGGACCGCCCACGGCCCGGTCGACACGCCGTGCTTCATGCCGGTCGGCACCTACGGCGCGGTGAAGGGCATCGATCCCGACGAGCTCGTGCGCGTGGGCTCGCAGGTCGTGCTCGGCAACTCGTACCACCTCGCGCATCGTCCCGGCGCGGCCCGCATCGCGGCGCTCGGTGGTCTGCACGCGATGAACGGCTGGAAGCGCGCCATCTTGACCGACAGCGGCGGCTTCCAGGTCTTCTCGCTGCGCGGCCTGCAGAAGATCGACGACGACGGCGTCGACTACCGCACGCACTTCGACGGCTCGAAGCATCGCATGACGCCGCAGAGCGTGCTCGAGGTGCAGGCGCAGATCGGCTCGGACATCTGCATGATCCTCGATCACTGTCCGCCCGCGGACGCCGAGCCCGAAGCGTTGCGCGCTGCGGTCGATCGCACCACGCGATGGGCCGAGCGCGCCGCGGATCTGCGCGGCAAGATCCTCGCGCCGTCGCAGCTGTGCTTCGGCATCGTGCAGGGCGCCGTCGATCTCGCGCTGCGCCGCGAGCACCTCGCACGCATGGCGGCGCTGCCGTTCGACGGCCTCGCGCTCGGCGGCCTCTCGGTCGGCGAAGCGCCGGCGCAGACCCACGCGACGATGGCCGCGATCGCACCGACCATGCCCGCCGATCGCCCGCGCTACGTGATGGGCATCGGCACGCCCGCGGATCTGCTGGCCGCGATCGATGCCGGCGTCGACATGTTCGACTGCGTGCTGCCCACCCGCAACGCGCGCAACGGCCAGCTTTTCACCTTCGCGGGCAAGCTCAACATCAAGCGCACCGAGCACAAAGACGATCGCGGGCCGGCGGATCCGACGTGCGGTTGCCCCACGTGCACCCGCTTCTCGCGGGCGTACCTGCGGCACCTGCATGCCCAGGACGATCCGCTCTTCGGGCGGCTCGCGAGCCTGCACAACCTCTGGTTCTTTCACACGCTCGTCGGTCGCCTCCGTGCGGCGCTACGCGCGGGCGACTATCCAGCGACCCGCACCGTCCTGCTCGCGTCGTGCGCGTCCGCCCCTTGACCCCCCGGTCGCCCCTTGCTACCCCTGGCCGCCCGCGCGGGCCGGTTCGTCAGATCCGGCGCGCACGTTTGTTACCTTCGGCCAACGATCGGACCCGGTGCCCATGCCACAGCTTCTTCTCCAGCTCGTGATCGCCGAAGGGGCCGGCTCTGCATTCGGCGGAGTCATGCCGATCGTGCTGATGTTCGCGGTGGTCTACTTCATCGTGCTGCGGCCGATGAGCCGCCAGGAGAAGGACCGCAAGAAGCGCGTCGAGTCGCTGAAGAAGGGCGATCAGGTCGTCATCGGCGGCGGCATCCTCGGGCGCATCTCCAACCTCGACGATCCCAAGGTCGCGGTGGTCGAGATCGCCGACAAGGTGAAGATCAAGGTGCTGCGCAAGGACATCGTCGATGCCGCGACCGCTGCGCTGGCCGACGAGAAGGGCAAGCCGGCCGCCAAGGAGTCGAAGGACGACGACAAGGACGAGAAGGCCGACGCCAAGCCCATCGAAAAGGCTGACGCCTAGGGATCAGGACGATGCGTCGCTTTCTCAAGCTCAAGGCCTTCTTGCTGCTCGCCGCGGTCGTGGTGGCGGCGCTCTCCGTGCTGCCTTCGCTGTTCCCCGACAAGGACAGCCCGCTGCCGCCGTGGATCACCGAGAACTTCCAGCGCAAGTTCCAGCTCGGCCTCGACCTCCAAGGCGGTCTGCACCTCGAGTACTCGGTCGCGGTCGACGAGGCCATCGAGAACAAGCTCGATCAGATCGCCAGCGAGCTCGAGATCGGCTTCCGCGAGAAGAAGAACGTCGACGTCACGGTCACGCGCCGCGGCATCGACACGCTCGAGATCGCGTTCCCCACCGAAGCCGACATCGAGCTCGCCACCGACGACGTGATGGGCGTCAGCTACGGCGTGCTCGATCGCCTCGATCGCGAAGAAGGCCAGCCGCCCGAGGTCATCCGCCTGCGCATGCCCGAGGCCGCGCTCGCCGAGAACCGCAAGGCCGCGGTCTCCACCGCGCTCGAGACGGTGCGCAAGCGCGTCGACGCGATGGGCGTCGCCGAGCCCAACATCTATCCGAAGAACCGCCAGATCGTGGTCGAGCTGCCCGGTCTCGCCGACGAGAGCACCGAGCTGCGCGCGGCTGCGGCCGATGCCGGCACGCGCGTGAGCGGTCTACTCTCCGCCGCCGGCGCGACGCAGGTGTCGATGAGCGAGGTCCGCGATCAAGCCGGCCAGTTCAAGCTCACCGTGCCCGGTGCCGACGCGCGTGCGCTGCTCGAGCAGGCCTTCAGCGGCAAGATCACCGAGGACGATCTCATCATCGACGATCGCCTGCCGTTCGAGCTGCACGTCGTGCCGCCCGATCCCACCGCGCCCGATCCGGGCTCGCTGTTGCTCGAGCTCACCGATCGCGCGCGCGATCAGGTGCTCGCCGGCGCCGGCGAGTTCCACCGCCTGCTCAAGATCATCGAGCGCCAAGCGGTGCTGCGCATGCACCTCGTCGACGACGAGACGCCCTTCCGCGACACCGGTCGCCCGTACCTGCGCGCGCTCTACGAGCACGGCCTCGTCACCAAGGGCCTCGGCATCTCGGTCAACGAAGAAGCCGGCTACGGCAAGGAGAAGGGCGTCCAGGTCAGCGAGCCGTACATGTTCGTGGCGCGCGACCTGGCCACGCTCGAGAACTTCTTCGCCGGCCTGCCGCCCGAGTGGCGGCTGCCCCCGGACATGAAGGTCGCGTTCGGCCCGATCCCGTGGCAGACGCGGCGCAACTCCGAGCCCGAGACGCTCTACCGCACCTACGTGATCAAGTCGCGCGCCGAGGTCACCGGCGAGCACATCGTGAACGCGTCGGTCGGCTTCGATCAGCAGACCGGTCAGCCCGAGGTCAACGTCAAGCTCGATCGCGTCGGCGCCGATCTCTTCGAGGAGATGTCGGGCGCGAACGTGGGTCGCAAGATGGCGATCATCTTGGACGAGCTGGTGCGCTCCGACCCGGTATTCAACGAGCGCATCCCCGGTGGCAACGTCCGCATCACGCTGGGCTCGACGCCCGGTCAGAGCTCGCGCGACGCCGCCAACGACCTCACCAAGGTGCTCAAGAGCGGCTCGTTGCCCGCGCGCCTGCAGAAAGAGTCCGAGATGCGCGTCGGTGCCGAGCTCGGTACCGAAGCGGTCGACGCCGGCGCGAAGGCGTTCGCGATCGGCTTCATCTCGGTCGTGCTCTTCATGGGCATCTACTACCGCAAGGGTGGCTGGGTCGCGAACGCGGCGCTCACCATCAACGTGGTGTTCATCCTCGCCGCGATGGCGCTGTTCCGCGCGACGCTCACGCTACCGGGCATCGCCGGCATCGTGCTCACGCTCGGCATGGCGGTCGACGCCAACGTCATCATCTACGAACGCATGCGCGAGCTCATCCGCGAAGGCTACACGGCGCGTGCCGCCATCGAGGCCGGCTACGACCGCGCCTTCACCAGCATTTTGGACAGCCAGCTCACCACCGCGATCGCGGGCCTGGTGCTGTGGCAGTACGGCTCGGGCCCCATCCGCGGCTTCGCGGTGACGCTGCTCATCGGCATCGCCACCTCGATCTTCACCGCGGTGTTCTGCACGCGCCTGGTCTTCGACTTCCAAGCCAACCGCCGCGGCTTCGACCGGGTGTCGATCTGAGGATCCGATGCAAGGCGAACCGCAGAAGTTCTTCGAGGTCATCCGTCCCGGCACGAAGTTCCCCTTCGTGGAGAAGCGCTGGACGTTCATCTGGGGCTCGGTCCTGATGATCGCGCTCTCGGCCGGCATGCTCATCTTCAACCAGTTCAGCCGCGGCGCGCCGCTGAACTGGGGCATCGACTTCGCCGGTGGCTCGTCGGTGCGCCTGCAGCTCGCGAGGGAAGTCGACATCGGCGAGGTCCGCACGACGCTCGAAGAGCAGGGCTACGAGGGCAGCTCCGCGGTCACCGTGCCGGGCGCGGAGAACGAGGTGCTCATCCGCGTCAAGGAAGTCGTCAGCATCGACGCCACGACGCTCGCCGCGTGCGAAGCCGCGGTCACCGACGTCGACGGCGCGAAGCTGCTCGGCTTCTACCAGCCCGACGGCGGCAGCAAGATCTTCCTCAAGTACGACAAGGAGCCCAACTGGACGGAGCTCGCGCTGCGCATCAACGATGCCGGCTGCAACGGCACCGTCGACAAGGGCTTCGAGGTGCGCGAGGGCGAGGTGCCGGCCGAGGTGTCGCTCGTCGGCATGGGGGCGAAGATCGCCGACCAGATGAACGAGCGCTTCGGCAACGGCACGGTCGCGAAGATCGTCCACGCCGAAACGGTCGGTGCGAAGGTCGGCGATCAGCTGAAGACCGACGGCGCGAAGAGCCTGCTCTACGCGATGGGCTTCATCTTCCTCTACGTCATGATCCGCTTCGACCTGCGCTTCGCGCCGGGCGGCATCGTGGCCCTGGCCCACGACGCCTTCATCACGGTGGGTGCGTTC
>DASZPU010000220.1:0-2762 GCA_035550195.1 Nannocystaceae bacterium
AAGGCGCCGCCGCGCGCCTGCGCGCGAGCGCCCACGATCTCCTGGCGCTCGGCTCGCGCGCCGTGCCGGGGCTCATCGCGCGCGGCGGCGGGCCGCGCTCGCTCGAGGTGCGTGACCTGGGCGAGGGCATGCTGGTGGTGCACGTGTACATCGACTGTAAGGATGCGATGGGCGCGAACCTGGCCAACAGCGTCGCCGAGGCGCTCGGCACCGAGGTGGCGCGCCTCGCGGGCGGGCGCCTCGGCCTGCGCATCCTGTCGAACCGGTGTGACCGCCGGCTCGTGCGCGTCAGCGCCTGGGCTACCGCGCGCGACTTGCGCGGCCGCGCGGAGGACGGACTGGACGCGTCGGGCCCCGCCGATGACGTGATCGACGGCATCGTGGCGGCCTCGCGCTTCGCCGAACGCGACCCTTACCGTGCCGCCACCCACAACAAGGGCATCATGAACGGCGTCGACGCGGTGGTGCTCGCGACCGGCAACGACTGGCGCGCGATGGAAGCGTCGGCGCACGCGTACGCGTCGCTCTCCGGTCGGTACGGTCCGCTCGCGACCTGGAAGGTCGGCGCCGGCGGATGGCTCGAAGGCACGATGTCGCTGCCCGCAGCCGTCGGCGTCGTCGGTGGCGCCACGCAGGCGCATCCCGTCGCCAAGCTCGCGCTCGAGATCCTCGGCAACCCCAGCGCCGCGTTCCTCGGGCAGGTGATGGCCGCAGCCGGCCTCGCCAGCAACCTCGCCGCGCTCAAGGCGATGGCGACCGAAGGCATCCAGCGCGGTCACATGTCACTGCACGCGCGCTCCGTCGCACTGACGGCCGGCGCCGTCGGTGCCGAGGTCGAACAGCTCGCCCTTCGCCTCATCGAGGTCGGCGAGATCAAAGCCGAGCGCGCGGCCGCGCTGCTCCTGCAACTCCGCAACGAATCCCGCAGCTGATTCCCCATCGCATCGGACGTCACCATGGTCGCAGCCACCGAACCCCGCCTCTACTGCGTGCCCGCGCAAGCGCCCGCCGACGACACCAGCGATCGCTTCGTCCCGCCCGACGGCGCGCCGCCTGGCCCCTGGACCGTGCAAGCCGGCTATCGCTGGTGCGAGCGCATGGCGCAGACGCACTACGAGAACTTCCCGGTCGCGTCGAAGTTCCTGCCGCCGCAGCTGCGCCCGCACGTCGCGGCGATCTACGCGTTCGCGCGCACCGCCGACGACTTCGCCGACGAGCCGCGCTTCGAAGGTCGTCGCGATCAAGCGCTCGCGTCGTGGGAGCACCTGCTCGAGGCCTGCTACCACCGCGACGTGCAGCATCCGGTGTTCATCGCGCTGCGTGACACGGTGCGTCGGCACAACATCCCGATCGGCCCCTTGCGTGCGCTGCTCACCGCGTTCCGCATGGACCTCACCAAGCACCGCTACACCAGCTTCAACGAGCTGCTGGGCTACTGCTCGCACTCGGCGAACCCGGTCGGTCAGCTCGTGCTGTTCGTGCACGGCCATCGCGAGCCCGACCTGCACCGCTTCAGCGACGAGATCTGCAGCGCGCTGCAGATCGCGAACTTCCTGCAGGATCTGTCGGTCGACATCCCGCGCGGCCGCGTCTACATCCCGCAGGAAGACCTCGTGCACTTCGGCATCGCGCACGACGATCTGCTCGCGCGTCGCGTGAGCGAAGAGTTCCGCGAGCTGATGCGCTACGAGGTCGCGCGCGTGCGTGCGATGTTCCATCGCGGACGTCCGCTCATCCGACGCGTGTCGCCCGGTTTGTCGATGGAGCTCGACGCCACGTGGCGCGGCGGCATGGCGATCCTGCAGCGTATCGAGGATCTCGAGTACACCACGCTCGTCACCCGGCCCACGCTCGAGAAGCGCGACATGGCCGGCATCGCGCTGCGCTCGCTGTTCGCGTTCGGGCGACGATTCCTGCGCGGCGAAGCGTGAGCCCGTTCGGTCGGAGAGCACGCATGGAACGACTCGGCACCGTCGCTTCGAAGATCCCCTCGCGGGGCGTGAAGCTGCTGCGTCGGCTCACCAAGCGCAGCTCGTCGAATTTCGCGTTCGCGTTCCTGTTCCTCGGGCCGCAGCAACGCGACGCGCTCAAGCAGATCTACGAGTTCTGCCGCGTGGTCGACGACATCGTCGACGAGCGTCCGCCGGGCGACGAAGGCATCGCGCTCGCGCGCGAGGGGCTCGCGCGTTGGCGGGCAGAGGTCGCGGCGATCTACAGCGAGGGCGAGACCACCATGCCGCTCGGCCATGCACTGGCGGAGTCGCGCAAGCTGTTCGACTACCCGCGCAAGGGCTTCGACGAGATCATCGCGGGCTGCGAGATGGATCTCGAGCGCTCGCGCTACGCCGACATGGACGAGCTGCGGCTGTATTGCTACCGCGTCGCGTCGTGCGTGGGCCTCTTGTGCATCGCCGTGTTCGGCGACACCTCCCCGGCCGCGCAGGACTACGCCGAGCACCTCGGGCTCGCGCTGCAGCTCACCAACATCTTGCGCGACGTCGGCGAGGACGCGCAGCGCGGGCGCATCTACATTCCGCAGTCGTTGCTCGCGCGCCACGGGCTCGACGAAGACGCGATCTTGCAGCAGCGCTACGACGATCGCTTCGTCGCGCTCGCGTCCGACTTCGCCGACGCCGCGGAGCGCGAGTACCGGCTCGCGAAGGAGTCGCTGTCGCGCGCCGATCTGCGCGCGCTCGTGCCCGCGGAGGTCATGGGCCGCACGTACCACCGCATCCTGCAGGAGATCCGCGACCGTCAGTACA
>DASZPU010000221.1:0-2956 GCA_035550195.1 Nannocystaceae bacterium
TGCCGACGTCGTGCGCCGCAGCCAGCCCCGCGCCGGCTTGCACGAACACGCCGACGATCTCGCGCCACGACCGTCGCGCGCTCCGCAGCCACGCCAGCAGGTCTTCGCCATCGACGTACTCGATCGCCACGAAGAGCTGTCCGTCGACTTCGTCGACCTCGTACACCTGCGCGACGTGGGGATCCGAGAGCCGTGCCATCGCGCGCGCCTCGGCGACGATGCGACTGCGCGCTTCCGCCGAGCTCGCGCGCGCGGGCGCGACCAGCTTGAGCGCGACGCGACGCTGCAGATCGGGATCGAACGCGAGCAACAGCCGCCCCATGCCGCCCTGCCCCAGCTCGCGCTCGATGCGATAGCGACCGACCGAGACCTCGCGGGCCACACCGAGCACCTGCGCCTCGACCTGCGCGAGCACGAGCTCGTCGGCGAGTCGCCACGGTCGCGCCGACGCGGTGATCTCGTCGTTCATTGCGCCGCGCCTCGCATGCGCCGCAGCTCCGCGGCCCACGACTCGAGCTCGTCGGCCGAAGGCTCTCCGCCGACCGGATCGGCGAGTCGCTCCGCGACGCTCTTGCGCAATCGATCGAGGCCACGCGCGAGTCGCCCGCGCACCGTGCCCTCGGGCACGCCCAACGCATCGGCGAGCTCGCTGCCCGACAGCCCTTCGAAGTACTTCGCCTCGAGCACGATCTGATCGTCGAGCGGCACCTCGCGCAGCGCCTCGAGCAGCGCCTGCACCTGGCGCTTCTCGCTGTGCAGCGAGCTCATCGAACGGGGCTCGAGCTCGCGCAGGCACACTTGCCCGAAGTCGATCTCCTCGCGCGCACGCTTGGTCACCGTGCGCAGGTACTCGCGCAGCACGTTCTTCGCGATCGCGTAGACGAACCTGCGGAAGCTGGTCGCACCTTCGAACGTGGTCTTCGCCGCGACGCAGCGCAGGAAGGTCTGGCTCACCAGATCGGCCACGGCGTCCTCGTGGAACACCTTGTTGCGGAAGAACCAGGTGATCTCGCGCCCACGCGACGCGATGAGCCGCGACCCGGCGTTGCGATCACCGCCACGCCAGGCCGCGAGCAGCTCGGCTTCGTCGTCCACCGCCGCCGTTCAGCATAGCAGGCGGCGGAGGACATCGTTCACGCCGCCGCCTTGGGATTGCCGATGCGTGCGAAGAACACGAGGCTGCGAGCGTCGCGATCGCGGATCGCGACGTAGAAGGTGCGATCGACCCTCACGGTGAACTCGGGCGACTCCTCGCCACCGCCCTCGTCGCCGAAGACGATCGCGGTGGCAGCCGCAGCTTCGGTGCCCTTCTCGTCGATGGCGATCGCGACGTCGTGGAACACCTCGTAGATCGGCAGCATGCCCTTCGCGATGCCCGCGAAGTCGCTGCCGTTCGAGAACGCGGCCTGCATGCCCAGCGACTCCAGCGCGGCGCGCAGCGCCCAGGTCGACTTGATGTCGAACTTGGGCAGCGAGAGATCGACGATGGTGGGCTGGAGCGCCTGGAAGATCCCGTCGAGCGCCGCGCCATCGAGGCTCGCTTCGAACGCGGCATCGGTGCCGAGATCGGGCATCACCACCACCATCTCGAGTCGCGAGTCGCTGTAGGGGATCGCGACCGCTTCCCAGCCCTCGCCGGCGGCGTGCGACGCGTAGAGCAGCGGCGCGCGCATGGTGTCGACCTCGACGCTGTCGCCGTTGCGCGCGGTGAACTGCGCAGGCGCGGTGAACGAGTCCTCGAACGCCGTGCCCCACGACGCGCGGAAGTACAGCGCGTTGACGAGCACCAGATCGACCTGGTCGGGCAACCCCTTCACGAGGTCGGGGATCAGATCGTTGGTCTGATCGGCGACCCAGCCGTTGATGTGCTTCAGCGTCGCGGCGTGATCGCGATTCAGGTCGAAGTACTCGAAGCAGACGCCATACGACTCCTGCACGAGCGCCATCCAGTCGGGGTCGACGCCGTCCTGGAATCGGGTGTCGAAGAACGAGCGGTTGGCCGGGCGGAAGACCAGCTCGGGCTCGTACTCGGTCTCGGCCGCATTGCGCGTCTCGAGCGTCTGGCTGATGCCGCCGAGCACGACGTGCGTGCGATCGCCGAGCGCATCGAGTGCGAACACCTTGCCGATCTCCGTGCGCGACGTGCCCGAGGTTCCGGCGTACACCTGACCGAACGCGGTACGCAGCGACAGCGGCGACAGCAAGACGTTGTCGCTCTGCTCACCCAACCGACCGAGCAGCGCGAGGCCCACGCTCGCGTCGCCTTCGGCGTTCACGGCCAGCTCGTTCGCGTCCGGGGCGAGCGCCTTGGTGTTGCCGCACTCGACGTGCGCGTCGATGCCGTCGTCGGGAAGATCACCGGTGCTCTCCGACTCGCTGCCGGTCGGATCGGCGGTCTCCTGCTCGCCGTCGTGCTCGTCGTTCTCGCCGTGCGGCGAGGTCGTGCAACCACCCAACGCCAGCGCCGCCACCATCGCCATCCACCAAGGTCTATCCATGTGCAAAGCCATCTCCTGGATCGACTTGTGACGACCCCGGAGAAACCGATCGGTGGAAGCGTGATTCAGCCGCCGAGGCGGGCCAGGAGCGCGACGACGGCGGTTTCGACCCGCAGGATGCGTGGGCCGATGCCGATGGCGGCGAAGCCGGCCTTCGCGAAGAGCTCGAGCTCGAACGGCACCCAGCCGCCCTCGGGGCCGACCGCGAGCACGAGCGAGCCGGCGTGATCGGTGGGGCACGTGCGCTCGCCCGAGGGATCGGCGACGAAGCGCGTCGCGATCGGATCGTTCGCGAGCTCGTCCTCGACGAACGGACGCACGCGCGGCCGCTGCTCGATCACCGGCAGCACCGTGTCGCGCGCCTGCGCGAGCCCGAGCAGGAGCTGCGCTTCGATGTCCGCGGGTTGCAGCGCAGGCGAGCTCCAGTAGCTCTTCTCCACGCGCGCGGCGTTGCACAG
>DASZPU010000222.1:0-9390 GCA_035550195.1 Nannocystaceae bacterium
CGCTTCTTGCTCGCGGCGCAGACCCAACAACGCACCACCGAGGTTGAGCTCGAGCTCGGGCACCTTCGGATCGTCGTCGGGCGTCGCTGCACGTGCGCGCACGAAGTAGTCCGCGGCGAGCTCGAAGTCGCCGCGATTGCCGGCGATCGCACCGAGCGCGTTGCCGATCATGGTCGTCATCGCCGACTCGCGCGGCGTGCCCTGCACGAGGTCGAGCGCCGCCCAGTGCTCGCGCTCCGACGCGGTGTACTCGCCGTGCGCGAACGCCAGCGCGCCGGCAGCTCGCTCGACCTCCGCGTCCCACTCGACCGGCATGTTCGCGCGCGTCGCCGCGCTCTCGCCGTTGCGCAGCTCGAGCTCGGCGGCCGCGAGCTCGCGCGCGTCGATGGACGTCTGCGCGAGCCGTACATGGGCGAGCGCGGTGTGCCGGTGATCGCCGGCGGTGCGGGCGTCGTCGAGCAAGCGCTGCAGCTCCTCGCGCGCGCCGACGCGATCGTCCGCCAGCTCGAGCAGCGCGGCGTGCCGCAGCTCCAACGCGCGCCGCAGCAGCGGCGAATCGGCCTGCACGAGCGCTGCGTCCAGCGCCGCGAGTCGTCGTGCGAGCGAGCCGTGTTGATCCGCGTCGATGATCGCGAGCTGGCGATCGAGTCGCTCCGCCTCGGCACGTTCGTCGTTCGCAGTGTCCACGCTGGGCTCGCGCGGCGCGGCCGCGTCGGAGCGCTCGTGCGCCACCGCGCCGAAGCCGACGACGACACCGGCCGCGACTGCGAGCGCGGCGAGTCGGAGCCGACGTCGTCGCGCGCCGCGTCCGCGCTCGAGCGCAGCGACCAACGCGTCCATGTCGGGGAAGCGCGCGGCCTCGTCGGGATCGAGCCCGCGCGCGATGATCGCTCGCAACCACCGCGGCGCGCCGGTCTTGTGGCTCGCACGCGCGCGCCGGCGCATCGCGATCACGTCGAACTGCGCCATGCCGTCGCTGCCGAACGCGGTCTCGCCGTAGGCCGCTTCGTACAGCGCCGCCGCGAACGCGAACTGATCCGCACGCGCGTCGACGTCGGGCCGCACCATCTGCTCGGGCGCCATGTAGCCGCGCGTGCCGATCGCTGCGCGCGGATCGGTCTGGAAGCGCGGATCGGCGACGCGCGGCGTGGACCCGACGTCGTCGAGCTCGCGCACGAGCCCGAAGTCGACCAACACCACGCGACCATCCTTGCAGCACAGGACGTTCAGCGGCTTGAAGTCGCGGTGCACCAAGCCCGCGCGATGCGTCGCGCACAGGCCTCGACCCGCGGCGATCAGCGCGTCGATGCGCGCCTCGAGCGGCCAGTCCTTCCACGCCTGCGCGAGATCTTCACCGTCGAGGAACTCCATCGCGATGAACGGCGCACCGTCGTGCTCGCCGACGTCGAAGACACGTACCACGTCGGGGTGCTCGAGCTGCGCGAGCGCCCGCGCCTCGCGTTGCAGTCGCTCGCGCGCGAGCGGGTGATCGGCCACCCGCAACAGCTTGATCGCGACCACGCGATCCAACGCGGGATCGCGGCCCCGGTAGATCGCACCGTGGCCGCCCTGTCCGACCTTCGCCTCGATGCGGTAGCGGCCGACGGAATCACCGACCTGCACGATGCGGGGCTCGCCGCGCGCGCTCCCGGACGTGCCTTGCCCTGCACGGGCGACATCGAGCTCGGTCGGAGCGCCGCCCTCGGTCACGCGGCTCACCCACCGAGCATCGCACGACCGCGCGGCGAGACGATGGACGGGCCCGCGATCATCGTGCTGCTCGGCCGCTCGCTACGGCGGGCCGACTCGCGCAGTCATCGCGGGTCGCGCTCGAGGATCTGCCCGTCACATCGCGCGCACGAGGTCGTCTTCACCGGGCATGCCACCGAAGACGGTGCTCATGGGCGTGCTGTGCGTGAGCTGTTACTCGCCGAACGCGGACCCGCCGATCGCTGCGAGCTCTAGCACCTCGTCGGGCGCAGATGGCTCGAGCTCCGCAGCACCGACGAGCACGTCGACGACGAGCGGGTCGTCGTCGAGCAGCGACGATGCCTCGAGCGCGGAGCAGGACGACACGAGCGACACGAGCGCAGCCACGTCCTCCGACTCGACCGGAGTGGCAGCTTGCGAGGATCCGACCAGTCTCGCGTGGGCGCAGTCTGCCGGCGGTCCGAGCTCGGAGCGCGTCGGCGGGGCGGACTTCGATGACGCCGGCAGCATCGATCAGACTCTGGTCGACGAGCTACGCGCGCGAGGCTCGGGCATCGGCATGGTCGGCCGCTTCGGTACGATGATCGATCTCGGACCGGCGCTCGCTGCAGAAGCGGAGCTCGACGTGATGGTCGCACGCTTCGAATGACTCCCGCGGAGGGCCTTGGGGCGCCGCGAACGCGATCGTCACGCACCGTCGGATGGTTGCGCGTATCCTCTGGGAGAGTGACGACATCGAGTGCATCCACGTCGACGCAGTCGAGCGCCCTCGAGGATGAGATCCGTCGGCACGCCGAAGCCGAACGCTGGGCCGACGCCGCCACCGTGGCGATCCTCGGCTACGGCTCCGAGCTGCTCGGTTTCGTGCGCGCTACCACTTCGACGCCTCACGATGCCGACGACCTGTTCAGCGAGCTGTGCGAGCGTCTCTGGCAGCGGTTGCCGCAGTTCGCGTGGCGGAGCAGCTTTCGCACATGGGCGTATGCCGTTGCGCGAAACCTCGCCCGCGATCGCATGGCTCAGCGTGCGGTGCGGCGTCGCCATCAGGTGCCGCTATCGGATGCACCGCATGCGGCGCTCGTCGCAGCAGTGCGATCCACGATCGAGCGCACGCCCGCGAGCGCCGATCCGCGACTCGAGCTCTTGCGCACGATCCTCGACGAGGACGAGCGTGCGATCTTGGTGCTCCGCGTCGAGCTGGCGATGCCGTGGACGGAGATCGCGACCGTGCTCGGTGCCGAGGGTGACGCCGCTACTACGCGCGCCGCCGCGCGACTGCGCAAGCAGTTCGAGCGCATCAAGGAGCGTGCGCGCCGAGGCCTCGCACGCTGAGCGGCTCTCCGACTTTCTGTTCGTGAGTGAGATCACCGATCGACGCGTCACACGGCGAATCCTCGCTCGTCCATCGCGGTCATGCCGCTTCCGCGCATGGGTCTCGTGGCCCTCTTCGGTGTCGTGTTCGGTCTCGGGTCCGTCGATCCGAAAGGCGAACGACTCGCGCACGCAGCCGACTGTCCAACGCCTACCGCAGCGCAGTGCGTGAAGCCGGGCTACCTCGATGGCGCTTGCGGCAAGCAAAACAAGCACGTGTGCAAGCCGCACGTACTCGCGCTCGCAGAAGCAGACGCGAAGGCCTCCAAAGCGCCGCACGGCAAAGTGCTCGTCGGGGCCGCGCGGCTTCCCACGGATCTTCGGGATGGCCTCTTGCGGGATTCCTATACGGGTCCGAAGAAGCCTGCGAACGAGCTGGCGGTGCGCGGGAAGAGTGTGCTCGCGCGCTCGGGCATGACGCGTCACCCGGTCGCGGGCACCACCAGTGACAGCGCGGCCGATGCCCATCGCATGCCGGTGTGGGAAGAGAACCACGCGAAGGTCGAATCATGCGCCGAGTTTGCCTACGAGGAGGTCTACGACGGCATGCGATTCACCGATTCGGTCGCCGCGTGTGCGGGCGATCGCGAGTGCGAGCTCGACATCGCCTATCTGCCCGATACTCCCGGTGTCGCCGACCGCGTGCTCCGACGCCGAGACGCAAGAGCGCAGAAGCACCAGCTCGCCGTTCTGCGTACCGGCAGCATCCCGAAGAACGACATGTTCGCAGTGCCGAGCTCGATCGCGCATGCAACGGATCCCATCGAAGACGAAGGTAAGTCGAGTGCAGAAGCAGACGCGCTCGCCGCGGTGCTCGCAAAAGGCGCGAAGTGGTACTCGTTCGGGTGCAAGGGCGCCGCGTGTGGGGCGCGAAGGCTGCGCGACGAATGGGACTTCCATCGGAAGCTGCGCCAGCGCAATGCGACGGTGAGCGCAGCCGAGTACCGGGAGTACGAGCGCCGCAAGGCCAAGTTCCGCGCGCTATATGGCGAATGGGTGGCGTCTGCGGATCGTGGTCGAAGGATCCTCGAGGGATTTCCGATTCACAGTCACGACAAAGTCGACATCTCGCCGATCGATCGCCAGAGCGGTGATCCGTTCGAGCGGATCGAAGTCATGCAGGATGCGAGCGCTGGGATCCGCGACGCTGCCCTGCAACATCCCGGCGCAGCGTCGCCGGTCGGTCGCCGCAGCATGCCGGCGACGGGAATGTTGGCCGCCCCGTCGAAGCTCGGAACGGTCGTCGACAGCAAAGCGAAGTCGGCGCGATGCTTGCCTTCGCAGTGGAAGAACCCGACGCAGGCGTTCGTCGACGACGTGTTCGCGCGCGGGCCCGCCGCTTGTCGGCTCGCCGATTTCCTCAAGCAGGAGCTCCGTCGCGAAGCGAAGGGTGAAAAGAGTTGTCTCGATCTCGACGACGACGATTGCGATTGGTCGCCGGAGATGTTCCACGGTCGTTTCGTCGCGAGTCTGCCTTTTGCCGGCGCGCAGCATGCATACGAGGTGGACTGTGTAGGTGCTACCCGCGACCACTTCAGCGCGCCGAAGTCGCTGAAGGGCGCCGAGCAGTACATCGCCGAGATGAAGAAGAAGCTCGCGCGCGCCATGGCCGAGCTCGCCAGCTATCGCGGCACGACGGTGAAGGTCGGAGGCACCGACAAGCTGGCGCTGGGGCACTCATGGACGGATCGCGAAGCGATGGGTGACAAGAACTGGTTCGCCGCCGGCTATGGTTACGACGTCGGGTTCGACGTACGGCCCGCGGACCTCACCAAGTCGGGGGAGGTATGCGATCTGAGTGGATCGGTGCATGCGGGGTTCGGCGTGGATGCGTGGATCGCCGGGCACCAGATCGCGATTGTCGACACCGCGGCGCGCGTGAAGGTCAATGACTCCGACAGTGGTCTCGATCATGTGAGCTCGAAGCTGGTGTTGCTCGGGCAGCACATCGACGCACTCGAGGCCCAAGAGACGTTCGTCACCACCTGGGCGCCGGATCCGTGGATCCAAGTGATCGACGTCCCGGCGACGCATCCGACGTTCACTGTCTGGGCGGGGCCGGTGCCGATCACAGGCTCCGCATGGGCGAGCATCTTCTTCGGTGCGACGCTGTCGGCCCGTGGCGAGCTCGCCTCCGCGCGCAAGCAGTGTGACCCGGAGCAGGTCACGTTCGGCATCGACGGCCGGCTCGAGCCCCAGCTCGGCGTGGATGGTCGCGCGCAGGTCGGTGTCGGCATCGGCGGAGTTGCGAGCGCCGGGATCCGTGGCGCCGTGCAGATCGTGAGCGTCGGATTGCCCGTGCACGTGGGGCTGCACGCGCAGGAAACAAAGGTGGCGGGCGAGCGACAGCTCGAGCTCGACTTCGTCGCCGACATCGCCTTGCGACTGTCGACATTGGCGGGCCGCCTTGCGCTCTACGTCGAGTATCCGTTCGGGAGCGAGGAGTGGGAGCTGTTCGAGTGGAGTGGTATCCACGAGCGTCTCGAGCTCACCGATCCCGCGCTACGTGCCGACCTTCCGCTGGGGATGTGGCCGTGATGCGTGTACCAATCTCGATCTACGGTGCCTTCGTGCTCGCACTCGCGTGCGAGCCCGCGCAAGCGCTCGTGCCGAGCGAGCCCGCGCTCGCCTCTGTACGCTTCACACCCGGCGAGGTCGCGAGCTATCGCTTCGAGTGGGCGATCGACAGCGAGGTCCCGGTCGCGGCTCTGCCGGTCGACTTCGGGTTGATCGCGGGCGTACGTCTTTCGGGAGCGCTCGAGCTGCGCGTGCTCGCGCCGTCGCGCGATGTCACGGTGCTCGCCGTGACGCTGCGCGAGCTGGATCGCCACGAGATCACGTTGATGGGTAGCAACGCGATCGATGACCCGGGCGAGCTCGTGGGGCACACCTGCTGGGCGGTGCTGGACGACCAGGGCACCGTACGCGAGCTCGCCTTCTCCCACGACGCGTCTCCGCTTCTTCGCCACGTCGTCTCCGGGCTGTTCACGCAGATCGATCTGCATTCGCCGGCGACCGAGGCGGCGACGGTGGTCGGAGGCTCCGGCCTCGCCGACGTCACGTACGAGCGCGTGTCGCCGCACCGGATCGTGCGCACGTTGCAGGGCTACGCGCGCTTCGACGCGGTTGCGACCGAGACACTGCCCGAGGCCAGCGGTGAGCTCACGATGGTGCTCGACGAGCGCGAGCGAACCACGCGGATCGAAGCGCACGAGACCGTCGCAGCCGGTGACGAGGCCGACACCTTCGGAGCGCGCACTCGCTTCGTGCTGGAGCGGCGCTCGGTGTCGATCGAGCCGGTCGTGACATCGCCGGAGCTCGCGGAGCTGATCCGCATCGATCCCAGCGCGGCGCCGAACGAGGACGAGGCGCGGCGTCTCCTGGCCCAACGCTTCGCCGAAGAGCTGGACGCCGCCGACGTCGCGATGGCGGTGCACGTCGCCGCCGCGGGCATGCGCCCGGAGCCGGACTTCATCGTGCAGGCGACGGGACGGCTGCGTGGATGGCCCGAGCTCGCGGTCGATCTGCGGCCGCTCTTCGACACGTACGAAGATCCGCGGTCGCGCAGTCTCGTCGTCGACATGCTCGCATCGGCGGGCACACCCGAAGCTCAGAGGTTGCTCGTCGAGCTGCTCGGACGCGACGAGCTCCGCGAGCACCCCAGCTATCGAGCGTGGCTGCAGCGATTCGCATTCCTGTGGCGTCCGCAACCGAGCACGGCGAAGTTCCTGCTCGCGCGACTCGAAGCTGCGCGCCGCGACCATCGCGACGACGAGCGCCGTGCGATCGCATACCCGCTCGGCACGGTCGCGAGACGCATCGGCGAGATCGACCCGATCACGGGTGCAGCGTTGCGCGGCCGACTGCGTGAGGAGCTGGCGGCTGCGAAAATGCCGCAGGACGTCGTGGCCGCGCTCGGCGGGCTCGGCAACGCAGGCGCGACCGCCGATGAGGCCCTCGTGATCTCGCACATCGACGACGCCGATGCGGACGTGCGGGCGACGGTGGCGATCGCATTGCGACACCACGCAGACGCGCCCGCGCTCGCGGCACTGCACGCGCTCGCGAGCGATCGCGACGCCTTCGTCGCGGCCACGGCACGGTCGGTGCTCGAGCGCCGTAGCTGATACGTTAGGCGCGCATGGATTCGAGCTCCGAACCGGCGTCGTCATGGCTGCGTTCGGCCGCGCGCGCGTTCGGGATTTCGGATGCACGAAGTCAGAGCTGGATCAGTAGTGGTGCGATCGTCGATGGGCGCTACCACGTGGTGCGTCCGCTCGGGGCCGGCGGCATGGCGGTCGTGCTGCTCGCCTGGGACCTCGAGCTCGATCGCGCGGTCGCGTTGAAGCTCTACGATCACGACATACAGGATGCCGCGCGCTCGCGCACGCATCACGAAGCGCGGGCCATGGCCGCGCTGGCGCATCCCAACGTCACGACGATCTACGGTCTCGGATTGCATGGCACGCGGCTTTACATCGCGATGGAGTTCGTCGACGGTGGCACGCTCGGTGCGTGGCTGCGACGCGAACGTCCCGGGCCACGCCGAGTGGTCGACGTGTTCGTCGCGTGCGCCGATGGCCTCGCGGCCGCTCATGCTGCCGGGATCGTCCACGGCGATATCAAACCCAGCAACATCCTGGTCGACCTCGATGGTCGGCCGCGCATCGCCGACTTCGGGCTCTCGCGCGCGACTCGCAGCGACGGGGATTCGATCGCACCCCCGGGATTCTTCGGCACGTTGCGTTATGCCGCGCCCGAGCAGCTCGGCGGCGAAGAGATCGATGTCCGAGCCGACCAGTTCGCGCTCTGCGTCACGCTCTACGAAGCGTTGCACGGCGAGCATCCGTTCGTCGGCGACGACAGTGAAGCCATCGCGACCGCGATCCTCGGCGGCGCGCGTCGCCGTCGCAGATCTGGCGCAGTGGTGACGCCCGGCGTGACGCGGGCGATCGAACGTGGGCTCGCCCAGTCGCCCGGCGAGCGCTACGCCGGCATGCACGAGCTCGCGGCCGCACTGCGACGAGCGCCGTGGCGGAGACGGTTCTGGTGGTTGCTCGGCGGCGCCGCGACGGTGGGCCTCGTCGCTGCGAGCCTGCAGCGCGAAGGCGGGTGCGGCACCGCCGAGTCCGCGATGGACGAGGTCTGGAACGAGGATCGCAAGGCCGAGATGTCCGCGGCCTTCGCGGGCAGCGACGCTCCGTTCTTCGGCGAGCTGCTCGACGCGACGACGACGTCGATCGACGCATGGACCGACGCGTGGCGCAGTGAACGGCGTGACGCGTGCGTCGCGATGTCGACGAACGCGCAGATGGATACCGAGGTCGGTGCACAACGCATCCGATGTCTCGAGCACCAACGACTCGCGCTCTCGGCCGTGATCGATGCGCTCGACCACGCCGATCGCGAGACGGTGACGCGTGCGCCGGATGTCGTAGCGCGCCTGCGTGATCCCAGGAGCTGCCGTCTTCCAGATCCGTCCGACACGGCTGCACCGCAAGATCCCGAGCACTTCGCGGCCGAGCGCGAGCAGCTCGCGCGCGCAAGCGCGGCGCTCGAGCTCGGCCGTCACGACGAGTCCGCCGAGCTCGCACTCGGCGTCGTCCGACGCACTGCGCAGGATCTCCCTGCCTTGCACGCAGAGGCTGCGCTGCTGCTCGGCCTTGCGCGCAGTGGCGCCGCGGAATTCGATGCCGCCGACACGGCGCTCGGCGACGCCTTTCACGGTGCGATGGCGATCGGTAACGATGCGATCGCGGCAAGCGCTGCGATCGAGCTCGTGTGCGTGCTGCCTCACGTACGCCGTGGCAACGCGCGCGCGCCACAGTGGTTGCGGGCGGCCGTTGCGATCTCCCGTCGGCGCGGGATCTCCGAGCCCGACGAGCTCCGACTGGAGCTGTGTCGCGGCGGCCTGCTGCTCGGCGAGGCCCAGCCGCGCGACGCCGAACGAGTCTACCGCGATGCACTCGCGACCACCACTACACGAACCGATCCGCTGATCGTGGCGCGCCTTCACGCCGGCATCGGCAACGCGCTGTTCGATCGCGGGAGCTTCGTGGAATCGCTCGCGGCCTATGACCGCGCAGTCGCGACCATGGGTGCAACGAATCGCGCACGTCGAGCTGACGGCCTCGCGATCCACATCGGTCGCGCGGAGGTGCTGACACGCATGGGGCGTGCGGGCGACGGGCTCGCCGCGCTGCTCGAGTGTCTCCGCGACGCCATCGTCGCGCTCGGCAGTGATGCAGCGGCGTTGCCGAAGATCTACGATGGCATCGCGGCCTCGCTGCTCGTCCTCAACGCCCCTGC
>DASZPU010000223.1:0-4196 GCA_035550195.1 Nannocystaceae bacterium
GGACGTCGTCGTCGCGCACGCGCTCGTCTACGACACCGACGGCACCGCGGCCGACAACGTCGCGGGCCTCGAGATCCTCGGCAGCAGCGACGTCGAGATCCGCGACAGCGTGTTCGCGGACAACTACGATCGCACTGCCGCGGAGAACGGCAACCAGACCGGCAACAGCGGCAACCTCGTGATGTTCAGCAACGACGGGGTCATCGCGATCCGTCGCTGCGCGTTCTACCAGAGCGGCGGTCCCGACTCGCAGTTCTCCGGCTTCGGCGTGAAGTACAAGCACGCCGGTGCGATCGGCTCGAGCTTCGAGCTCGTCGACAGCTACATCGAAGGCGCGTGGTTCGGCGTCGGCATGGGCACCGCGCACGCGCTCGTGCACCACAACGTCATCGTGAACAGCGGCACCGGCATCGCGAGCGAGGACTTCGGCGGACCGACGCACCAGTGGGACCAACAGTTCCTCGCGAACACGATCGTCGCCGATATCGGCTTCTACGTGTCACCCAGCCTGGACTGGATCGACGGCGCGGGCGGGCCCTGGCCCGACGTCACCGAGAACGCGTTCGCGAACAATCTGCTCGTCGACACCTCGGACGAGCAAGTGCAGGACCGCCGCACCGTGCTCTTCGATCCTTACATGGACGACGAGCGCCACGATGCGCTCGCGGCCGGCATCGCGCTCGACGACAACTGCTATCACCGCGAGGCCGGCCCGGCGTCGTTCGGGTTTGCGGAGTCGACCAACTACGGCATGGCCGGCGCGGCCTTCGATCTCGCGGGCTGGCGCGCGAGCTATGCCTTCGACGATGCGTCGGTCGAAGCCGATCCGCAGCTCGCCGACGACATGCCCGCAACCGACGGCCCGTGCGCGGCGATGGGCGCGTTCACCGACGATCACCAGCCAGTCGTGGGCTTCGCCGATCCGCTCGCATGCGGCGACGACGTCGGCGTGCGCCGCTGGGAGCGATGATCACTCGCTCTGGAGATACCGCGTGATCGCCCGCGCGCGCTTCTCCGGCGGCGCGCCCTCGGGGATGTCGAGCACTGCATCGTCGTGCATCGCGGCGGCGTAGCACTCGGTCGGTGGCTGCGGTGCGCTGGCGCGATCGAACTCGAAACGGTCGCGCGGCCCGACCTCGCACGTCGCCGCCAAATCGGCGGAGATGTACACGGCCTCGGTCGGCGCGACCGCAGCGCGATCCGCCTGCGCGGCGCACCCTGCGATCGGAAGCCCGACCGCGACGGTGACGACCATGCTGCAGATGCGCTTCACGTCGCGCACGCAGTTGCATGTACGACGCCAGCGAAAATGGCTGCGCGGATGCGACGAGCACTCGACGCGATCGCCACACCGAGCGCGGCCGCACGCCGCGGATCAGACCGTGCCGGTGGCCCGGAACGGCGGCGTCGCGCTCGCGTTGAGATGCAGCCAGTAGTGGCCCAGCTCGCGCACCGCCTCGCCGAACGTGCCGAGGTCGCGTGGCTTCACCACGTAACCACTCGCACCCGCACCGTATGCGCGCAGCACGTCGGCTTGCTCGCGCGACGCGGTGAGGATCACGACCGGCAACAGCCGCGTCAGCGGCTCGGCACGGATCTGCCGCATGATCTCGAGCCCGTCGATCGTCGGCAGCGCCAGGTCGAGCAGCACGAGTGCCGGCACCTCGCGGACATCACGGTGCTGCCACGTACCGAGCCCGAAGAGGTAGTCGAGCGCCTCGCCGCCATCACCGATCACGACGAGCTCGTTCGAGATTCGGCACGCGCTCAACGTGCGTCGCACGACACTCGCATCGCCGGGATCATCTTCGATCAAGAGGATCGGACTGAGCATGGTGGACTCCCGAACGCTTGCGCGAACGTTGCCGCGCATCTTGCCGCTAACGCGACGCGCCGTCCACCGTCTTCGTGCGCCGCACGGCCGCGGCACAGCTGCCCAGCGGCCGAGCCCGGCTGAACGAGATTTCTCGGGGCTTCGCGATCGGACGATCAGCGCGCTCGGGAGCGCGCGCGATCCAGCCGAGCGCGGGTCTGCCCGCGCGCGCACGCGTCGTTACATCACCGGGATCGGAGCCGCCGCGCACGGTTGCGGCCCTGCACGCGCCCCCGTTTGCCAAGCCTGCGCGACCGTGGTGTCGTGGGGGAAGGGAGCGGCTTCATGTGACGGAGTCGAACGAGCTCGTCGATCTACGCCGTCGCATCCTCGATGCTGCCTGGGAGCTGGGCTGCGAGCACGGCGAAGCCGGGCTCACGATCCGCCGGATCGCCGAGCGGGTCGGGATCAGCGCCACCCACCTGTATACGTACTTCGACGGCAAGGCCGCGCTGTTGCAGGAGCTGCGCACGCGCGTCCACGACGAATCCGAGGCCCGCTTCGAGTCGATCGGCACGCTCGACGTCGCTGCCGAGCAGAGCCTCTGC
Source organism: Nannocystaceae bacterium (assembly GCA_035550195.1). GTDB lineage: Bacteria > Myxococcota_A > Polyangia > Nannocystales > Nannocystaceae > Xiheibacterium. The sequence goes on from DASZPU010000223.1 coordinate 2,422, forward strand.
ATGCTGTGCGGCGCGTACTTCGAGTTCGTCGATCGCCATCGCTGGTTGTACCGACTCACCGGCAACACCGACTCCGCCGATCTCCCGGCCCACGCGCGCCTGTTCACGCGTCACGCCACCAACATCTTGCGCGCTCATCCGCGCGAGGCGTGCGACGACCACGAGCTGCTCGCGATGCACGTTCGCCTCGCGATCGAAGGCTTGGTGTGGGCGTGGCGTGGCGACGAGCTCGGAGCCGACGACAGCGGTGATGCGCGGCGCGTGTTCCTCGACAGCTACTTCAAGTTCCTCGTCCGCGGCCTCGGTCACGGCGGCGCTGCGAATTCGGGATCCGCGTTCCCGTGATCACCGCAAGGTGCGGTTGAGCACGGCCCAGTAGAAGCCGAGCTGCTCGACCGCCTTCACGAAGTTGGCGAACTCGACGGGCTTCACGATGTAGCTGTTGACCCCGAGGCGGTAGCACTCCTCGAGATCGCGATCCTCCGCAGACGAGGTGAGCACGACCACCGGCGTGGTGGCGGTGCGCGGGTCGGTGCGAATCGCCTGCAGGATCTCGATGCCGCCGATCTTCGGCAGCTTGAGGTCGAGCAGCACCACGCGCGGCTTGGCCTCGTTGTGCGCGTACGGCCCGGTCGAGAACAGGAAATCGAGCGCCTCCTGCCCGTCGCTGACGCGGTGCACGGCGTTGGCGAGTCGCGCCTTCGTCAGCGCGCGCATGGTGAGCTCGGCGTCCTCTTCGCTGTCCTCGACCAGCAATATCTCCACCGCGCTGTAATCGTCTTTCATTGCACCCTCACCCTCGGTAGCGAGAACCCGAAGGTCGCGCCCTGTTTGGGACGGCCTTCCGCCCACACGCGGCCGCCGTGGCGCCCGACGATGCGTGCGACCAGCGCGAGCCCGACACCCGTGCCCTCGAATTCGGTGTGGCCGTGGAGGCGTTGGAACACCTTGAAGAGCTTGTCGGCGTGGCGGGGATCGTAGCCGTCGCCGTTGTCCTCGACCTCGAAGCGCGCCTCGTTGGCGTCGACGCTGCACGCGACGTGGATCTGCGCGTCGGGCCGATCGCGCGTGTACTTCACCGCGTTGCCGAGCAGGTTGGTCCACACCTGGCGCATGAGCTCGCGATCGCACGAGACGGTCGCGAGCTCGTCGATCACGATGGTGATCTCGCGAGCGGGGTCGCGCACCTCGGCCCAGGCCGCCTCCGCGAGCGGTCCCATGGCGACGTCGGTGAGCCGCAACGCGGCGCGGCCGAGCCGCGAGAACCGCAGCAGATCGTCGATGAGCTGGCCCATGCGCTGGCTGTTCTTGCGGATCACCGAGATGATCCGTTCACCCTCCGTGTCGAGATGCTCGCTGTGCTCGAGCTGGAGGATCTGCGAGAAGCCATCGATCGCGCGCAGCGGCGCGCGTAAGTCGTGCGACACCGAGTAGCAGAACGATTCGAGCTCGGCGTTGGCGGCCTCGAGCTGCGCGGTGCGGGCCGCGACGCGCAGCTCGAGCTCGTCGACGAGCCGCGCGTTCTCGATCGCGAGCGCAGCACGGTCGGCGAGATCCTGCGCGAGCGCGAGATCGTCCTCGTTGTACGCGGGGCGCCCCTTGCCCATGCGCGACAGCCCGATGAAGCCCAGCCGCTTCTCGCGCGCGCGCAGGCACACCACGATGACGCTGGTGAGCCCGACCTTCTCGAGCATCGGCAACAACGCGGGGTTCACCTGCGCAGAGACCTGCGCGAGCTCGATGTGCGGGATGAGCAGCGGCTCGCCGGTCGCGAC
>DASZPU010000224.1:0-11859 GCA_035550195.1 Nannocystaceae bacterium
CGCTCGCCGGGATCGCGCTCGGGCGCCGCGGCCTGACGCATCGGCAACGGCTCCGCCGACGCGCGCACGACCAGCAAGCTCGCCGTGCCCTGCTCGAGCAGACGCTCGGTGCGCAGACCGAACGCGCGCTGCGGCATGCCCCACTCGCGACCGACACCGACGACGACGAGCTCACACTCGTGGCGACTCTCGTCGAGCACCGCCTGCGCGGCATCGGCGTGCTCGACCACCTTGAAGCGGACGTGCGCACCTCCGACCTCGCCGGGGAACACCTCGTCGACCATCGCGCGCGCTGCCGGTCCGCGCGTGGAGCTCGGCGCGGTGACGTGCAGCACCGTGACCTGTGCGCCCCAGGTCGCGTGCAGTCGGCGTGCGAGCTCGAGCGCGAGCCGATCGTGGGGGTTGTCGGCGAACGGCACGAGGATCCGGGTGATCTCACCGGTGCTGCGCGGCAAGAGCACACCGACGTTCGCGGGTGCGTTCTCCAGCACGCGGCGCACGACACCACCGAGGTGCGCGTGACCGACCAACGGACGGTGCGCACCGATCACCACGAGATCGACGTCCTTCACCGCCGCGACCTCGCAGATGTCGCGCGCCGGATCGGCGGAGTCGAACGCGAGTGTGCGCAGCGCGAGCCCGTGCGCGGCCGCGGCCTCGCTCGCGCGCGAGGCCGGTGCCAGCGCGTACTCGGTCGCGCCCGCGATCACCGACGAGGTGCGCTCGGCGGGCGCACGCAGGTGCAAGGCGAGCACTTGATCCGCGCTCGCCTTGCGGCCGACCAGACCCGCGGCGAGGTGCACCATCGGCGCGGCCGATCGCGCGTCCGCGACGCAGACCATCACGGAGAGCGCCGGCTGATCGCGCGGCACCGCGGCGGCCACCGGCGCCTGGCGCCGGATGATGTCCTTGCGCAGGAGCTCGAGCGGATACACCCACTGCAGCATCGGCGAGGTGATGAAGGTGGTGAACAACGCCATCAGCACCATCATCGTGAACACGGTCGGCGAGATGACGCCGAGGTCGAGCCCGATGTTGAGCACGACGAGCTCCATCAGACCACGCGTGTTCATCAGCACGCCGACGGCCGCGGACTCGCGCCAGCCCAAGCCGGTGAGGCGCGCCGGCACGAAGCTGCCGCCGAACTTGCCCAGACACGCGAGCAAGATGATGAGCGCGCACCACACCCAGTGCGACGCGGAGTCGAGCAGCCCGATCTGCGTGCGCAGGCCGCTGTAGGCGAAGAAGAGCGGCAACAGGAAGACGACGACGACGTCCTCGAGCTTCTCCGCGAGCACGCGGGCGAAGCCGTTCTCCTTGGGCACGATGGCGCCGAACATGAACGCACCGAAGAGCGCGTGGATGCCGATGAGCTCGGTGGTCCAGGCCGACGCGAACAGCACCACGAACACCGCGGCGATGACGTTCTGACTGGGGCCGCGATCGGTACCCATGCGCGCGCTGAGGCGGTGCAACAGCGGTCGCACCACGTACAGCATCGTGAAGACGTAGACGAGCGCGAACGCGGTCGTCCACACCGCATCGAACACGCCACCGGCGCGGACGATCGAGACGACGAATGCGAGCACGCACCACGCGGTGATGTCGTCGACCGCTGCGCACGCGATGGCGACCGCACCGATCGGTGTGCGCAAGAGCTGCCGCTCGGTGAGGATGCGGGCCAGCACCGGGAACGCGGTGATCGCCATCGCGACGCCCATGAACAGCGCGAACGAGAGGCTGTCGGCCGGCTCGCCGAGCGCGGGCCGCAGCCACAGCGATAGCACGACGCCGAGCGCGAACGGCACGATGATGCTGCAGTGACTGATCATCACCGAGCTCTTGCCGCGGCCGCGCAGCATCGTGGGATCGAGCTCGAGCCCGACGAGGAACATGAACAACACGAGCCCGGTCTGGCTCATCAACCCCAGCATCTTCAGCGAGCCGGTCGGGAAGATGGTCGCGAGCACGTCGGGCGCGACGAGCCCGAGCACCGAGGGACCGAGCACGATGCCGGCGACGATCTCCGCGATCACCATCGGTTGATCGAGTCGGCGCGCGAGCAGTCCGATCACGCGGGCGGCGGTGATGATGAGCACCGCCTGCACGATGAAGAGCGTCAGCGGGTCTTGCAGGAGGTGCATCCCGCGGGTTAAGCTGCCACTTAACACGCGCGAGCACCAGCCGCATTCACCCGTCGTCGGGCAGCTCGGACGCACGCAAGCGTGCTTCACCGCGTCGCACCTCGAACGTGCGCGCGGCCGGCACGTCGGCATGCGGCGTGCTCACGTCGCGCGCGAGATGCCACGTCGCGAGCATTCGCGTCGTGCTCACGTCGAGCGCGACGTAACCGCGGTGGCGGAAATCCACCCAACGCAGATGCGGATGCGACGCGAGCAAGCGGTCCGGCGAGGGTGCGCCGGCGAGCACCGGCGAGCTCACCGCCGGTGTGATGAGCTCGACCGCGACCGCAGGCGTCGGCGGTGATGCGAACGGATCGCGATGCAGCTCGAGCGCCCAGCTGCTGTGCGTGTCGCCGGTGAGCACGACGACGTCGCGGATGCCACCGCGTTCGAGCCCGGAGAGGAATCGATCGCGCGCCTGCGGATAACCGTCCCACACGTCGAGTCGCGGCGACGTGCCGTTCTTCGCGCGCAGCTGGCCCATGCGCACCTGCTGGCCGAGCATGCGCCACGCGACGCCGTCCTCTTGCGAGCGCGCGAGCGCGTCGTCGAGCCAGGCTTCTTGTGCAGCGCCCAGCAGGCTGCGACCCCCGTCGCGTGCCGAGCGCGGCTGCTTGTCGCGACCGGTGAGCCGCGTGTCGAGCATCAACAGATCGACGAGGTCGCCCCACCGCAGCGAGCGATGGATCGCGAGCGCGTCGGGATCGGTGTCGCGGATCGGCATCCACTCGCGATACGCCCGCACCGCCGACGCACGTCGCGACGCCCACTCGCCCTCGCGCGGCTGATGGTTGCCCGCGCCGCCGCGCCACGCGTTGTTGGCCGACTCGTGATCGTCCCACACCACCACGAACGGATGGCGCGCGTGCACGTCCTGCAGATCGGGGTCGAGCTTGTAGCTCGCGTGGCGGCGACGATAGTCGGACAAGCTCACGCACTCGTGCGGCGGATCGGACACGCGTCCGAGCGTGCGATGGTTGCCGTAGCTGCCATCGGCGTACTCGTAGATGTAGTCGCCGAGATGGACGACCGCGTCGATGTCGTCGCGCTTCGCGATCGCGGCGTACACGACGTAGAAGCCGGTGGGGAAGTTCGCGCACGACACGACCGCGAAGCGAGCGCGCTCGACGTGGCCGACTGGCAGCGTGCGCGTGCGACCGATCGGCGAACGGTGGCCGTCCAGCTCGAACGCGTACCAATAGCGCGTGCCGGGATGCAGGCCGATCGCGTCGACCTTCACCGTGTGATCGCGGCCCGCCGACGTCGCGACCACACCCTGCGCCACGACGCGCGCGAGCTGATCGTCCTCCGCGATCACCCAGCGCACCTGGGGTCGTGCGTTGCGTTCGACGCTCACGCGCGTCCACAAGACGACGCGATCGGCGAGCGGGTCACCGCTCGCGATGCCGTGCAGAAACGGCGAGGTCGTGCGCGCGCTCGCGTTCGACGATTCGGCGCCGGCCGCCAGCGCAGCAGAGGTGGCCAGCAGGAATCGGCGACGACGCATGGTGTCCTCAGCGCTCCGGCATGCCGGCGACGGCCGGCGTGGGTTCGTCTTGCGGTACGAGTGGGTCGATGGCGAAGAGCCGCGAGTCGGGGCCGATGCGATACGCGTGGCCGCGCCACGTCACCGAGCGCTTCACCCACGCCATCGACCAGATCGCGAGCATCGCGATGTCCTTGAGCGGCACGAGCAGCAGCTCGCGCAATCGCGGTGCGCGACCACGCAGCGCGCGGGACTGCAGCGCTTCGAGCAACAAGGCCCACGCGGCGCCGACGATCGCGAGCGCGAGGCCCATCGCACCACCGAAGAGCAGCGAGCACCATGCGAGCGTCAGCAGCCACGGCGTCGGGCTCATCAGCGGCTCGAGCACGAACACGCCGGGCGCGATCCACCGCCGCAGCTGCGCCCAACGCAGGTGACGTTGCACGAAGCGCGACACCGACCAGCGCCCGACCACCGTCTTCACGACGTACGACGAAATCGCGACGCCCATGCCGGCGGCCGCGAAGGTGCGCCCCATGACGTAGTCCTCGCCGAGCACGGCGCCGAAGCGTTCCCAACCACCGAGGCGATCGAGGTCGCTGCGTCGCAGCATCATCGACTTGCCGATGATGCAGGGATGTCGCAGCAGTGAAGCCGCGCCGCTCACGGAGCCCGCGATGAAACCGTTGAGCTGCAGGCTCTCGAGCACCCCACCGGTGCCGCGCTCGTGATCGGCGGCGATCAGATTGCCGACGAGACCGACGCCGGGCTGGCCGAGCTCGGCCGCCATCGCGCGCAGGTAGTCGGGCGCGACGCGCACGTTGGAGTCACTGACGAGCAGCACCTCGTGACGTGCCACGTTCGCGATGCCGACGAGGTTCGCGACCTTGGGATTGATGGCCGCATCGGGGTCGCCGACGACGATCGTGATCGGCAGCTCGGGGTACTCGCGCTGCAGCCGACGCGCGACCGGCAGCGCCGCGTCGTCGGCCGCGGTCACGCCGAGCACGAGCTCGAAGTCGCCGGGATAGTCCTGCTCCGCCAGCGATCGCAGGTTGGCCAGCAAGCCGTCGTCGACGCCACAAAGCGGCTTGAGCACGGAGATGGGCGGCGCGACATGCAGCGGCGGCACCGGCTTGCGCACCCGCATGAGTGCACAGGTGCACAGTAGCGTGCGTGCGCCGAGCGATATCGCGGCCGTGCTCGCGGCGACGAAGGTCGGATCCAGATCGACACCATGCGACATCGGAGTCCTCCGGTCGTGCGCTGCCATCGAACCATCGATCAGCGACGCTCCGAGGGCCGTGCAGTGACGATCGCGTGAACTCGATCGCGTGCAATCAGTTGTCACATCGGCGTGATCCGATCGTGATCGCGATCGATCACGTTGAGCTGGTGATCACCGGAAGCGTCGTCCATCTCTCGGACCTCCACTTCGGCGCGGGTCGTCGGCTCGAGCAGCGTTGCGCCGAGCTGGTCGGCCGACTCTCCGCGGTCGACCACGTGGTCGTGACCGGCGACATCACGGAGCGCGGTGAGCTCGACGAGCTCGAGCGCTTCCTCGCGGTGTTCGAGCCGCTCGCGCGCACGCGACGGCTCACCGTCGTGCCGGGCAATCACGATCGACTCGGCGACGACATCGCCGAGCTCACGATGGGTGGCCGGCGCGTCGCGATCGAGCGCAAGCCGGGGCTGCACCTCGTGTTGGTCGACAGCACGCGACCAAACCCCGGCTGGGCCTTCGTCGCGCACGGTGAGCTCACCCCCGACGATCTCGATGCGATCGATCGCGCCGTCGACGATGCGGAGCCCGATGCGCTCGTGGTCGTGTGCATGCACCACCATCCGCTACCGCTCGCGCACGAGTCGACGCTCGAAGCGCTGGGCAGCGCGCTCGGCCTGCCGTTCAGCGAGCCGCTCGCGAACGGGCGCGAGCTGCTCGCACGCCTCCACGGCCGCTGCGATCTCGTGCTCCACGGTCATCGCCATCGCCCGCACGCGCACGCGCTCGCGGGCCCGCGACCGCTGCACGTCTACAACGCGGGTTGCTCACCGGCACTCGGACGCGCGCGCGTCTTCATGCACGCGCGCGGCCGCTTGCTCGACGCCCCGCGCTGGATCGGCGAGCCCGAGCGCGTCGGCGTCAGAGACCTTCGAGCATCCCCGGCGTCACCAGCGTGACCCCGGCCGCCGTGCGCTCGAAGCGACGCGAGTCGGTGACCGGGTCTTCGCCGATGACGATGCCCTCGGGCAGCTTGCAGCCCGGCGCGACGATGCACTTGCGCAGCGTGACGCGACGTCCGACCACGACCCCGGAGAGCAGCAGCGAGTCGCTGATGTCGGCGTACGAGTTCACGCGCACGTCGGTGAACAAGAGCGAGCCCTTCACGCGCCCGCCCGACACGACGCAGCCCGCGGACACCAACGAGTCGACCGCATAGCCGCGGCGATCGTCGTCGTTGAACACGAACTTCGCCGCGGGGCGCTGCACCTGGTACGTCCAGATCGGCCACTTCGCGTCGTAGAGATCGAGCGCCGGGATCACGCGCAACAGATCCACGTTGGCTTCCCAGTACGCGTCGAGCGTGCCGACGTCGCGCCAGTAGGGCTCGGTGGCGCCCTCGGACATCACCGAGCTACCGCCGAACGCGTGCGCGTGCACGCTGCCCTGCTTCACCAGCTTGGGCAGCACGTCGTTGCCGAAGTCGTGGCTCGAGTCGGGATTGCGCGCGTCGCTGGCGAGCTCGTCGATGAGCATCTCCGCGTCGAACACGTAGATGCCCATGCTCGCGTAGCACGTGCCCGGTCGTCCGGGGATCTCCGGCGGATTCGCGGGCTTCTCCCAGAAGCGCTTGATGACGCCGTGCTCGTCGGCTTCGACGATGCCGAACTCGCGGCCCTGCTTGCTCGGCACCTCGACGCACGAGACCGTGACCTGCGCGCCCGACTCGATGTGGCTCGCGAGCAAGCGGCTGTAGTCCTGGCGATAGACGTGATCGCCCGCGAGGATCAGCACCCACTTCGGACGGTGACCACGGATGACGCCGAGGTTCTGGAAGATCGCGTCGGCCGTGCCCGCGTACCAGCTCGCTTGCTCGGTCTGTTGCTGCGCGGGCCACAGCTCCACGAACTCGCCGAGCTCGCCGCGCAGGAAGCTCCAACCGCGTTGGATGTGCGAGATGAGCGTGTGCGCGCGGTACTGCGTGACGACGCCGATGCGACGCAAGCCCGAGTTCAAGCAGTTCGACAGCGGGAAGTCGATCACGCGGAACTTGCCGGCGAACGGCAACGCCGGCTTCGCTTCGTCTTCGGTCAGCGCACGCAGTCGCGCACCGCGTCCACCGGCGAGGATGATGGCCAGCGTGCCGCGCAGCGCGGAGTTCAGCTCGGTGTAGAGCGGGCCCACGGGGGGCCTGTTGTGCCACTTCTTTCGCGGGTCGGAAAGCGTGCGCGACGGCTCACCCGAGAACCGAGTTCACCGGGATCGACGCCGGGGCGCGACCGCTCTACGCTCACGCGCGATGCGGATCCTGCAGGTTGCCTCCGAGGCGGTGCCGCTCGTCAAGACCGGCGGGCTCGCCGACGTCGTGACCGCGTTGTCGCAGGCGCTCGGCGAGGCCGGTGACGATGTTCGGCTGCTGTTGCCCGCGTACGGCGACGTGCTCGAGCGTGTGAAGCCGGAGCTGCGGCTCGAGCTCGGTGATCCGTTGCGCGTCGGTCCGGCGCGTTTGTGGTCGACGACCCTGCCGGGCAGCGACGTGAAGGTGTGGCTGCTGCAGTGCGACCCGCTGTTTCGTCGCCCGGGCGGGCCGTACCTCGACGCGGACGGTCACGATCATCCGGACAATCATCTGCGCTTCGCGATGCTCGCGCGTGCGGCCGCGATGGCAGCCATCGCATCGCCGACGCTCGGTTGGCCGGTCGACGTCGTGCACGCGCACGATTGGCAGGCTGCGCTCGTGCCCGCATATCTTTCGTGGTGGGGCGGCGGCCGTCCGGCCACGGTCGTGACCGTGCACAATCTGCAGTTCGCCGGGCGCTTCCCGCCTGCGATCCTTCCCGAGATCGCCGCGCCACCGTCGTCGTTCACGATGCACGGCCTCGAGTTCTACGGCGAGGTCTCGTACCTCAAGGCCGGGCTCTACTACGCCGACGCGATCACGACGGTGAGCCCCACGTACGCGGACGAGATCCGCACGCCCGAAGGCGGCATCGGCTTCGATGGCTTGCTGCGATCGCGCGGCACCGCGGTCACCGGCATCTTGAACGGCATCGACGAGCGCACGTGGGATCCCGCGCGCGACATGGCGTTGCCGCGGCGCTACGACAGCAAGAGCCTCGGCACCAAACGCGAGCTGCGGGTCGCGTTGCAGCGCGAGCTCGGGCTGCACGAAGACGCGAACGTTCCGCTCTTCGGGCTGGTCGGTCGGCTCACCTGGCAAAAGGGCATCGATCTGTTGCTCGAAGCGATGGCGCCGGTGCTCGCCGAAGGTGCCCAGCTCGCGGTGCTCGGCTCGGGCGAGCCCGCGCTCGTGGACGCGCTCGCGAAGATCGTCGCCACGCATCCCGGTCAGGTCGCGCATCGCCAGGGCTACGACGAAGCGCTCTCGCATCGCATCTTCGCCGGTGCGGACTTGTTCTGCGTGCCGTCGCGCTTCGAGCCGTGCGGGCTCACGCAGATCTACGGCATGCGCTACGGCACTCCGCCGATCGTGCGACGCACCGGTGGCCTCGCCGACACCGTGATCGACGACGACGAGCATCCCGGTGAAGGCACCGGGTTCGTGTTCGATGCGCCCTCGCCCGCTGCGCTCGCACATGCGCTCGCGCGCGCGATCACGGCGTGGCGTGCACGCGAGCGCTTCGCCGCGATCCAGCGCCGCGGCATGACGCAGACGTTCGGCTGGGCGCGCGGCACCGAGGACTATCGTCGCGTGTACGCCGAAGCGATGGCGGCGCGCACATGACCGAAGGCCTCGGGCGTGCGCGCCTGCAGCTGCTCGCCGCCGCGTTGCTCTTCTCTACCGGGGGCGCCGCGATCAAGGCGACCACGCTGAGCAGCGCACAGATCGCGGGCTTTCGTTCGGGCGTCGCAGTGCTCGCGGTGCTGCTGCTCGCACCGAGCGCGCGCCGTCTCCCCGGCGCACGCGCGTGGTTGGTCGGGGTCGCGTACGCGGCCACGGTGATCCTCTACGCGCTCGCCAACAAGCTCACCACCGCGGCCAACACGATCTTCTTGCAGAGCACCGCGCCACTTTACGTCCTGCTCGCGGCGCCGTGGTTGTTGCGCGAGCGCATCGCTCGTCGTGATCTCGGATTCGTCGCGGTCGCGGCGGTCGGGCTCGCGCTGTTCTTCGTCGGCGCCGAGCCGCCGCGCACCACCGCGCCCGATCCGGCCACCGGGAACCTGCTCGCGGCCGCATCGGGCATCGCGTGGGCCGCGACGATCATCGGCCTGCGGTGGATGGGCAGCGCACCGGCGGAGAACGCCGCGCCGATCCATGCGGTGGTGGCCGGCAACACGCTCGCGTTCGCGGCGTGCCTGCCGTTCGCGCTGCCGGTCGTGTCGTTCACGCCGGCCGACGCCGCGACGGTGCTGTACCTCGGCGCGCTGCAGATCGCCCTGCCCTACCTCTTCGTGGCCGCGGCGGTGCGTCGCCTGCCCGCGCTCGAGATCTCGCTCGTGCTGCTGGTCGAGCCCGTGCTCAATCCGCTGTGGGCGTTCGCGCTGCACGGCGAAGTGCCCGGCGTGCTCGCGATGACCGGCGGCGCGATCCTGCTGGCCGCCACCTTTGCGAAGGCGTGGCTCGACGCGCGCGGCTCGTGATCGATCATCACTGCGGCGACGCGGGTGTCGATGGCGCCGGCGACTGGGACGGGCCGGATTCGATCGGCGGTGCGTTCGTCCCATCGGGACGCGGCGGCTCCGCGCCCTCTTGCTCCGGTGGTGTCGGCGTCGGTGCGCTGGGCGGCTGCGGAGGCGGACCACCGTAGACCGCCGACGGACAACCGGCGAGCGTGAAGCCGATCGCGATCGTCGCGATCACCGTACGCGTCCGACAGAACGGGCACGACGTCGCGCTCGCGAGCACGTGACGATCACACGCGGGGCAACGTACGAGTCGCATGCGCCGAGCGTATCATGCAATGCTCGCGCGACATGGCGAACGTCCTCGTCGAGCTCCTCGATCTGCTCCGGCTCGAGCGCATCGAGCACGACATCTTTCGGGGCCAGAGCCAGGACCTCGGGTGGGGCAACGTGTTCGGCGGACAAGTGCTCGGCCAGGCGCTGTCGGCCGCGGAGCAGACCGTGCCCGACGATCGCATCGCGCACTCGATGCACGGCTACTTCCTGCGCACCGGCAACGCGAAGAAGCCGATCGTGTACGAGGTCGATCGCATCCGCGACGGCAAGAGCTTCACCACACGGCGCGTCGTCGCGATCCAGGACGGCGAAGCGATCTTCACGATGGCCGCGTCGTTCCAGCTCCACGAGGACGGCTTCGAGCACCGCGCCGACAAGCCCGATGCACCGGGTCCCGATGGTCTGCTCAGCGAGGTCGAGCTCGCACGGCGCTTCGCCGATCGCATTCCGGCGGCGTTCCGCGAGCAAGCCACCTGCGATCGCCCGATCGAGATCCGTGCGACCACGCCGTACGATCCGCTGCACCCCACCGTGACGCCGCCGGAGCGCAAGGTGTGGTACCGCGCGGTCGATCGCCTGCCCGATCGTCCGAGCGTGCATCAGTACCTGCTCGCGTACGCATCCGACTTCAACCTGCTCGGAGTCACGATGCAGCCGCACGGCGTGTCGTGGATGGTGCCGGGCATGCACGTCGCCAGCCTCGACCACTCGATCTGGTTCCATCGCCCGTTCCGCCTCGACGACTGGCTGCTCTACACGATCGACAGCCCGTCGGCGTCGGGCTCACGCGGGCTCGCGCGCGGTCAGTTCTTCACGCAGGACGGTCTGCTGGTCGCATCGACCGCGCAAGAAGGGCTCATCCGCCGCCGTACGGGCACTCGCTGATCTCGTCGATCTGTGCGGTGCCCGGCATCATCGCGTCCAGCCAGGTGTTCACGTAGAAGAACGCGCCCGACTGCGCGAGGTCGAAGTCGGGCACTTCGCTCCACAGCATCTCCCAACCGTTGCCGACGTCGCGCTCGAAGAAGAGCGTGTCGTCGTGCGCACGGATCCGCCACGTCGCGGGCACCACCGGCGTCACCGAGATGCGGTTGTCGAGCGTCACGCTGTCGTCGTGACGCACGATCAGCATGTCCTGCTCGTGCAGGATCAACATCGTCGTCGTGCCGTCGCCCACTGCGAGCGCCACCTGGGTGGCCTCGGCTTGGTTCGGCACGCCGACCACCACCACCTTCGCCTCGCGCTCGACGAAGCCGCCGTTGGGGAAGCCGAGGCCGCCGGTGGTCGGCATGGTCGCGAGCGTCACCGACAAGGTGCCCTCGGCGACGACGGGCACGAGCTCGCCCCACCATTCGAACTCGTCGAGCACGTCGTCGTCGAACGTCTCGACGGTGCACGGCGGCAGCTCGATCGGCACGTCGGGTGCCATGCCGCTCTCGCTCGAGGTCGCGGGCATCGTCGTCGTCGTGCTGGTGTCGTCGCCGGTGTCGGACAGCGGCGTCGTGCTCGCTTCGTCGATGCTGCCCACTTCGGCGGAGCTCGCGTCGAGCGACGTGGTGAGCGTCGTGGCCGGCGAGCTCGTCGCATCGCCTTCGCCCGTGCCGCTCGTGCCCGCGAGCGGATCGACGCACGCGTTCGCCACCGACGCCGGCGCATGTGCGCCGTAACGCTGGCCCGACGCGCACGCATCGTCGGGAAAGCTGCAGAAGCCACTGGGCTCGCACGTGCCGCCCGGGCACTCCGACGCGTCCGCGCAGATGAACACCTGCGCGCCGCAACCATGCATCGCCGACGCCGCTGCGACGGCCCACGCGCAAACCGTGGGCGATGAACGCACCACGTTCTCAGCGTATCACGCGAAGCGCCACGCGAGCAGCCAGAGCACGAGCGACGCGAGCACGAGTAGGCCCGTGCGTGTGCCGGTGGGGCGAGTGAGACGGCCACGCGCATCGACGCCACGCGAGACGAAGAGGAACGTCGCGCCCACCCACGCGACCAGTGCGAGTGCGGCGAGCACGGGGCCAACGCGCGAGGCCTGCGATGCT
>DASZPU010000225.1:0-5128 GCA_035550195.1 Nannocystaceae bacterium
CGACGTCGTCGTCGAGATGAACGCGGCCGCGACGTTGAACGCGAAGGTGGTGATCGCACCCGACGACGCGCCGTGCCCCTCGGGCTCGGTGATGCTGTGGGATCACACCGCGGAGGTCGTGCGTGCCGCCCCGATCGCGGAGGGCGTGGCTACGTTTCCTGCGCTCACGCCGGCCGAGTACGGCGTGGTGGTGGCGTGCGACGATCACGACAGCTCGAAGGTGCCGCCGACGATCGCGATCGCGAGCACCGAGCCGACCGAGGTCACGTGGAAGGTCGAACGCGGCAAGACGATCCGCGGGCACGTGCTGGATGCGAGCGGTCGTCCGCTCGCCGGTCAGGTGCTCGCGACCGCAGCGAGCATGGGTCCCGACGGTGCACCGCGATGGGCGAGCATCGGCGCGGACGGCAGCTACGAAGTGCAGGGGCTCGCGCCCGGCGAGTACGCGATGACGGCCGACGTCACCGGTCCGCAGCTCAACGCGCACGCGACCGTCATCGATCGCGACGTCGAGGTCGACCTCACCGCTGCGCCGACGGTACGGCTCTCGGGCAAGGTCGTGCGCGGCAATGCACCGGCGGCGGGGATCTCGGTGATCGCGACGAGTGCGGATGCGTGGATGGTTCCGAAGACGTTCGCGGCCGACGACGGCTCATTCGTGTTCGAAGCACTGGGACCGGGTCGCTGTCGCGTGCACGCGGAAGACGAGCTCGGCAATCGCAGCGCGGAGCAGGTCGTGATGCTCACGGCGGGTCGCGAGCCGGCCGCGATCGAGATCACGATGCCGGAGCCGCGAACGATCCGCGGCGTCGTGCTCGATGAAGATGGCAGCCCGCTGCGCGACGCACTCGTATCCGCGCAATCCACTGCGTCGCTGTCGGCCTCGGCGGTGAAGCGCGCGGAGCTGCGCGGTGCGAAGGCCGGTGGTCCGGGCACGACGCTGTCGGACGCGCACGGCGAGTTCGTGCTCGTCGGGGTCGCGAAGGACGAGACGTACACCGTGGTCGCGCAGCGTCGCGGTGGTGGCTCCGCGACGCGTGAAGGCGTGCGCGCAGGTGATCACGCGCGACTGCAGCTCGCGAAAGCTGCGACCGTGCGGGGCACCGTGACCGCGAGCTCGGGGCCGAGCTCGTTGTGGGTCGAGCTCTACGCGGGCGATGGTCTCGTGCACCGCGAGTCGTTCGTGCTCGGCTCGGGCAAGTTCGAGTTCGACGATGTCGACCCCGGCGAGTACGAGCTGCGTGCCATCGCCCGCGAAGGTCGTGGCAAAGCGCGCGTGCTCGCGCAGGCGGGCGAGAGCACCAAGGTGGACCTCGCGCTCGTCGGCAATCGCACGATGCGCGGCCGCATCGTCGACCTCGAGACCGGCGCGCCGCTCTCCGGCGTGTGGGTGATCATCACGGAGCAGGGCGTCTCGTCGGCACGCGTCGCGGTCGCAGCCGAGCGCGCGATGCAGGCGCGCACGCCGGGATTGCTCACCGGCACGGACGGTGTGTTCACCGCACGCGACGTGCCTCCGACCGGCGTGACGCTGCTCGTGATCTCCGCGGGGTTCCAGCCCGACGTGCTCGAGCACGTGATGGAAGCGATCCACGTGCCGCAATCGCAGCCGGTCGACGACATCGTCGACTATCCGATCGCGAAGCAGAAGCTGCCTTGGGCCGCCGAGTCCGGCGATCTCGGGTTCGGCATCGGGCAGTTCCAGCTCGCCTGCGAGGAGACGCTCCAAGTCGCAGCGATCGCCGATGAAGCGATCGCGAATGGCTTGAAGGTCGGCGACGAACTCGTGAGCGTCGACGGCCACGACATCTCCGGGCTGCGCTGCTACCTCTCGCGCGCATTGATGCGCGTGCCGCCGGGCACCACGCTCGAGCTGGGCTTGGCGCGCGGCGAAACCGTACGAGTGACCGCGCGCGAGCCGAAGTGATCGAACCGCGGGCCTGATCAGCACTCGAAGAGTGGACCGCACTGCGGGCCACAGCTCGCGCATACGCACTGCGCGACCATGTCGAGCATCGCGTTCTCGTCACAGCCTTCGAGCGCGTTGTTCGCGAAGCAAGCGCCGCACGCGTCATCGGCCATGCAAGCGCCGAAGACCATCGCGCAGTCTGGCCCGAGCAAGCACTCGGTGCACTCGCCGACCGCGGCGTCGCACTGCCAGATGCATCGCGGACCACATGCTTCGCACACGCAGGCATCGAGCGTCATCGCCGTCATGTTCTCCTGGCAACCGTCGTCGAACGGATCCTGCAGGCACACGAGGCATGGGTCGTCGTTGAAGCAGGCGGTCTGCTCCGTTTCACACGGCGCGGCGAAGCGGCAGTCGCTGCAGTCCTTCGGCGGGCCCGGACACATGTAGCCGCACTCGTTCGCACACTCGTCGCACGAGCAATACGCGAGCCCGCGGAACGCGAGCGCCATCGCGCTCAGACAGGAGAGGTTGATCGGCGCGTCGATGCACGCGTTGCAGTCGGGGTCGGCAACGCAGGCATCGTAGTAGCTCGTACACTTCGTCTGCTCGCACTGTCGACACGTCGAGATCGGATCGTCATCCGGCTCGATCTTGGGCGGGTCGCTGAAGCACGATGCGAGCAGGAGCAGGGCCGGGAGCGAGCGCGCGCGGAGCACCGCGGCAGGATCGCACGAAAGCCGCACGAGTGCGCGCGCCGGGCTCGCTCGCGCGAGCGGCTTGAAAACTCCGCGCAGAAGGCTATTACGGCCGCTGAGATGGGAAACAGCGACGACACCCACATTTCTCCCGGAGATACCGAGCCGAGTCAGTCGGCGCGGCACCGCACGCTGAAGCTGCTGTCGTCGTCGCAGAGCTTCGCGCTGCGCAGCCTCGCGGATGCGTCGGCGATCGCGACGAACCCCGCGGTGCTCGCCGAAGTGTACGGCGCGACCGATGTCGGTCGGGTGCGCGACTCGAACCAAGATCAGTTCCTCATCGCCGCGCTCGAGCGCTCGTTGCTGATCGAAGGCTCGAGCTTGCCCGCGCAGTCGGGCACGCGGCTCGTCGACACGCCGCAGGGGCGCATCCTGGTCGTGGCCGACGGCATCGGTGGTCACGGCGGTGGCGAGGTCGCGAGCGCGGTCACCATCGATGCGATGGCGCACTACTGCTTCGAAGCGATGCCGTGGGTGCAACGTCGCTCGGAGTGCTCGGTCGACGAGCTCTCCACCGGTCTGCAGGACGCGGTGCGCACCGCCCAGGAGCGCGTGCGGCGGGTCGCGAAGCGCAAGGGCATCGACGACAACCTCGGCACCACGCTCACGATGGCGTACGTCGCGTGGCCCGATCTGCTGCTCGTGCACGTCGGCGACAGTCGTGCGTATCTGATGCGCGACGACGCGTTGCATCGGCTCACCATCGATCACACGCTCGCGCAGCAGATGATCGACGGGCACATGATGACGCCCGAGCAGGCCGCCACTTCGCACTTCAGCCACGTGCTGGTCAACGCGGTCGGTGGCAGCACCGACGACCTCAACGTCGAGCTGCGTCACCTCCGATTGCAGCTCGACGATCAGCTCTTGCTGTGCACGGACGGCCTCTACGACATGCTGCCCGACGACCGCATCTCCGCCGCGCTGCGCGACTCGGATCCCGTGGTGCAGGTGGTTCGCAAGCTCATCGCGGCCGCGAACGACGCGGGTGGTCGCGACAACGTCACGGCCGTGCTCGCCAGGTTCTGACGCGATGGCAGACGCCGACGGGTCGAAGCCCGCTTCAGGATCGGCGGCCGACATCGCGACCGAAGTGGGCTCGCTGCCGTCGGGCGCGGCGCCGCGACCCTCGGATCCCGAGCTGTGGCGCGTGCGCGACGGCGTGCTCAACGTGCTGTTCGGCGATCCGATCCCGACGCGCTTGCTCGGGCGCTACACGCTCGTTCGCAAGATCGGCGCCGGCGGCATGGGCGAGGTGCACCTCGGCGAAGATCCGCAGCTGCACCGTCGCGTCGCGATCAAGCTGTTGCCCGCGTGGGAGCACGAAGGCCGCGACGTCACGCGCAAGCTCTTGCACGAAGCGCGTGCGATCGCTCGGCTCGCGCATCCCAACGTCGTCGAAGTGTTCGACGTGGGCGTGCACGCGGGCGTGCCGTTCATCGTGATGGAGCTGGTCGAAGGCGGCACGCTGGCCGATTGGCTCGACGCGCGCGAGCACACCACTGCGGAGATCGTCGCGGTGTTGCTCGAGGCCGGTGCCGGGCTCGCGGCGGCGCATCGTGCCGGCGTGTTGCACCGCGACTTCAAGCCCGCGAACGTGCTGGTCGGCAAGGACGGTCGCATGCGCGTCGCGGATTTCGGGCTCGCGCTCGATGCTCCGCGCAAGGACACCACCGACGAAGAGGTCGACACCGAAGCCTCGACGCTCGAGCTCGGTGGCACGCCGGCGTTCATGCCCCCCGAGCAGCACGCCGCGCTGCCCCTCGATGCGCGCGCCGATGTGTACGCATTTTGTGTCACCGCTCATCTCGCGTGCTGGGGCGTGCTGCCGTTCCGCGGCAGCCTTGCGGCGATCTGCGCGGCCAAGCTCGGCTACGACGGCAGTCCGCCGAGCGGGCGCGCGATCGATGCGCGTGTGCACGACGTGATCGCACGCGGGCTGCATCCCGATCGCGAGCGACGCTGGCCGAGCATGGACGCGGTCTGCGATGCGCTCGCGCGCTCGCAACGTCCGCGCAGCAAGCGAGCGCTCGTGATCACCGGCGTCGCGGCGCTGGTGAGCGCAGCCGTGGTGTGGTCGAGCGCGCCCGAGCCGGCGCCGTGCGACGCCGATGCTGCGCTCAGCGGCGTGTGGGATCGATCGCGTCGCGCCGAGCTCGCGCGCCAGCCGGTGGTCACGGGCTCGTCGCACGGTGAGCAGCTGCTGTCCGCGATCGACGACGAGGCCGCGCGCTGGCGCAGCGCGTGGCAGCGCGCGTGCGAAGGTCCGGCGTTGCAGCGTGACGCCGCGATGGCGTGCCTCGGGCGCAGTCGTCAGGAGCTCGACGCCACGTTGGCGATGTTCGCCGAAGGCGACCCCGCGATCGATGCGCGCGCGCTCGATCTGCTCGACGGTCGCGACGAGCCCAGCTCGTGCAACGACGTGCGCGCGCCGAGCAACGAGAGCCCGGAGCGCGCAGCG
>DASZPU010000226.1:0-2120 GCA_035550195.1 Nannocystaceae bacterium
ACGTCGCGACCTGCGTCGCGTCACCCGAGGTCGGGGTGGTCGCGTGGCAGCAGCTCGATCCGAAGACCCGTTGTCTGCGCCACGAGCTGTTCGAGCTCGAGGCGTTGGTGGGCTCTTTCGGCGATCTCGCGGCGACCGAGCGCGCCGTCGCGGCCGTCGACGATCTCGCGACTCCCGATGCGTGCGGGCGCGCAGCCACCGGTCGCGGCGTGCCCGAGCCGCCGGTCGAGCTGCTCGATGCGGTCGAGGACGCGCGCGTCGAGCTCGATCGCGTCGAAGCCACGATCGCGGTGGGTCGCTACGCCGAAGCGGTCGATCGCCTCGACGAGCTCGCGCCGCGCGTCGACGAGATCGGCTTCGCACCGCTGCGCGTCGAGCTCGACGATCTGCGCACGATGGCGATCGTCGAGCTGACGCCCGCCGACGACACCGAGGCGCGCATCTTCCACAACGTGTGGGAAGCCGAGGCGAGCGGCTACGACGTGCTCGCCTTGGAAGGTCTACGCCGCGCGATCCACTACATCACCGCGCGCCAGCGCGAGCCCGAGCGCGGCGAGCAATGGTTGCCGCTCGCGGAAGCGATGGCGCGACGCACCGGCGACGACGCCCAGGAGGCACGCACGTTGGCGCTGCGCGGCGTCGTGCAGACCAACCTGCGCCGCTTCGACGACGCCGATCGCTCGCTGCGTGAAGCGATCCGTCGGCTCGAAGCCGGGGGCCACTCGAGCTACCAGGCGCAGATGCAGCTCGCCTACGCGCTGATGCGCAGCGATCGCGTGGTCGAGGCGATCGAGATCATCGAGCGCGTGCTCGAAGCGGAGACCGAGCGGCTCGGCGCGCACCATCCCGTCATCGCGAATCGGCTCGCGATGCTGGCCACCGCGCAGCTCGAGCTCGGCCGCAATCGCGACGCCGAGCGGGCCTTGCAGCGCTCCGCGGCGATCCTCGCGGAGGTCCGCGGCACGCACCACACGCAGTGGTACCTGACGATGAACAACCTCGGTGTCGCGGCCGAGCGCGACCATCGCTACGACGAAGCGCACGCGTACTACCAGCGTGCGCTCGACGAGATCCCCGAGGGCTCGGTCGCGTTCCGGCTCGAGGCCTCGATGATCACGCACAACCTCGCGTATCTCGAGCGCACCGCGGGTCGACTCGATCGCGCGCTCGCGCTCGAGCGTCGCGCGTACGCGCTCGCCGTCGGTCACGATCCCGAGCTGGAGTCGCTGCCCGCGGTCGTGCTCACGATCGCCACCATCGCGTACGAGTGCGGCGCACCGGAGATCGCACGCCGCGAGCACGCACGCGTGAAGGCGCTCGACGACTGGGCCGACTCCGCGCCCACGATGCTGGACGAGCTGGTCTTCGACGAGGCGTTGGTCGCATGGTCCGAAGGCGATCGTGCGCAGGCGATCGCGCAGTGCGAACGCGCGGACGAGCTCTTCGCCCAGCACGCGCGCGAGGCGGATCTCGAGCTGCACGTCGGCGTGGTGCTGACCTGCGCCGAGCTGTTGCGCGAAGACGGTCGCTGCGCCGACGCGCTCGTGCATGCGCGGCGTGCCGTCGCGCGTGCGGCCGAGCCACCCGGCGAGCCCGCGCGCGGAGTCGCGGCGGTCGAGCTCGCCGAGGCGCGCGCGTGTGCCGACGGCGAGACGCGCAGCGCCGACGAGATCGCACGCGCGCGTCTGCTCGCCGCCGAGTATTGGTGGGCCGAGAGCGATCTCCACCGCGCGCGACGTTGGGCGCGCGGCGACGCGGCTTGGCTGGCGGCCCACGAGATCCGCTGCCCGTCGCGCGACGAGCTCAACGCGGATCTGCCAGCCCCACCCGATGCAGCAGCGCCGTGAGCTCGCTGCGCGAGTCGACGTCGAGCTTGTTGTAGACGTGATCGAGGTGGCTCTCCACCGTGCGCACGCTGACCGCGAGCTCGCGCGCCACCTTCAGATTGGTCCATCCGCGCGCGACCGCGATCGCGACCTCGAGCTCGCGCGCCGTCAACGTGCGCGCGATCTCCTGGCGCTTCGCCGCGTGCTCGCCGAGCTTCGCCGCACCGCGCTCGATCGCGAACACGACCACGGTGTCGGGCCCGAGCTGGATCTGATCACCGGGCCGCAACAACG
>DASZPU010000227.1:0-23428 GCA_035550195.1 Nannocystaceae bacterium
GCTCGTCGACGATGTCGATGCCGACGACGTAGGTCGGGATGCCGTCGTCGGTGAACGTGTCGGCGACGAGCGGCGCGAGGTTGTCGTCGTAGCGCGTGAACAGCTGGTTCTCCGCGACGCCTTCCATGCAGTTCGCGGCGCCGTCGGTGACGAGCACGATCGCCTTGGGCTCGTCGCCCGCGAGCGCGCGCAGCTCGGCGGCTGCGGTCGCGATCGCGGCGCTGGTCGGCGTGCCGCCCCAGATCTCGTCGCTGTCGGCCGCGGGCATTGCGGCGACGATCGCATCGCCGTTGTCGAGCCCGACGGTTACGTCGGGCGAGGTCGGCACCTCGCACGCGGTCGCGGAGTCGTTGCTGGTGAGCGCGACCGACGGGAACATCAGCGCACCGATCTCCATGTTGCCGCCGAGCTCGCCGCCGAGCTGCGCGACGACGTCGTGCAAGCTGTGCCAGCGGGTGATCGGCGCAGTGCCGGCGTCGCCGTCGTGATCCCAGGCGTTGCTCACCATGCTGTGCGACTTGTCGAGCACCAGCATGATCTGCGGAGTCGCAGGTGCGACGGTGATCTCCGACTCGCCGCACCACAGCACGACACCGTCGTCACTGCTGCTCGAGTCGTCGCTGCTGCTGTCGTCGTCGCTGCTCGAATCGTCGCCGCCGATCGTGACGATGCCCGTGCTCGGGTCGGTGCTCTCGTCGTCGAAGTCGCCGCCGCCGGCTTCACAAGCGCCGACGAGCGCGACCAACGACAGGAGGCTCCCCGTGATGCCGATGCGAAGGGGAAGCGCGTGCGCAGCCATGATTTCGATCCTCGGTACGCGGTCGGGTTCGAGAGAGCGACGCGCGCATTCGTTGAGACGATCGACGGCGCGCGCCGGCGCACCCCTTCACGAGCGGTTTACCAGGTGCCCGGGCGAGGGATGCGCTCTGCGGCGCGTGTTGCATGCTGTGCGCGGTGGACGGCTCGCAGATCCCGCGCATCGGTGGCCCACTCGACGGCATCAACGATGCCTTCCACGACGACTATGCGCGCGTGCGTGACGCGAGCGTGCTCGCGGATCCGGTGCTCGTGCTGCTCGGCGACACGCTCACGCTCGTGCAAGCCGGTGGTGCGACGCGCACGTTCGACGTGACCCCGCGGGTCTACCACGCGCTCAAGTCGCTCGCGCACCTTCCGGTCGCCGTGTTCGCGGTGATGCAGCGCGGCGGTGATGCGCGCCGACTCGCTGCGCTCACCGATGCCTCGTTCGCGCGACTCGCAGAGGACGTCGGCGAGCCCACGTGCGACGAGTGTCGTGCATTGCTCGAGGCGACGCGTGCGTTCATCCGCGACGGCGGCGAGCTCGAGGCCTACGCGCGTGCGATGGGACCACGCATGCTCGCGTTGGGCGATCGCGCGACGCGTGAGCAGCTCGCCGCGCTGCATGCTCGGTTCGAAGACGTGCTCGCGTGTCTGAGCGCAGACGAACGCGCGCACCTCCACGTCGTGGTCGCGGGCGTGCACCAGGCGCGTGCGCGCAGCCTCGGCATGCAGTACTTCCAGCGCCGGCTCGACGAGCCCGAAGGCATCGAGCGGCGCGTGACGTATGCCGAGGCGGTCGACACCGTCGAAGGTGCGCTGGCACTGGTCGGTACGCAGCGGCTCGATCGCCGGATGGCGCACGCGTTCTTCGGCGACGAGAACCGGCTGCAGCGCGACATCCTCGGCGACTCTGCGAAGCGCATCCTCGACGAAGCGGATCTCGACACGCTCTGATAGCCTCGTGTGCGTGCGGCGGGTGATCGTGCTGTGCGCGTGCGTCGGGTGTGGCGAAGATACTTCGTCGGACGGCGGCGAGGTCACGTCGCTGTCGACCACGACGATCGCCACGACGCAGGGCGAGACCACCGGTGAGACCAGCGGCGCGACCAGCAGCACGTCGAGCACCGGTGCCGTCGATTCCAGCACCGCGAGCAGCGACGACGGGTCCGCGGGGCCGCCGACGATCGCCCGCGTCGGCGACACGTTCGTGATCCCTACGCTCGCAGCGACGATGCCGAAGCGCTTCGCCGATGCGGCCCACGATCCCGTCCACGACGTGTACTTGGTGGTGAACGGCAACGTGGCGACCAGCGGCGTCTTCGTCGACGCGGACGGCGTCGCGCTCGGGGAGCCGTTCGCGATCGCCGAGGTCGCGTACACGCAAGGGCAGCGCGTGGCGTGGGGCGGCGATGCGTTCCTCGCGGTGTGGCACGACAACCGCGACGATCCGAACGGCGCACGACTGCGCGCGCGCAGCATCGCGTGGGACGGCGCGGCGCCGGTGCTCGGTGCCGACGTCGAGATCGGCACCGGCACCAGCTATTCGGAGATGCCGGCCGCGATCGCGTGGTCGGAGACGTCGCAGGCATTCCTGGTCGCGTGGCATGCAGTGCCCGGCGACGACATCCACGCGCAGCGCGTCGCGATCGACGGCACGAAGATCGGCGACCCGATCGCGCTCACCACCGACGCGGACTGGCAGAGCGACGCCGGGCTCGCGTGGCATCCCGAACGCGACGAGTTCCTCGCGGTGTGGACCCACGCGGGCGCGACCACCGAAGTCCGCGCACGCATCGTCGCGGCCGATGGGTCGCTGCCCGGCGCCGAGTCGTCGCTCACCACCGCGGCGGGCACGTGGCTCGCACAGGCCGCGTTCGTGCCGAGCAGCGGCGACTATCTCGCGGCGTGGTTCGACGGTGCGATGACGATCCGTCGCGTCGCGATCGACGGCACGCCCGCGGGCGATCCGATCGTACTCGCGCCGGGCTACGGCAGCTACGACGGCTTCGCGATCGCATACAGCCCGGTCGTCGACGGCTTCGCGGCGGTCTTCCACGGCACGAGCGACGAAGACTTCGCGATCGCGTTCGCAGCCGACGGCACGCAGAGCGAGGTGCTCGAAGCGACCAGCTCGCGCGGCGCGGACGGGCACTTCAACCCGCACGTCGTCGCGAGCTCGACGCGCGCGGAGTGGTTGCTGGTCACCTCGCTCGCATTCGCCGACATCGTCGGCCAACGCCTCGCGCCGTGAGTCACAGCGCTTCGCGGAGCACGTCGATGTGCGCGGCGAGCGTGGGGCGATCGACGCGGAGCTGTACGTGTGGAGCGATCCACACCAACGCGTCGGGGACCTTCGCGAACACGGACATCGGCCACTGACGGCGGCTCACCAGCCCGATCCCCGCGATGAAGCTGCGCGCGGCGGCGGCCCAGAAGCCCTCGCCTTCGACGACTTGCGCGACACAAGCGAGCTGCGATCCGAGGCTGCGATAGCAACGCACGATCGACTCGCGGACCTCCGCGCTCGGCACCGGCGCCTTGAACTGCGCGACGGTGAGGAACGCGATCGGCGTCGGACTGCGTCGCGCGGTGTGCACGAGCACGTCGCCGACCTCGTGGACCGCGGACTGCGTCACCGCACCGCGCCACACGACGGCGACGATGGGGCCGTACACGCCGACGACGTAGTCCACCGCGTGCGTGCATCGGCACGACGCGGGCGCGGTTGAGCGCACGGCCCGGTTCAGGCCGCGGCCGCGAGCAGCGCGGACGCAACGGTGCTAGATTCGTCGGCGATGCGTTGGCGTATTTCGATGGGTTTGTGCGTGGCGCTCGGGTGCGGACCGGAGCGCCCGAGTGGTGATGGCAGCGCGAGCGGCGACGAGTCGAGCTCGAGCACGTCGACGAGCGGCGCGACCAACAGCTCGACGAGCACGACGGTGACGTCGACGTCGAGCGACGATGCGATCACGAGCGCAGACACCTCGACCTCGACGAGCGACGAGTCGAGCTCGAGCAGCGGGACGTTCATCCAGAGCCCCGATGCGCTGTGCTCGGTCTCGCAGTGCGATGTATGGGCGCAGGACTGCCCGCGCGGCGAGAAATGCAGCCCGTTCTCGTCGAACGGTGACGGCACGTTCGGCGGCTGCAGCGACTCGCGCTGCGGCCCGCTCTCCCCCGATCCCCAGGGCATCGGCGAGGCGTGCACCGTCGAAGACGGACCGTGGAGCGGCATCGACGACTGCGACGTGAGTGCGTTCTGCTGGAACGTCGACGCGCAGACCCACGAAGGCGTGTGCGTCGCGATGTGCATGGGCAGCGAAGCGAACCCGATCTGCGAAGACGAGGCGCTGTCGTGCTACCAGCTCTCGGGCAGCTCGGTGATCGCGTGCGTGCCGAGCTGCGACGCGCTCGCGCCCGAATGCCCCGCGGCGATGACCTGTGCGATGGGCCTCGGCAACGACTACGCACCGCTGTGCATCTCGCAATCGCTGAACGTGCCGACCGGCACCGGCACCGAGTGCGAGTACCCGCTCGGCTGCGGCAGCGGCTTCGCATGCGTCGCCGCAGCGAACGTGCCCGGTTGCACCGGCGAATCGTGCTGCACCCCGGTCTGCGACATCGAGACCCCCGAGTGCCCACCCGAGCAATCGGTGTGCGCACAAGTCCCGAGCACCACCGCAGGCGTGGGTGCCTGCGTGATCGGTCGCTGATCAACGCGCGAGCGCGGCGATGATCGTCGCGCGTGTCGTGTCGGCGAGCGTTGCCGCGTCGACATCCTTCGCTGCGATCGGCGGGAGCACCTCGACGATCATGCGCGAGCGACCGATCCGCAGCCCGTGCTTCGGCAGCGCCTTCGCGGTGCCGTGGATCGCGATCGGCAGCACCGGCAACCCGGTCTCGATCGCGAGCTCGAAGGCACCGGGCTTGAATGGGCGCAGCTCCGCGGTCTTCGAGCGCGTGCCCTCGGGGAACATCATGATCGAGCTGCCCTGCTGCAGCAGTCGTCGCGACGCAGCGAGCATCTTCACCACGCTCTCGCGATCGCCGCGACGCAGCGCGACGTAGCCGTTCAGCGTCATGTTCCAGCCGATGAGCGGCAGCCGGAAGTTCTCGATCTTCGACACCCACTTGAAGTGCACGAAGAGCCGATGCAAGACGAAGATGTCGACCAGCGACGCGTGGTTCGCGACCATCACGAACGTCTGCCCGGGCACGACGCGCTCGCGCCCGCGCACCTCCACGCTCCACAGCGGGTTACCCCACGTGTAGAGCGCGGCCCAGAAGTTGGTCACCGCGTGCAGGATCGCCTTGCGGCGATCGAACGGCAGCGTCACGAGCCACGTCACCAGCGCGATCGGGAACATCGTGAACGCGGCGAACGCCACGAACAGCCAGTACGCCAGCGACAGCACCATGGCGATCACAGTAGCGGCAGCTGCGGGGGGGCGAGCCGACGCATCACCTCGCGCTCGACCACGTCGAGCCAGCCTTCACGCGCATCGGGTGCGAGCCGCAGCGCCGAGAGGCCGCGCCGTTCGAGCTCGCGATCGACCCGTTCCGCCACCGCTTGTTGGAACGTCGGATCGGTCGCGCGCAATCCATCGAAGCTCGGCGCGCCGGTGATCGGCACGGTGACGAGCAAGTCGTAGGTCGCCATCCAACCCTCGACCAAGCCTTCGAGCGATGGTTGTCGGCCGGCCGCGATGAGCATGTACACGTAGTTGTCGAGCACGCTGCGATCGCACAGCACCACCGGATAGCGCGCGGCCGCGACCCACTCTTCGGCGATCTGCGTGTGCAGGATCCACGACTGCGATGCGAGCCCGGTCTCCTGGTTGATCGGCAGCGGACAGCGCCGCGCGACCTCGTGCACGATGTCGAGCACCACGTCGCGCGCCTTGAGCCGCGCCGCGAGCCCGTAGCAGAGCGTGGTCTTGCCGACCCCGTGGGTGCCGATGAATGCGACCTTCATGCCCCGCGCGTGGCGGCGAGTCTACCGCGCCCGGCCGCCCTGGACCGCCCGCATCGGCCCCCGTATGCTGCCGCCCGCGTGACGGCGCTGCGCAACCTCGGGCTCGCGCTCTTCTCCACCTGGGCGTGGGTGGGCGGCTTCTCGTGGATGCTCGTCGGCGCGACCGGAACGATCCTCTTGCGCGTCGTCGGCGTGCCGTATCAGCGTGTGCACGGCTGGATCACCGCGCCGCTGTTCGTGCACGTCGTCACCGTGTTCGCGGCCGCGCGCGTGAAGATCCACTATCACCCCGACTTCGATCCGCAGCGCCGCAGCGTCTTCACGCAGAACCACATCAACCTGCTCGACGGTCATCTCGCGTCGGCCGCGATCCCGCACGCGTTCTCGGGGTTGATGAACAAGTGGCAGTTCAACATCCCGATCTACGGCTGGCTCATGCGGCTGTCGAAGGGCATCGGCGTCGACAAGAGTCGCCGCGACAAGCTGGTCGAGCAGCTCAGCGCCGCCGCGCGCGAGCGCAAGCGCATCGGCATGTCGATCCTCACCTTCCCCGAAGGCCACCGCACGCTCGACGGCAAGGTGCGCGGCTTCCGACGCGGCGTGTTCATCATGGCGCGCAACGCCGAGATGCCGGTCGTGCCGATCGCCGTGCGCGGCTTCTTCGAGGTCAATCGCAAGGGCAGCCTGGTGATCCATCCGCTGCGCCGCGTCGACGTGTTCGTCGGCCCGCAACACGACACCGCGGGCCTCTCCGACGAAGAAATCGGCGCGCTCGCGAACCACCTGCACACGCTCACTGCGCACGCCGTCGAGCACGGCGAGTGGCCGGCTTCGATCGACGATCCTCTCGCAGGGACTGCGTCCCTACGGCACTCGACTCTCGCGCGCCGAATCGGCGCGTGAGAGTCGGCGCCTACCCTCGGCCGCAAGAGCGGCCGCCCCCGCCGTGCGGGGGTTGCTCGATCGAACGGGCCGCCTTCGGCGTCCCCTTCGCTCGGCAATTCCTCGAGCTCTGCGGAGTCTCTACCGTCACCAGCGCAGCACGCAGGCGGCCCAGGTGAACCCGGTGCCGAAGGCGGTCGACACGATGATGTCGCCGTCCTTGATGCGACCTTCGCCGCGCGCTTCGTGCAACGCGACCGGAATCGTCGCGGCCGACATGTTGCCGTACTTGTGCAGCACCGAGTACATCTTCTCGCGCGGCAAGCCGCAGCGCTCGCGCGCCGCTTCCATGATCCGCATGTTGGCTTGGTGCGGGATCATGATCGTGACGTCGTCGGGGCCGACTTCGGCCGCCTTCATCGCTTGCGAGGCCGCGTTGCTCATCGCCACCACCGCGTGCTTGAAGACGGTGTTGCCTTCCATGTGCACGGTGTGACGGTTGGCTTCGACGCTCTCGTGCGTCGCGGGCATCTGCGTTCCACCCGCGGGCTGGTAGAGGATCGGTGCGAGGTTGCCGTCGGCGCCCCAGTTCGACGCGAGCATGCCCGAGCGACCGTTGCCGGGTGTCACGATGGCTGCACCGGCACCGTCACCGAACAGCACACACGTGCCGCGGTCCGCCCAGTTCACCACCTTGCTCATCACCTCGCCGCCGACGACCGCGACCTTGCGCAGGCCACCGGCACCGATGAGCGCGGTGGCGAGCTCGAGCCCGTACAGAAAGCCGCTGCAACCGGCGCTCACGTCGAGCGCGGGCATGCCTTTGATGCCGAGCTTGCGTTGGACCCAGCATGCGGTGGAGGGGAAGAGTGTGTCGGTGGTGGAAGTGGCGACGATGAGCCCGTCGATCTCCGACGGGTCGATCGATGCGTCGGCACATGCCTTGCGCACCGCGTCGCAGCACAGATCCGACGTCGCAGTCTCGGGCTCGGCGATGCGCCGCTCCTTGATGCCGGTGCGATCGACGATCCACTCGTCCGACGTGTCGACGATCTTCTCCAGCTGGGTGTTGGTGAGCACCTTGCTGGGTAGCGATACGCCGGTTCCGACGATCCTGATGGGCCTCAAAACGACCTTCGCGCGGGGTATTGGCCACCGCGCGCCTCGATTGCGCCCGAGTATCTCACCCGAGCCCGACCGGTCAACCCACGCAAACGAGAGCGTTGCGAGTGTGAACGAGATTGCGCGCAGGTGCGTCGCGCCGATCACTGATGAAAAGTGCGGGAACTTTCGCCGCCGACCGCACGTCATCGTGTCTTCGTGGAACAGCCCCCTGTCGATCCCCCCCGCGCGCGCGACGACTCGACGATGGCCCGCCACTTCACCGCAGACCCGTTCCACGTGCTGCAGACCGCGCCCGGCGCGAATCGGCGCGAGCTCGATGGCGCTGCGGCCGAGCTGCTCGATGCGCTCGCGCGCGGCGTGCCCGGAGCCGAGCGTTACGAGACGCCGCTCGGTGAGCGCGCGCGCGACCCCGAGGTTGTGAACGCGGCTGCACACGAGCTGCACGACCGCGAAAACCGCATCGTGCACGAAGTGTGGGCCAAACTGCCGACTCGCGCGCGCGCCGTGGTGCCTCCGCCCGCACCCGCGCCGTGGGCCGGGGGCGAGCGCGCCTTCGGTTGGAGGTCGCGATGAACGAAACCTGGGTGGTCCTGTTGTGCGTCGCGTTGGCGGCGGGCATCGGTGCGTCGCCGCTCGCGTCGATCGACACCGTCGATCCGCAAGGTCCGCGCGCGAAGGCGATGCGTCGTGCCGAGCAACAGATGGCGGCCGCGGTGTTGCTCGCTGCGACCGCGGGTCTGTTGTCGCTGTGGTTCTACGCGCGCTCCGGCTACGCGTGGTCGCCGATGCTCGCGTTGCTCGGCATCGCGATCCCGCTCGTGCATCCGTGGTTGGTGGTGCGCTACGTGTTGATTCCGCTCGGGCTCGCGGGCATGGCGTTCCGCGTCGCACGTCATGCGGGCCATCCGTGGTATCGCGATCCGATCGGTGGCGCGGTGCTCTCGGGCGCGCTCGCGGCGATGCGCAAGCGCAAGCACGATCCCGCGCTGTCACGCTGGCTGCGCGCGCGTCTGCATCACGATCGCATCGGTGGTGCCGGCATCGTCGCGGCGGCACTGCTCGCCGCGGATGCCGGTGATCGCGACACCGCACGCGCGCTGCTCACCGGCCTCGACGAGGTCGAGCCCGACATCTGCCCACCGCTCGCGCGCACGATCGCGCTCGACTGGTTGGTCGCCGACGCTGCGCGTCGCGGCGCATGGCACGAGCTGGTCGAGCGCGTCGCCGACGATCCGTTTCCCACCCGCACGACGCGCTTCATCGGCCTGTCCGCGCGCCGGATGATCGGCGAGCAGGTCGGGCGCGGGGGGCTCTTCTGGGCGTGGCTGCGCGCGCCGAGGCGCATGCGCACGATCGGATTGCTGTGGAGCGCGATCCGTCGCCCGAAGATCGGTCGGTCGGTGATCGGCGACGGCGAGCTCGCGATGCTCGCGGCCAACGAGGCGCGCGAGCCGGTGTTGATGGCGCTGTCGCTGCACGCGGAGATCGCTGCGTTGCCGCCCACGTTGCCGGTCGCACCCGCGGTGATCGAGCGACTCGCCGCGGCGTGGGACGTCGCGCTCGGCGACTTCGGTCTGCGCGGCGACGTACGCACGCGCGCCGAAGCGCTCGCGGTCGGAGCATCGGGGGAGCTGTTGGTCGCGCGACTCCAGCGAGCGGTCGCGCGCGATCTCGCGGCGCTCGTGTGCCAGTGCGGTCGCGATGCGGAGCGACTGCACGCCAAGCACGGCATCCTGCGACGCGCCCGGGAGGTGCACTTCGAGGACGTCGTCGAGCAGATGGCGCAGGCCTGCACCGCGCTCGGCCGCCGACGCACCGCCGATCTCACGCCGCTCGATGCGTGGGTGACGTGGGTGCGACTGCGTCGCGCGTATCTGCACGCGGCCGCGCCGCTCGAGCCCGCCGAGCGCGGCCTCCTGTACGGTGTGGTCGAGCAAGAGGTGCGCCAGGCCGCGGCATGGCTGTGGAATGAGCGGGCCGAACGCGGGCTCGCCCACGGCGTTTGCCTGTTCCTGCTCGCGGAAGCCGAGCGCGTCCGCGATGCCGACGCCGCCGCGTACTACCGTCACAACGTCGTCGTCGGGTTGTAGCGACGCCGCCTGGAATTCGCGGCCGCAGCGGCGTCCAAGGTTTCGCGTGATCGAGGTGCACACGATCGGTGCGCCGCAGCGGCGCATGCTGCTCGAGCTGCTGGCCAGCGAGCGTGCGGGGGAGGACGCGCTGCGCGTGGGTGCGTATCCGGGGCGGGCCCTCGTCGCGCGCACGCTGTCGACCATGAAGATGGCGTGGTGGTGCGACCGCGAGCACGTCGTGCTCACCGATCTCGGGCGACACATCGCGGAGTCGCTCGCACAGCGGTTGGTGGCGGCGCCGATCTCCCACGCGTGCTGACGGCCGCAGCGCCGGTGCAGAGTTCGACCGCATCGCACGGGCGCGCTACGCTGCGCGCCACGCATGAGCACGCGCGCGATCGGCTTGATGAGCGGGACGTCCTGTGACGGCGTCGATGCGCTCATGATCGAGCTCGCCGGCGTCGCGACGCCGCACGAGCCCGCGGTGCTCGGGCATGCGCACGTTCCGTTTCCCGCGACGCTGCGCGCCGAGCTGCGCGATCCCACCAGCCTCTCGCTGCGCCGCGTCGCCGAGCTGCACTTCGAGCTGCCGCGACGCTACGCGGACGCGGTGCGAGCGTTGCCGCAGTGGTCCTCCGCGGACGTCGTCGGCATGCACGGACAGACGGTGTGGCACGCACCGCCGTCGCAGGGTCCGGCGCTCGCGAACACACTGCAGCTCGGCTCGTCCGGTGCGCTCGCGGTCGAGCTCGGGCTGCCGGTGGTCGGTGACGTGCGTGCGGCCGACATCGCGCGCGGGGGTGAAGGTGCACCGCTCGCACCGTTCGCGCACTGGTTCTTCACCCCGCCCTCGCACTCGACGCGGCTGGTCGTGAACATCGGCGGCATCGCCAACTACACACGCGTCACGCGTCGCCTCGACGACGTGCGCGCGGCCGACATCGGCCCCGGCATGATGATCACCGACGCGCTCGCGCGCCACGTATCGCGCGGTGCATTCGATTGCGATCGCGATGGCGAGCTCTCCGAAGACGGCGAGATCGATCGCGCCGCGGTCGACTTCATCCTCGATCATCCCTTCTTCGCGCGCGGATCACCGCGATCGACCGGACGCGAGGACTTCGGCGCCGGCTTCGTGGCCGCGCTCTCGATGCGCTTCGGCAAGCTCACCGAGGCCACGCTCTTGCGCTCGAGCCTCTTCGCGACCGCGAGCGCGATCGCGATCGCATCGCGCGATCCGTTGCTCGAAGTGCAGGAGATCGTGCTCACCGGCGGTGGCGCGCGTCATCCCGGCCTCGTCGAGATGATCGCCGAGCTCGCCCATCCGATCCCCGTGGTCGTGCACAGATCCGGCGTGTTCGCGCCCGAGCACCACGAGCCCGCTGCGATGGCGCTCATCGCCGCGCGCACGCTCGCGCGGCTGCCGAGCTCGCTGCCACAGGTCACGGGTGCGCGCGAGGCCGCAGTGCTCGGCCACATCCACTGGCCGTGATCACGGCTTGGTGTCGCGACGCGAGCTGTCCTCGTCGCGCGTCACACGAGCGGCGAGCTCTTGCAGCTCGCGCTTCATCGCGTCGCCGAGCTCGACGAGCTGTTGCTTCGCTTGATCGGTCGCGCGCTCGACTTTGTGCTCGAGCTCGCGCAGTCGCGGCTCGAGCTTCGCCCAGGCATCTTTCGCCTCGAGGCCGGCGAGGTGGATGCGCACGCGGATCTCGTCCGCCATGCGGCGCAGATCGGGAAGCAGATGGTCGCTCGTGTCGGTCACGGGCGCAGTCTGCAAGCCACGTCGTCCCCTTCAAGCGCGCGGATCGCCGAACGAAGTCGCATCGCACCGGCCATCGTTCACGCGCTCGCGCACCCCGCGGCGTCGCTGCGGTATGCTGGTTCACTCGTGCGATCGTCGAAGCTCGCCTGGGCATCGTGGATGCTCCCGGTCGCTTGCGCGCCGGGTGAGTACGCGTGCATCGACGACGATCAGTGCGGCGTGTCGGGGGTCTGCGAGCCCGAGGGTTGGTGCAGCTTTCCCGACGCCGAGTGTCCCGATGGCCGCCGTTTCGGTGACCACTCCGGCGATGGGCTCGGCGGCGCGTGCGTGCCCGCGCGCGACGATACCGGCACCGGCAGCACCGGGAGCTCGACGACCACGAGCACAGTGACATCGCTCGATGCGACGACGCAGCCGATGTCGAGCAGCGATGCCGACGCGAGCAGTACCGCGATGGGCTCGACCAGCGAATCGTCGAGCGGCACACCGGCCGATGAATCTTCGACGGGTGACATCGCCGATCCCGATCTGTTGGTGTGGCTCGACTTCGACGACGACGCCGCGCCGTGGGCGGATCACAGCGGGCACGGCAACCACGCTTCGTGTGTCGATCCGGAGTGTCCGCTGCTCGGCGACGGTGTCGTCGGCAACGCCGCGCTGCTCGACGGGTCGACGCAATACCTCGTGATCGAATCGCCGCTGGACACGCCGACGGCGTTCACGATCGCAGCGTGGATCCACGCGGACACGCTCACGGCGGTGGAGTACCGCGACGTGCTCACGCGCCCGTACGGCGACACCTACTTCAACAGCTGGGCCTTGGGGTTCCCGCCCGACGTCGCGACGATGCGCTTCGTGATCCACGACGGCGCGACGCAGCTCGTCGGTGGCGACGCACCGTGGCCGGCGCGGCTCGGCTGGCACCACGTGGCCGGCACATGGGACGGCGCGGCCTCGACCGTCTATCTCGACGGCGCGGCCATCGGCGCGAACACGATCGCCACGGTCGGCTACGACGATCACCCGGTGCTCGTCGGCGCCGATTTCGAGCTCGGCGTGCCGGTGAACTTCTTTGCGGGATCGATCGACGACGTACGCGTATATTCGCGCGCGCTCGACGAAGCCGAGATAGCGGCACTCTTACGCTGAACGAAACGCGCCGTCGTCCGCGCGCGACACGACTGCTAGTCTCTGCGCCGTGCATATCCATCGATTGATCGTCGGGGTCGCGCTCGTTCCCACCATCGTCGGGTGCTTCAGCCCCGAGGATCCCACGGTCGAGCCCACGGAGACGGGCAGCGGGGAGTCGAGCAGCACGAGCGGCACGCTCACCACCACCACCACTACGATGGACACCACCGCGGACAGCAGCACCGCGGGTCCCACCACGTCGCCCGACAGCTCGAGCACTGCGGTCGACTCGACGGAATCGTCGAGCAGTGGCACCGGCACGACGACGACGGCGGGCGCACCGGAGATCGAGGTGACGATCGACGATGCCGCGGTCGCGAATGGTGACGCGTTCGCGTTCACCACGCTCGACGTGGGTATGCAGCAGCAGGCCGTCGTGCGCATCGAGAACGTCGGCACCGCCGACCTCGCGATCTCCGGCGTGACGGTCAGCGGGCCGGACGATGCGCACTTCGTGATCGACGACGCCGCGCTCCCGGCCATGCTCGCGCCCACCGAGACCGGCGGCTTCACCGTCTCGTTCTCACCAACGAACGGCGGTGCGAAGGGCATCACCGTCGAGATCGGCAGCGACGACGAAGACGAGGATCCGTTCGCGCTGTCGTTCGCCGGTCACACCACCCCGAACACGTATCGCATGCTCGCGCCGGCTGCGAGTCCGTCGGCTCGCTTCAACCACTCGCTGGACGATCTCGGCGACGGCCGATTGCTGCTCTTCGGCGGACGCGATGCTGCGGGCGTATGGCTGAACGACACGTGGATCTTCGACGTCGAGGCCGAGACGTGGACACAGCTCGCGCCCGCGACGCCACCGTCCATTCGCAACTCGCACGAGACCGCATACGACGGCGCCGGCACGGTCGTGTTGTTCGGCGGCAGCCAAACGATGGGCGGCGGCACGCTCGGCGATACGTGGGTGTTCGACGTCGCAACCGAAGAGTGGAGCTCGGTCGGCGGCGTCGGCCCGGCGGCGCGTCATCAGCACGGGATGCTGCCGATGGGCGACGGCAACGTGCTCTTGTACGGCGGACGCACTGCGGGTGGTGGATCGGAGGTGGCGGACACGTGGATCTTCGACGTCGCGGCGCAGACGTGGTCGCAGCCGATGCCGACCGGTGCGCCGCCGGCCACGAGCGCGTTCGCGTTCGCGTTCGATGGCGCCGACATCATCACGCTCTACGGCGGCTTCGCCAGCTCCGCTCCGCTCGACACGACGTGGAGCTACACGATCTCGACCAACACCTGGGCCGCCGCGGCGCCGATGATGACGCCGGGCCCGCGTGCGGTGCTGCAAGGCGAGTATCTCGGGGACGGCCGCATGTTCGTGTTCAGCGGCAAGCTCAACGGCTGCTGCATCGATCCGACGGGCGGCACGTTCGCGTTCGATCCCGTCGCGGGCAACTGGGCCGACATCACGCCGCCCGGCGAGCCGTCGCCGCGCTTCAACTACGCGATGACGGGCGTCGGCAATGGCGACAAGACGATCATCTTCGGTGGCTTGCTGGTGAACACCGGCTTCGGCACCGCGCTCGCCGAGACGTGGGAGTACGTCGGCACTGACGTCCCGTAGCTGAACGACGCGAGGGCGCGAAACGTTCGGTCCGCACGTGCGTGAGCTGGCGCGTGCGGGTCGGGCCCATCACTTTCGGGTGTGGCGGCATTTGTGGGGCGACAGATGCCCACGCCGCTGCACGACGAGCTCGCCCGCACTGCGGTTCCGTTGCGTAGCCTCGCGCGCCGACTCTGCGGCGACGAGCTGGGCGACGACCTCGCCCAGGAAACGATGGTGGTCGCGCTGACGCGACCGCCCGCCGAGCCCAGCATCGGATGGTTGCGTCGCGTGCTCCGCAACGAGCATCGCGGGCATGTGCGTCGCACGATGCGTCGACGCGCGCGCGAGGAAGCGTGTGCGAAGAGCGATGCGTTCGTGCCCGATCCGGCGCAGGCGCAGATCCTCCGCGCGATGGTCGAGATCGTCGATGGGCTCGACGAGCCCTATCGCGCAGCGATCGGCGCGCGATTCCTCGAGGAGCGCAGCGCAGCAGAGATCGCGCGCACGACGGGCTGCCCCGCTGCCACCGTGCGATGGCGGGTGCAGGAAGGTCTCCGCCTGACGCGGCGGAAGTTGGACGAGCGTTGGGGTGGTCGCGCGCAGTGGGTGGGGGCGTTGTTGCCGTTCGTCCAGCTCGCGCCACCGACTGGCGCGATGACACAGGGAGCAGAACCGATGACGAAGTTGGCAATGTTGAAGGTACTCACCGCCGTCGCGACCGTGGCGGGGACGGCAACGGTGGTGTGGTCGCAGACGAACACCGTGGTGGCGCAGCCGTCGGTGGAGATGGCGAATGCGGCACCGGTCGTCGCGGTCGCGAGCGATCCGAGCGCGCCGCAGCTGTTCGCGCGGCCGCATCCGACCGCGGCGAACAGCGAAACGATCGCGGCGAACAGCGAAACGATCGCGGCGGCGCCGATGCATGTGCCGATGCACGGCGATCCGGACGACGGCGAGCCGCCCTGCGGTTGCGATCAGCAGGAGTGCGACGGCGAGATGCCTTCGCCGGAAGCCGTCGCGTGGGTCGACGAGCTCGTCGCGGATGGACCGGTCGGCGACCCGATGGATGCGATCGAAAAGCTCGCGCTGCCCGGCAAGGGCGAGCGCGATGCGAAGGTGTCGATCGTGGTTTGCTCGGACTTCGACTGTCCGTTCTGCGCGAAGGCGACGGAGACGATCGACAAGATCCGCGAGACCTACGGCGACAAGGTGGCGGTGCACTTCCTCAACCGCCCGCTGCCGTTCCACGACGGCGCCGAGCCGGCCGCACGCGCGTCGCTGGCCGCGGGTGCGCAGGGGAAGTTCTGGGAGATGCACGATCTGCTCTTCGCGCGCGGCGACATGCGCGACGAGAAGGAGCTGATCGCGTTGGCGAAGGAGCTCGGCTTGGACGTCGATCGCTTCACCACCGATCTACGCGCCGACGCGACGAAGGAGGCGGTGGTCGAGCAGCAACGCACTTGCCTCGGCAACGGTGCCCACGGCACACCGAGCTTCTTCATCAACGGCGACCTCGTCGTGGGCGCGCAGCCCTTCGAGAGCTTCAAGACGGTGATCGACGACGAGCTCGCGGACTGAATCAGCCTCCCGTGGACGAGCCCGTGCCCGAAGTCGATGCGTGCCCGCGGCAGTCCGGGTCGCAAAGGCATGCTGCGGGCACGGGCTCTTCGCATGTGCACAGCTGCCAACCATCGGGCGACTCGAACGGCGTCTGCGCAAACTGGAAGACGCGCTGACTCGCAGAGTCGTACCAATACGATGGCGTGTCGGCGTGACCGCTCGGGATGGCGACACACCAGCCAGCTTCAGCACTCACGGCGACGCACTCGCCGTCGACGATCGCGACCTCGCCCGCTTCGCGAAAGAGGCACGCATCATTCGCCTCGCACTGTGCGCTCGACTGCTCCCACGGGCAGACGACGTCGCCCGATGCCTCCGAAGCACCCGAGCCCGAGCTCGTCGCAGTGCTCTGCATACCCATGTGCTCACTCGTCGACGACTGGTTGGGCGCGCAAGCGACTGTGAGGATTGCGGCAACGAGTCGGACGCGTTCGGCACCGAACACGATCGACATCGTAGCAGGTCTCATCGCTACTCGTAGTCGAGCTCCCACGTCGTCTTGGCGTGCGGAGGATCGATCGCGCGGAGGAAGGACTCGCTGAACGGCGAGGGCAACGAGATCGATGTGAAGAAGTAGTTGCACACCTCGGAGAACGCCGGCGTCGTGTCGAGGTTTCCGCGCTCGATCGCGTGGTAGTTGCCACTCAGCATGCCTTCGACCTCGCAGCAATCTCCGTGCAAGACGATCCCTGCGCTTCGCGGCGTCCCCTCGCGCGGCAGGCCCCAGAACCCCGAGGCGATGATGCGACGCGTGAGCTCCCGCCACAATTCGTTGGGCACGGTCGAGGAGTAGAGCTCATCGCCGTCGGTCGTCACAGCGCGTACGACGACCTCACCGTGCTTGCGCTCGAAGCTGATCACGTAGCCGCGATCGGTCGAGACGAATGTGCGGTACATCGTGCGACTCGAGCGCCCGCGCAGCGGAGATTCGCCGAGCTCGGCGAGGCGGCGCGTCGACGACTCGGAATCGTACGTCTTGACGACGTGGCCGCAGCCGCCTACGACCAGCATCACGATCGCGATCCGCACTGCGCGTCTACGCGGGCGCCCGGCGTCGACTTACAGTCGCGGGCGTGACCAGAAAGCGGCCAAACGCGGGGGGTCTCGGGGTGAGACGCGGCAATCCTGACCGAAAATGGTCCATCGCTCAGCGCGCTGCGGCGCGGGCCATCGTCACCAGCTCCCAGTAAGGGGGCGTGCGGCCTTCGCTGGTTTGGAGCTTCGCGATCTGCTCGCGGAGGTTCTCGCGGATCGCTCCGTGGCGTTCGGAGAGCCACTGCGCGCGTAGGGCGATCGTCGCGGTCATGCCTTCGGGGATCGGGCCTTCGCTGCCGAAGAGCACCTTCACCGAGCTGTAGAGCTTGAGCATGCGGGCGAGGCCGAGCAGGCGCCAGTCGTGATCGAGCACGGCGCCGGCTTCGGCTTGCTCGAGCATCGCGTCGATCGCGGCGTTGTCGATGTGATCGTCGAGCAGCGTGCGCGCGTCGTGCCACTCCGCGACCACGTCGAGCTGCGGATCGTACTCGAGATCCGCAGGCGCCTGCGTCTCGAGGTGGCGCACGCCGAGCGACGCCATCCAGCGCGCGAGCCCACCCGACGAGAACGTCGAGAGCTGATCCCACAGCACCACGCCGTGCGCGGCATAGCCCGCGGCCGCGACCTCCGAGCAGAACTGCTCGGTGTGATCGCGCGTGTCCATCGCGAAGTCGTAGGGAATGTGGCGCGCACGCGCGTCGGTCAGCGCCGTCGCGGCCGCGCGATGCGGTAGCAACGGATCCTCTACCACCGCCGGATGATCCGCGCGCAGCCGCAGCACCGCGATGCGCAGCTTCTTGTCCGCCAGATACCCCGCCGCATCCGTCACCGCGACGCCGCGCTCGATGTGCGCCTCGATCACCGAGCCCGCGCCGTCCTCGGCGACGTGCACGAGCGCCACGTGCGAGAAGTTGCCGGGATAGTCGTTGCCGCGAGCGATGAACGCCGACGTCGGCGCACCGCCGCGCGACAACAAGATGTCGCCACTGTGCACGCGCACGCCCTCGATCACCAACGAAGGCGTCGCCGACCGCACGTCGGTACCGAAGCTCAGCCGCGGCGCATCGTCGGGCCGCAGCTGCAGCAGCAACTCCTCGAGCGCTGCGCGCGAGCCGTACAGCAAGCGATACACGCGATCGCGACTGGCTTGCCCGCGCTCCCACGCACGCGACGCGTGCTTCACGATCGCGCGCAGTCGCGAGCGCAACGCCGCGAGCTCGTCGATGCGATCCGGACATCCACCACCTTCCGCGAACAGCTCGAACACCGAACGCTCGAGCGCCTCCCAGCGCGGATCGTCCGGCCCTGCCCTGCCCGACGCCAACGCATCGAGCTGCGCACCGACCTCGCGCACGAGCCCATCGAACGTCGCGTTGCAACCCGCCGCCTTCGCGTCGGCATGGCGACGCTCCAACGCAGTGAAGAGCGCATCGGCATTCCACGCGAATGCGCGCGACGCCGGCCGCTGCGGCACCGCACCGTTCGGCTCGGGCGCCCACAACACGAACGCGACGCCGAACGCGAGCGCCGCGATCCGCCAGCGTCGCGCCGACCGCTGCTGCGAGGGAGTCACGCGCACAGGGTACCGCTCCAAGTCGGTGCACGTCGCGACAAGGATCGGACGTGAGACGGACAAAGCAACTCTCCCTGGTCTTCGCGCTCTCCGGCCTCGCGTGCGCGTCGCGAGCGGCAGACGAGCCGCTCGACCCGCACCTCGGTGAGCTCGAAGAAGCGATCCCGCAGACGCAGAGCGATCGCATCGGCGTCACCGTCGAGATGGCCAACTCGCTCGCCGGATTCGCGCGCGCGCGCGATTTCCAACGCGCACCCGGACCCGTGCGCTGGTCGCCGTGGGAAGGCTACTGCTGCGAGCAAGGCTCGCGCACGCGCTCGTGCCTCACCGTCGACGCGAGCGGCCTCTCCAACTGTCGTGATCGCGGCAAGCTCGCGCTCACTTGCAAGCGCCTCGAAGGCTGCACCGGCAGCGAGTGCTTCTGCTGCTCGCACGGGCTCGAGCACGCGTGCGGGCTCGACGAAGTGCACGAAGAGAAGCGCCCCGAGATCGCGCCACCGAAGCCACGCAACGCACCCAGCATCTGGTCACCCGAGTGACTACTCGATCGCGCCGATGTTCGGTGGATCGGCACGCGTCGTGCCGAAGAAGTCCGTCGCGGGGATCGGAACGCTCGCGTCACCGATCCAGCCCGCGCCGACGAGCGGGCTGCCGTCGCCCGGTGCGAAGTCCTCCGGCGTCGGTGCATCCACCGGCGGATCGTCGGCGCCGTTGATGCCGACGAACCCGGGATCGCTCGCGACCACGTCGTTCGCACCATCGCTCCACTGCCCCAGCGACACTGCGAAGAGGTTGTAGTCGCCGCGGTGCTCGGCCGCATCGTAGCTCCCGCCGATGTGGTCGTAGTTGATCGAGAGGATCGCGTTGTCGTAGACGTCGAGATCCTCGACGTTCACGCCGATCGACAACCCACCGTACGCTCCTTGGTGCACGCCCCACAGCACGTTGGAGAAGAGCTGCACCCCGCGCGCGTCCTCGATGTACATCACGAATCCGGTGTCGGGCGCGTACAACAGGTTGTTCGCGACGAGCACGTTCTCGCAGTACTCGCTGGGGCCTTCGCCCAGCTCGTCGGCCCAGTTGCCGAAGAAGAACGTCGACGTGCTCGCGACGTCGTAGATGAGGTTGCCGACGATCTGGCTGTCGGCGACGTCGTAGAGCTCGAGACCGTCGCTGTGCCCGTTGTAACAGGGCCCGCAGCCACCATCCGTGCCGCAGCCGTAGAGCGAGTGCACCGTGTTGCCGGCGAACACGAGCCCGTTGCTCGCGGTCATCGCGACGCCGTCGTCGGCCGCGTCGTGGATCACGTTGCCTTCGACGATCACGTTGTCGCCGACGATCGACATGCCCGAGCATGCGCCGTCGGTGTGTTGTCCGCCGTCTTCGGTGAAGTTGCCGTCGACGTCGCAGCCACGCAGCGTGACGTTCGACGCCGCGATGTCGACCACCGTGCTCTCGAACGTGCCGACGATGCGTGTCGCACCGCGACCGTCGAGCTCGACGTTGGGCGCGGAGAACACCAGCGGACCGAGCTCGGCGAGCCCGTCTGCGTAGGTCGGATCCCAGCCGGCATCGGTGCCGTGATCACTCGCGGTCGCACGCAACACGCGGATCGGCTCGCCATCCGCATCGTCGAACGTGTACTCGGGATACGATCCCGCGGCGACGAAGTACACGTGCCCACGCTCGAGCTCGTCGGGCAACGCGGGCAACGCATCGTCCCAGTCGCTGCCGCTGCCGCTCGCGCCCGCGCGCACGAAGTGACAATCGTCCATGCACACGACCGGCTCGCCGGTGTCTTCGCCGGAGCTCGACGTGTCGCCCGGCGATGTCGTGGCGGAGCCGTTCGTGCTCGCGCTGCTGCCCTCGGATCCACCCGAGCTGCCATCGGGGCTGCTCGTCGGCGACCCGGTGAAGTCGCCTTCCGAGGGATCGCCGCTGCCGAGCGTCGAGTCGCCGGCGTCGTCGGTGTCGGCGGCAGAGCCACCCTCTTGCGCGCAAGCGAGCGTGCAGACGGCGAGGACGAGGGCGCGACGATGGATCTCCACGCTGCGATAGTCACACCCGCGGCCGCGCCGTCCACGTGAAAGTCGCGTGATCGCGATTTCACCTCGCGCGGCGACGACGGGCGCACGCAGCCACGAGCACGAGCAGGCCCGCCCAGCCCGAGCGACCGCCGACCGAGCACCCGATCGCTTCGTTCGAGGAGTCGACGTAGCCGCGATCCGCGTGGATCTCCGCCGACACCTCGAGGTCATCGAAGCGCGCGATCGCAGTCTTGGCCTGGCTGCGATCGAACTCGTAGCGATACATGTCGCCGGTCTCGCTCTGATCGATGCCGGCGATCTGCCAGTCGAAGTCGATGCCGAAGATGCGCTCGCCATCGTCGTCGAGCGCCTGCGCGATCACGACCAGCCAGTCGCCGTCGTCCGCCTTCGACTCGTTGTCGCCGTGCAGCTCGATGTCCGCGACCGCGATGTCCTCGACCGCGTCGTAGGTGATCGTCGTGAACGGCTCGCCGCCCGCGAGCAGCTCGACCGCCTGCTCGCCGGGCTCCGACGGATGCAAGCGCAGCCAGTCGCGCTCTTCGCCCCACACCGTGCGCTCGACGCTCGAGCCTTCACCGCGCACCGCGAGCGCACCGCTGCCGGCGAGCTGCATGTCGCCGTCGAAGTAGCGCACCTGGAAGGTCGCGAGCCCTTCGACGAGCACCTGCGCGTGATCGACGTGCGCCTCGACATCTTTGCGTCCGAGGAACAGCGGAGCCGCGGCCCCGAGCTCGACGCGATCGGGCAGGCGTACCTCGATCTCGTGCGCCGCGAGCACGGATCCGTCGGGCCCGATCAGCTCGAGCTCCGCGATGCCCGGGCTGAGCGCATGCGCCTCGGCTTCGACCTGGTGCTCGTCGTCGCGCGACTCGCCGAGCGCGAACACGTCTTCGTCGGACGAGCGCAGCTCGCAATCGCGGAAGTCCTCGTCGTCGCGACCGTGATCGTCTTCGACACCCACGGTGAACTTCGCACCGTTCACGTACGCGGGATGCAGGTGCGCGGAGTGTCCGCCGAAGATGCGGAAGTCGAACTCGGAGTCGACGCGATCGTAGAAGTGGAAGTCGGAGCCGCAGCCACCCAGCACGGCGGCGGCGAGGGTCAGGATCACGGGGCGCGGGCAAGTCATGCCCGGGTAGTGTCCGGAGCACGCGCGGCGATCGACCACCGCAGCAGCGACCGTTCTACGGGGTTTTGGCGCGGGCGTCGGCCAATCGGTCGGCGAGCTGACGGGTCTCCTCTGCGTCGGCGCCGCTCACCTTCAGGCTGATCGCGTGGGCGCGCTCGAGCAGCTCGGCGCGCTCGGCTTGCTTGCCGCGCGCGTCGAGGATCGACGCGAGCGAGCGCAAGGTGGAGATCGTGTCGGGATGCTCCGGTCCGAAGCTCGCGTCTTGGATCGCAACGGCACGGCGCGCCATCGTCTCCGCCGCATCGAGCTCGCCGAGCGCTTCGAGCTCGATGCCGAGGTTGTGCAGCGGGTCGACGAGATCCGGATGCGACGGACCGAGCGTGGCTTCGTAGATCGACAGCGCGCGCTCGAGCAACGGCCGCGCTTCGCCGTAGCGCTCCTGTTGATC
This sequence comes from Nannocystaceae bacterium, assembly GCA_035550195.1. GTDB lineage: Bacteria > Myxococcota_A > Polyangia > Nannocystales > Nannocystaceae > Xiheibacterium. The sequence continues at coordinate 22,217 of DASZPU010000227.1, forward strand.
GAAGGTAGCCGCGAGGTTGACGAGCACCGCCGCGACGTCGGGATGCATCGCGCCGTGGGTCTGCTCGGCGATCGTCAACGCGCGCTCGTACCAGCGTCGCGCGTCGTCGCCGTGCTCGCGCGCCCAGTGCACGTTGCCGATGTTGGTGCACAGATCTCCGACCGCCGGATGCGACGCGCCGAGCGTGCGCTCGAAGAGTGCGAGCGCCTCTTCGTACAGCGGCAGGGCCTCGTCGGGCTTGCCGCTGACGAACAGCGCGTTGGCGACCGCGGTGGTCGCCATGCCTTGCAAGCGATCGTCGGGCGCGAGCGATCGCGTCGCGACCTCGCGCGCATGCTCGAAGTCCGCCATCGCCCGCGCGAGCTGACCTTGCTCGAGCGTCATCGCGCCGCGCGTGACGAACAGCCGCACCTCGAGTCCCGGTGAGCCGCCCGCGCGATCGATGAACGCGTGCGCGAGCTCGAACCACCGCAACGCATCGTGCGGGCGCGCGTTCGCGTAGCCGACGAAGTGCGTGAGCTCGACGGCAGCGCGTGCGGCCGTCGCATCGGCGCCGGCACGCACCGCCGTCCACACCGACTCTTCGAGGATCGCTTCGGCCGCCGCATCGCCGCGCCGTGACGCGAGCTCGCCTTGATGCTGCAACGCTTCGGCCACGAGCGGTGGCCAGGCGAGCTCGCGCGCGCGGGGCACCAGCGCCGCGATCTCTTCGGTGGCCGCGCGCGGACGTCCGGCGGCGGCGAGCGCATGCGCGCGCGAGAGCTCGCGCGCGATCACGGCGATACGCTCGCGGGTCGCGAGGTCGGCGGGCTCGGGCACGCGTTGCGCGAGCACCTCGACGTTGGCGCACTCCTCGATCGGCGCGAGCCCTTGGGCGACCGAGGTGGCCTCGCGCACGACCGCGGCGTCTGCATCGATCAACACGCCGACCACGGCATCGAGCTCGTCGCGATGACGCGCAAGGCACGACATCCGCAGATCGAGCGCGTGCTCGGACTGCACGCCTTCGATCGCCGTCGCGCGACATGCTTCGGTGTGCGCCGCGACCCAAGCGTCCGCGTCGGCATCGAGCGTCGCGATCGTGGTGGCCAGCGAGTCGGCCGCCCACGCGACCCGCGTCGCCTCGAACGCGCGGCGCAGCTCCGCTCTGCGTGCGTCGTTCCACACCTCGTCGATGCGCGCGCGGGCACCGGTGCACGGCGCCGGCACTGC
>DASZPU010000228.1:0-3336 GCA_035550195.1 Nannocystaceae bacterium
GCACCACGCAAGACTCGCTACCAGCTCGGTGGCCAGCCGTTGCTGGACGGGACTTCAACCCGCAGGGCTCGTCATGAGGTTTCTGTTTGGCTTCCTGCTTCTACTTCCCCCTCACCCAGGCTTTGGCCTGACGCAATTGATCCGGCGAACGTTCCGCGTCGAGCCGGGCATGACGGTGCTGTGGCACGCAGCCGCGGGCGGCGTGGGCCTCATCGCATGTCAATGGTTGTCGGCGCTCGGCGTGACCGTGATCGGTACGGTGGGCTCGCCGGAGAAGGCCGAGCTCGCGCGCGCGCACGGCTGCACGCACGTCATCGAGTACCGCCGCGAGAACTTCGTCGCGCGCGTGCGCGAGCTGACCGACGGCAAAGGTGTGCCGGTCGTCTACGACTCGATCGGCCGCGACACGTTCATGGGCAGCCTCGACTGCCTGCGTCCGCGCGGCCTGCTCGCGGTGTTCGGCAACGCGAGCGGCAAGGCCGAGCCGTTCGATCCGCAGATCCTCGCGACCAAGGGCTCGCTCTACCTCACGCGTCCGACACTCTTCGCCTACACGGCCGCGCGCAGCGAGCTGCTCGACAGCGCCGCCGTGCTGTTCGATGCGATCGCGACCGCGAAGGTGCGCATCGAAGTCCGCCAACGCTGGGCGCTCGCGGACGTGCAAGCGGCCCACCGCGCGCTCGAGTCGCGCGCGACGGTGGGCTCGTCGATCCTGCTGCCTCAGCTGCCCGCGGCGAAGCTGGGCTGAGCGGCGAAGCGACGGATGTGGTGCTCTTCGTCGCCGAAGAGCAGGCCGAGCGCATGCATGCGCTTGAAGTAGAGCCCCACATCGTGCTCGTCGGTGATGCCGATGCCGCCGTGCAGCTGGATCGCTTGCTGCGTGACGAAGCGTCCGCCCATGGCGAGCTGGGCCTTCGCGGCGCTCACGGCTCGACGGCGCTCGCTCGCATCGTCGTCGGCGGCACGCAACGCCGCGAGGATGGCGATCGATCGCACCAGCTCGACCTCCACGAACATCTCCACCGCGCGGTGCTGCAGCGCCTGGAACGAGCCGATCGCGACGCCGAACTGCTCGCGCGTGCGCAGGTGCGTGGTGGTGAGCTCGAGCACCGCCTGGCACACGCCCACGCCCTCGGCCACGCTCATCGCCGCCGCGGCATCGAGCGCGCGCGCCAACGCGTCGCCGGCATCGCCGCCGCCGAGCCGCTGATCCTCCGCGAACTCCACGTCGATCTCGATGATCGCCGCGCCGAGCCCGTCGATCGTGCGCACCGGCGTGACCTTCACCTGCTCGCGCGTCGCGACGAACAGCTCGGTGCCGCGCTCGCCCTTCGCGGAGATCACGATGGTGTCGGCGTGCTGACCGTGCAGCACGAACTCCTTCTTGCCGCGCACGCGCCAACCACCGGACGAGCGCATCGCGGTGGTGCCGTGCGGCGTGTCGTCGAAGCGTCGGCCCGGCTCGGCCCATGCCAGCGCGAGCGAAGCGTGGCCCTCGATCATCGGCGCGAGCCAGCGTTGCTGCTGCGCCGCGGTACCGCCGTGCAGCACCGCGGTGCCCGCGAGCACGACGCTCGCGAGATACGGCTCGGGCACGAGCGCACTACCGAACGCCTCCATCAGGATCGACACGTCGACGAACGTGCCGCCGAAGCCACCGACCGACTCGGGGAACGGTAGCGACAGCCAGCCGAGCTCGCCCATCTCGCGCCACACCGCGCGGTCCCAACCGCCACCATCGTCACGCAGCTTGCGGAAGCGCGCGATCGGAGAGCGCTGCTTCACGAACGTGCGCACGGAATCCAAGAGCAGCTTCTGTTCGTCGGAGAGTTGGAAGTCCATGACTACGTTCCCGGGAGGCCGAGCAGCAGCTTGGCGATGATGTTCTTCTGGATCTCGTTGCTGCCGCCGTAGATCGTGGTCGCACGGTTGTAGCAGTAGCTCGACGCGACCCACTGCTCGAGCTCGGGGATCAGCCCCGGTTGGTTGAACCATGCCAGCGCGTCGTGGCCCATCACGTCCATCGCGAGCTCGAACGACTGCTGCAGGATCTCGGAGCCGCGCAGCTTGAGGATCGACGACGCCGGGCCGGGCGAGTGCCCGAGCGCAGCGCCTGCGAGCGCGCGGTAGTTGGCCATCTGCAGCGCCTGCAGCTTGATCTCGAGCCGTGCGATCTTGCTGCGCCACACCGCATCATCCAAGAGGCCATGCTGCGCCGCGATGCGCTTCACCTTGCGGATCGCTCGCTGCGAGTGACCGACCGCGGCGATCAGCGTGCGCTCGTGGCCGAGCAGCGCCTTCGCGACCGTCCACCCGCCGTGCACCGGACCGATGACGTTGGCGACCGGCACGCGCACGTTCTCGAAGAAGGTGTCGCAGAACGCCGGCGTGTGTCCGATGGTGAGCATCGGTCGCGCCTCGACGCCCGGCGTCTTCATGTCGATCAAGAGGAAGGAGATGCCGGCCTGCTTCTTGACGTCGGGGTTCGTGCGCACCAGACAGAAGATCCAGTCGGCGTGCTGCGCATACGTGGTCCAGGTCTTCTGCCCGTCGACCACGAAGTGATCGCCGTCCTGCGTCGCGCGTGTGCGCAGCGACGCGAGATCGCTGCCGGCGCTCGGCTCGGAGTAGCCCTGACACCACACCTCTTCGCCGGAGAGGATCTTGGGCAAGAAGCGCTGCTGCTGCTCGGGTGTGCCGAACTGCATGATCGCGGGCGCGACCATCACGAGCCCGAACGGCGAGAGCATCGGTGCGCCCGCGAGCTCGAGCTCCTCGGTGAGGATGAAGCGACGCGTCGGCGACAGCCCCGGTCCGCCGAACTTCTCGGGCCAGTGCGGCGCGACCCAACCCTTGTCGTAGAGGATCTTGTGCCAGCGCATCACGACGTCGTGCTCGAAGTGGCCGTCCACTTCGGCGACGGCACGGATGTCCGCCGGCATCGCGCTGGCGATCCATGCGCGCACTTCGTCGCGGAACGCGACGTCTTCTCGGGAGAACGACAGATCCATAGGCCCGCGGAGCCTAGTACGAGGCCGCGGGCGCGCGCTAGCTACTCCACGACGAGGTCGATGTAGAGGCCGGCGGCCGCGTTCACGCCCTGCTGGTCGGCCGCGCCGGTGCGCTCGAACGTCGAGTAGAGCAGATCCGCGTCGAGATCGCCGAAGGCCTGTGCGGTGAAATTGCAGCGCCCGTAGCCGGTGGTCACGTTGCTCGCGACGAAGTCGTAGTGGAAGAAGTGCGCCTGCTCCATCCCGAAGTTCAGCGAGTTCCAGATGTCGTTGTTCAACCAGACGCTGATGTCGTAGTAGCCAGCGCCTGCGGGCGCGCCCGATG
>DASZPU010000229.1:0-6846 GCA_035550195.1 Nannocystaceae bacterium
GCTCGTCGGGCAATCGCACGAAGCGTGCGACCGCGACGCCATCGCCTTCGCTGCCATCGGCGGCGATCAGCCCGCAACCGATCGCGAAGTGATCGATGCCGTCGATCTCGGTCAGGTAGCGCAGCTCGCTGTCGGTGAGCCGCGGCTTGCTGGTGAAGAAGCGCAGGTACTGCGACTCGGGCGACAGCCGCGTGAAGCCCTCGACGATCTTCGACTTGTCGTCGGGGCGGAGCGGGCGCAGTCGCACGCGCGTGCCGTCGCCGAGCTCGATGTCCTCGCTCCACTCGGCGTCGAAGCGCATCGCTTGCACCTTAGCCCGCGTAGCTCGGTGCTGCTACCATCGCCCCTCGAAATGCCCCAGGTGCAGCTCTCGCCCGCACAGCTGCGTGCACTCGCCGACGACTACCGCGAGCGCCTGAAGCACTGCGTGCCGTGGTCACCGGCGATCAAGTGGGAGCACAAGCTAAACATCGTCGGCGACACCTACGAGGTGCTCGAGCTCTTCCCCGGCGTCGTGGCGTCGGACGCCCCCGTCGACGAGCTGCATCGCGGCCAATACGTCGACTCGCCCGGCGGTCGCTTCCGCTACTGCGTGCGATTGCATCGCCGCGGCGTGCCGATGCTGACGTGGTGGGGCGCCGAGGTGGGCACCGTCGTGTTCGACAGCGACGTCATCATCCCCGCGCTCTACCAAGCGCGCGAAGATCCCGGCCCGGGCGAGACGCCGTGGAACGAAGCGCCGTGGATGTCGATCACACCCGGCGAGATCATGACGCTGCGTCCCGGCACGCGCATGGCGAAGGGCAAGGTGATCATCGCGGGGCTCGGCCTCGGTCACCAGCTCATCGAGGTGAGCAAGCGAATGCAGGTGAAGCGCATCGTCGTGGTCGAGATCGATCAGGAGCTGGTCGACTGGATCCTGCCGATGATCAAGCCCCACGTGCGCAAGCCGGTCGAGGTGGTGGTCGGCGACGCGTTCGTCGAGATCCCCAAGCTCACCGGCGACATCGCGCTCGTCGACACGTTCCCCGGCTACGGCGACGGCTTCAAGGTCGTGCAGGAGCTCGCGAGGAAGAGCCCCGGCATCAAGAAGTTCTGGGGCTGGGGCACGTCCGAGATGACCGGACTCGGACAGCGCGAGCGCTAGCCCTGGCGTACGAGGCCGCGCACGGTCTCGTAGTCCTTCTCGGACACGCCGCCCATGCGCACGCAACGGATCTTCTGCGCGTCGTCGACGAACAGATGGATCGGCAGCGCGCTGTCCTCCGAGAGGCCCACGCTCTGCAGCCACTCGCCGAGCTTCGCCGCATCTTTGATCTGCAGCGAGTCGGGCGTGTCGGGGTGGCTCTTGCGATACGACGCGACGTCGTCCGCGGTCGCGTCGACCGAGAGGAACACCAGGTCGAGCGGCAGATGATCGGTGGTGAAGCGCTCGCGCAGCTTCGCCAACATCGGCAGCTCTTCGATGCAGGGCTTACACCACGTGGCCCACACGTTGACCCAACGCCAGCCGCTCGCCGCTGCGGGTACGCTGCCCGACACCTCGGGCAGCACCATCGTCTTCGCGGTCGCGGCCTGCGGGAGCACGTCGCAGAAGCCGTCGAGGTCGACCTTCACGGCCTTCTTCGCGACGGCATCGACGCGCGGATCGCCGGCGCCCTTCGTCGGCGCATCACCGCCGCCGTCGCACGCCGCGAGCGCGAGCACCAACGTCAGAGTCGACAGTCGATCCATGCCACGAACGCGCTGCGGTTGATGTCCTTGGGCTTGCATTTGTCGGCCGCGCCACTGCGCTTCCACGAGCAGAAATCCTGATCGAGCTGGGCGTACTCCTCACCGAGCCACAGCAGGCCGACCTCGCGATCGAGATCGGGATCGGAGAACTGGCTGCGCAGATGTCCCATCACCGCGTCGGCGCGCTTCTGCGACAGGTCGCGGTTGTGATCGGTGCTGCCCTCGGGCGAGCTGCGTGCGACCACGAAGAAGTAGCTCGCGCCCTTCTGCTCGGCGAACGTCTTGCCCAGCAGCTCCTTGTCGGCGGGATCGAGCTCCGCCGAGTCCTTGTCGAATTGGATGATGCCCGCGCGATCGGCCAGCGGCAGGAACAGCGCGTTGAAGTCACCGCCCGCCATCGTCGCGACGCTCTTCGCCTGTACGGGCTGGCAGCCACGCACCTCGCCGGTGCCGAGCAAGCCGCAGCTCTGCAGCACGCGGCGCAGGATCTTGCGGAGGTCACCGTTGCAGTAGCCCTCGTCGGCCGCCGATGCGATCGCGACCTCTTCGACGTCCTCGACCGGAGCGCCCGCTTCGATCTGCGCGAGCCGCTTGCCGGCACCGCCGACCCAGCTGCCCGCGAGCACCGTGGGGATGCCCGCGCATGCGAGCCCGATCGCGACGCGCACTGCCATCGTGTTCACTTCGCACCTCCACGTCGCGTGAGCAGGCCGGTGAGGCTGTACTCGAGCCCGAGATCGGTGTCCTCGGGGCAGAGCTTGGTGCCATCGACGTAGAGCTGCGGCGTGAGCACCGGGATGCTGTGCGCGACCGCCCAGCGCAGCGACTTGTTGAGCCGTTGCTGCACCTCGGCCGAGCCCACGCATGCACCGAGCGCGGGGAACTGCTGCGTGACCATGGTGCGCGCGGCGTTGGGATCGTTCTTCGCCGACTCGCGCACGCGCTCTTGGTTCTCGAACGCCCACGCGATCACTTGCGTCGGCGTGGGGCCCTGCTTGTTCGCGTCGGCGCAGAGGATCGCCTCGCTGATCGTGCACGCGCCGGGATGCATCGCGCCCTCGACCATCCAGTTGCAGGTGTCGTCGAGCGGGAAGAGCACCGCCTTGCGATGCATGCGAGCGTCGAGGCCCGCGGCCGCGAGTCGCTTGTCGAACGCGCGACACGACGGGCACAGCGGATCGAACACCTCGATCGCGACGGGCGCGGAGTCGTTGCCGTCGAGCGGCACCATGATGCCGCCCTTGTCTTCCGTGTCCGCCAGCTTGCCGCACGTGCCGACGTAGCGGCTGTAGTCCGGCATCATCATCACGTAGACGAGCACGGGCACCGCGACGAAGACACCGAGCTGGGCGATGCCCACCAACCAGATCGGACCGGTCTCTTCGTGGCCCTCGGGCAGCTCGGCCTTGCGGATGCTCGCGAACGCGAGGCCGGCCGCGAGCAACGTGACCAGCGACGCGCCGTAGATGCCGATGCACAGCTTGCACGCGGCTTCGAGCTCGACCATCGCGATCGCGCCCATCACCGCGGATGCGATGACCGGGATCGACGACGCCGCGAAGAGGAAGCCCGCGGCGCGCTTGCGTGCGAGGCCTTCGCGGCCGAGCAGATCGAGCCCGCGGAACGCGAGGAAGGCGAACACCGCCATCGCGGGCAGCGAGATCGGGATGCCGCCCCAGACCGTCGCGCGCAGCATCGACGAGTACGGGCTCATCAGCGTGACCTGGCAGCCCGCGGCCGCGCCTTCGGTGGTCGCGGTGCGCTGGCCAGGGATGAAGGAGCAGTGCAGATCGTGCACCTGGCGATCGAGGTGTTGCGCGAAGTCGAAGGTCGACACCGACGCGAACGCCAGACCGATCAGGCACGCGACCACGAGGATCGCGATGTGGACACGTCCGGGCATGTGGTGCGCGGGGATTCTACCCCATGCTGTGCTCGTCCGTCGTGTCAGGGATCGAACAGAGAGATCTGCCGGGCCGAACGATCGACGAACGGTGGCAAGTTGCCCACATCGACATGCTGCGACACCTTCGCGTGCAGCAGCGCAGCGAGGCGTGGCACCTCGCGATCGTCGGGGGTGTGCACGAACAAGGTCGGTGAACGCCCTTCGGCGATCCATGCGGCGGCGCGCGCGGCCCAGCGATCGAACGCGGGTGCGCAGGCGTCCGCATCCGACACGCCGACGATGCGCACGATCGGATGCGACGAAGTCGCGATCTCGTGCACCGGCAGGCACGGCTTGCGCGACTGTGCAGCCACGACGATCGGATCGGGATCGTCGCTGGCGTGCAGCACGGTGGTGTCGAAGACGACGCGATCGACGTCGTGCGCGCGCAGCAGATCGTCGAGCTCGCGATGCGCGGTGCCACGATCGAAGAACGCAGGGTGGCGCGGCTCGACCGCGAAGCGCAGCGTGTCGGGCACGCGCGCGAGCACGGCCGCGAGCGCCGGCAGCTGCTTCGGTGCGAACGCGGGCGGGAGCTGGATCATCGTCGGGCCGGCGCGCTCGCCCAGCACGAAGAGCAGCGCGACGAATTCGTCGAGCTCGCGCTCGGCCGCGAACAACATGCGATCGTGCGTGATCGTGCGCGGCAGCTTGCAGCAGAAGCGAAACCCCTCGGGCGTCTCGTCGCGCCAGCGCGCCACCGTGTCGCGCTGCGGCACCGCATAGAAGGTCATGTTGCCTTCCACCGCGTTGAACACGCGCGCGTAGTGGGCGAGGAAGTCGGCGGGCTTCGTCGCAGGCGGCCACACGAGGCCCGACCACGCGCGGCAGCTCCACACCGGTGCACCCAACCAGAGCTTGGCCATGCCGTGTGCGCCCGAGCTTAGGCTATGATGAAGAACCTTGGGACTCGACCCGGTCAAGCAATGGACGCTCGTGTGCGGCGGCCTCGTGGCCCACGCCGACGGCGTGCTCGACGGCCACGAATGCGAGCGCTTGATGGGCGTGCTCGAGGCCGCCGAAGGGCTCGACGGCGAGGAGTACGGCGCGTGGATGACTGCGATCGGTGATCCGCAGCGACTCGAAGAGTTGCTCGCCGCATTGTCCGCGCCGCCGCAAGAGCATCATCGCGAGCTGCTCGAAGGCGCGTGGGTGATGGCGGTGGTCGACGGCAAGCGCACCGCCGAAGAAGGGCTGATGATCGAGCGACTCGCTGCGAAGATGGGGGTCGAGTCGGTACAGCTCGACTACTGGCGCGAAGCGTGGACGAGCTCCGAGCAGGAGTTCGCGCGCGCGGTCGCGGCGGTGCTCGGTTGGGTGATGGGCGGTGGGGCGCCCGCGCTGCCGCAAGATCGCGCGGCGATCTCCGATGCGCTGTGGCAGACGCCGTGCGAGCAAGGGCTGCGCGATCAGCTGCTCGCGGTGGCGATGGCGCCGTCGACCAAGGACGAAGCGGCCAAGCAGCTGTCGTCGTTGTCGCGGGCGCGGCGGATCGCGGCGGTGCAGCGCGCGGTCGAGCCGTGCAAGGCGGCAGCGCGTCCGGCCGAGGCGAAGGCCCGCTTCGGCGAGATCGCCTGGGAGACCTCCATCCCCGGCGAGCGCGTCGAGAAGTGGTTCCACGCCTAGTTCGGGTCGCGCCGTCCGGCGCTCTTCCTGGCGCGATCGGTCGTGCTCGCGTTCCGCCGGGGCGAAGCCACGTCGGGCTCGACGCCGCCGTCCGGGCTGGAGGCTCGGGCGGAATCGCGCACGTGCGGGATGTCCTGCGCAATTGATCGTAGGCCGGAAAATCGTTGGCGAGCCGGACACTTCGGCTCCGCACTCCACTGTCGCACATGTGCGGACAAAGGGGCCAACGTATGTACCGGTTTTCCATCCTCGCCGTCTCGATCGCGACGGTCGGCTGCGCCGACAACGGCATGAACGAGAGCGCGAGCCTGGGCGGATCGATCGGCTCGTCCGCGACCGCATCGGCGAGCGACACCGATGACGAGAGCGACGACGGTGAAGAGCAAGGCGACGAGAGCTCGTCGTCGACCACCGCCGACAGCGACTCGATGACCGGCGAGAGCTCGTCCGAAGGCGCCGAGGAGAGCACGTCGACCGGCGCGCCCGCGTGCGAACAAGAAGGCTTCGCATTCGAGCTCGTGCCCACGCCGCCGAACGTCATGCTCGTGCTCGACAAGTCGCGCAGCATGAGCAACCTCTGGGATCACGACGCGAACCCGGCGACCGCCGAGATCTCGCGGTGGAACAGCTTGCACAACGTCGTCGAGTTCGTGACCGGCGAGTTCTCCGACTCGATCAACTTCGGCGCGCAGCTCTTCCCGGCCGCCGACGCCTACCTCGACGAGCCGGTCAACGCGTACTCGTGCCTCGTGCAGGATCACCCGGAGGTCACCGTCGGTACCAACACCGGCGCCGCGATCCTCGCGGCGATCCCCGCGGCGGGCGACTTCTCGATCTCGGGCGGTACGCCGGCAACGGCGGGGCTCACCCGCGCGATCGAGCACCTGCAGACGCTGCCGTCCGACGAGCCGCGCGCGATCCTCCTCATCACCGACGGCGCCGCGAACTGCAGCTCGAGCGAGGCGCCCGGGGACACGCTGTTCGTCTACGACGATGCCGTGCCGGCGCTGGTCGCCGATGCGTGGGGCAGCGACGCGATCCCGACGTACGTCGTCGGCATCAACATCCTCGACGAGCTGGGCACGAAGCCCGCGGTGAATCCCTACGAGGCGCTGAGCACCGTCGCGGATGCGGGCGGTGTCCCCGCGACGGGCGTCGATCGCTTCTACAACGCGTTCAACGAGATCGAGCTCGCGGCCGCGCTCGAGGTGGTCGCGAACCGCATCGAGTGCACGCTGACGTTGCCCGAGGAGCCGCAGTTCCCCGACCACGTCGACGTCACCGTCGAGGGCCAGCCCTGGGGCGCGGTCGCGGATTGCGAGACCGGCAACGGCTGGACGTACACGAACGCGATGGGTCCGTTCAACGCGATCCAGCTCTGCGGTGGCGCCTGCGAGGCGCTGCAGGGCGGCGCGACGGTCGACGTCGAGTACCAGTGCCCGTGAGCGACTCGGCACCGCGGAGCGCTATGCTCCGCGGTGCATGAGCGCGCGCAACTTCTCGTTCACGGCGATCGCCACGGTGCGCTCGCCGTTCGCCGA
>DASZPU010000230.1:0-5532 GCA_035550195.1 Nannocystaceae bacterium
GGAACGCACCGACCACCCAGTTGCGCGGTGGCGCGAGCGGTGGCTCGCGCGGTGGCGACGGTGCGGCGCGCACGGGCGCTGGTGATTGCGGCGGTGCGTGGGTCGCCGGCTCGGCGACCTCGACGGGCGCGGCCACCTCGAGCGCGCCCTCGTAGGGCCGCGGCGCGAAGAGGAGCAGGCTCGCGATCGACAGCACGCCCAGCACTTCGAGTACCACGGCCGTGCGGCCGCAGCATCAACGCCCGGACGAGCGCTCGTGGACGATGCGTAGGATCGCCGCGCTGTCGGGCGCTGCGAGCAAGGCGTCGCGGGCGGTCGCGCTCGACAGCACGCCGCTATATCGCGCCAGCGCCTTGAGGTGCAGGCCGTTGTCCTCCGACGGACGGATGAGCGCGACGAACAGGTGCACCGGCTTGCCGTCGGGCGCACCGAAGTCCACGCCGCGGATCGAACGACCGAAGCTCGCGACGATGCGCGACAGCTGCGGGTGAACGCCGTGCGGCATCGCGACGCCGCCACCGAGCGCCGTCGGAGCGAGGGCCTCGCGCTCGGCGAGCGCGGCCGCGAGCGCGCTCGCTGCGACCCCTACCGTCGCAGCCAGCGGCGCACACAGCTCGGCGAAGAGCGACGTCGCATCCGTTCCCGTCAGGTCCGCGATGATCGCATCCGGTGACAGTGGGAGGTTCATGAACGCGGCGCGTCGTCGGCAGCTGGCACGCGGGTGGGGATGGTGAACCAGAACGCAGCGCCACGTCCAGCCGCGCCGGAGACTCCGATCCGGCCACCGTGCGCCTCGACGATCTCGCGCGCGATCGACAACCCCAACCCTGCGCCCGACGCCTGCGTGCCCGGCACGCGGAAGAAGCGATCGAACACCCGCGATTGCAGCTCCTCCGGGATGCCCGGCCCGCGATCCTCCACGGTGAAGCGCACCGCGTCGCCGTGGGGCTCGGCGCGCAGCGAGATCGCGCTCGCAGGCGGAGCGTGGCGCAGGGCGTTGTGCACGAGGTTGTCGAACACGAGCTGCACGCGGCTGCGATCGACGAGCACGTCGTCGAGCCCGGGCGTGACGTGAATCTCGAAGGTGATCTGCTGCCGATCGGCATCGGCACGATGTGCGTCGAGGGTGCGCTCGATCAGCGCCGCGGCGCGCACGGGCTCGCGGTCGAGCTCGACCTTGCCGGCCTGCAGCTTCGCGATGTCGAGCAGATCGTCGACGATGCTCTGCAGCCGCTCGCAGTCGTCACGGCCCGCGGAGAGCAGCTCGAGCTGCTTCGCCGTGGGCTCGCCGGCCGCGCCTTCGATCACGAGGTGGATCGCCATGCGCAGCGAGGTGAGCGGCGTGCGGAACTCGTGCGCGACCGTAGCGATCATGTCGTTGCGCAGCTGGTCGAACCGTCGCAAGCGCGTGACGTCCTGCACGATCACGCTCACGCCGATGACGTCGCCCTCGTGGCCGACGAGCGGCGATGCGCGCGGAAGATAGGCGCGCTCGCCCTCGTCGGTCGCGAGCGCGACGACCTCTTCGAATCCACGCGGCACGTAGGGGCCGTTGCCACCGAGCACGTGATCCCGCACGTGCGCGATGGCGGCGCGCAGCGGTGGCTCGATGCACGCGAGCGGGTCGCCGTGCTGCACGCCCACGCCGAGGTCGACCTCGGCCGCGCGGTTCGAGCTCAAGAGCTTGCCGTCGAGCCCGAGCACCACCACGGGATCGGGGATGCTGTCGATCGCCGCCTGCGCAGCGAGCTGCGCGCGCAGCAGCTCACCGAGCGAGCTCTTGTGGAAGGCGTCGAGTCGCGTCGCCATCTCGTCGAGCTCGCGACCGACGCTCGCGATCTCGTCGTCACCGGTCGGGGTCGCGCGCGCCGAGAGGTCGCCCGCGCCCAGCCGTCGCGCGACCGCGCTGAGCTCGAGCAGCGGCTGCAGCACGCGCGCGGCGATCCACAGCGAGCCCAGCGAGCCCAGTGCGAGCGCGCCGAGCAGCGAGAGCAGCACGAGCGTGCGCGCGCGCTGTGCAGACGCTCGCGCCGCGTCGCTCTTGCGCACCATCGCGGCTTGGTTGAGCGCGAGGATCTCGGCGGCCGCGGACTTCACCTCCGTGAAGCGCGGCGCGAGCTCGCCGAGGTAGGCGCGCGCACTCGGAGCCGCGACGAACGCATCGTATTGCGTCACGTAGTCGTGCCACGCCGCGGCGAGCTGCGTGCTGACGTCGGCCTCGCCCGGCTCGGTGAGGTTCTGCTGCTGTTGCGCGAGCGCATCGGCGAACGCAGCGCGGGACTGCTGCGCGATCGCGGTCGCATCCTCGTCGGCCGGGAGCACGCGCAGGATCGCCGCGCGATCCATGCGCTCGAGCGCCTCGCTCATCTGCTGGGCCGCGAGCACGCTGCGATAGTTGTCGTGCAGGATGCTGCCCGACGTCGCGCCCAACGCGTCGACGTGGAACATCGAGAACACGCCGGTGAACACGAGCGCGAGCGCGAGGGGCAGGCCCGCGAACAGCAGCTTGATGCGCAGGCTCATGGCGGCTCAGAAGAGCTTCGGCATCATGATGTTGACCGCCACGAGCGACGTGACCTGGTACCGTCGAAGATCGCTCGGTCGCCGCGGGAAGTAGGCCTGGTTCGCGCCGTCGAGGCGGTTCTCCAGACGAATCGTCAGCGCGGGCATCGGCGAGTAGTCGAACGTCAGCGTGCCCGAGCCCACGACGAGCTTGTTCACGCCGGTGTCGAAGCCTTCCGCATCGCGGATGACGTCGGCGCGCGCGGCCGCGGCCCACTTCTGCGCGAACGCATAGCGCAGCGCCAGCGTCGCGCCGTACCACTGCACGTTGCGGAAGCCACCGGTCACGGGGTTGGTGATCTGCTGATCGAGCCCGACGTCCGCATTGAACGCGAGCCGCAGCTTGGGATGGAGATCCGCGAGCAGCACGAGATCGACGAAGTGGCGGAAGCGACGATTGACCCGGCGCTGACCGAGATGGTGGGTCTCGCCCGCCGCACCCGCCATCGCGACGCAGCGACCGGAGCCGGCATCGAATGCGGTATCGGGCGCGCACACCACATCGATGTGGGCTTCGCCTTCGGGCCCGGTCATGTACCCGAGCACGAGCGTGACCTCGTCGCGCGGTGTGCCGACGAGCTGCGCTCCGAAGGTCTTGCCGCCGTTGTTGTCCTGCGTGTTGTTCCACCCGTTCGCGACGAACAACGTGAGCCCGAGGCGCTCGACGAGCTGCGCGCTCATGCGCAAGCCGGTGTGGAAAAACGGCTGGCCGTACCAGTACAGAAACGGCCAGCTGTAGTTCATGTTGAGATAGCTGTCGCCGTTGTCGGCCCCGAACGTGGAGTCCCACTTGCCGAAGTCGAACGCGAGCCGGCCCTTGGCGAGCTTCGGCTTCCACGTCGCGTAGGCCTGCTTCACGTAGCGCATCGCGAGGCCGACGTTGCTCGCGTCGGTGAGGTTGTAGCGCTGCACGCGGGGACCGAAGCGCAGCTGGATCGTCCCACCGACGACGCCGTTGTCGTAGGCGAGGTTGGCCCCGGCCCAGCCCAACGCGAACCCGATCATGTTGTCGTTGCCGCGCGTGTTCTGGGTCTGCGGCGAGGGGAAGCTCCAGTTGACCTGCGCGTACGCATCGGCGAACGCACCGATGGTGAGCGCCTCGTACCACCGCGGCGCGGGCGGTGACGGCGACGCCGTGCGCTCGACCGGTGGCGGCGCGCTCGGTGCATCGTCGGTCGGCGGCTCGATCGGCGTGCTCGTGCTCGGCTGCGGCTGTGCTTCCGGTTCGTGCGACGCCAACGCGCGCGGCCCGTCGTACGACCGCGTCGGCGCAAAGAGCACCAGCCAGAGGATCGCGTTCACAGGCGCGCCAAGGGCCGGCCATCGTACACGCCCGCGCGCACGCCAGCACATAACCTGCGGGCACGACTGCACGCACCAGGAAGAGCGCCGGAGGGCCCCTCTCGAGCCCGACGTGGCTTTGCCACGGCGGACAGCGAGCACGACTGCACGCACCAGGAAGAGCGCCGGACGGCGCGACCAAAACTAATACCGGAGCATCAGCGCGAGCGTGAAGCGGTTCTCCGACTTCACGAGGTCGGGCTTCCAGCCCACGACCATCGATCCCGCGGCGCCAGTGTTGCCGCCCGGCGGTGTGACGCCGCCGGGCCCCGAGAAGTACGGCACGTTCGCGTGGCGCGTATCGAGCTCGCCACGCACCGTGATGTGGCGGTTGATCATCCAATCGAGCGTCGTCTGCTGATCCCACGCCCAGTACGCGTTGCCGGGCGCGGCCGTGAAGTAGGGCGTGCCGGACAACGCGGTCGCGCCGTTGATCGGCGGGATGAGCACGAGATACCGACCGGGGTTCGTGATCGCACCGCCGCCGACGGTGAGCCCGAGCCGATTCTTCCAGAACCACAGGCGGTGGTAGGCCATGAAGCCGAGGAAGTACTGATCCTTGCAGCCCACGCCGCCGCCCCACTCGCAGCCGGCGTCGAGCGTCAGCGAGAGCGCGGCCCGGCTCACCGCACCGCGCGGCCGATCGAAGTAGCGCACCATGATGCTGTCGTCGGTGTGCACGCGCTTGCGATCGGGTACGCCGAGCGTGTCGGTGCCGTAGTACTGATTCGCGACGATCGCGAGCCACTCGGTCGGCCGCCAGAGCACTTGTCCACCGAAGCCCGGTGAGCGATTGAGCTTCGCGTACGCTTGCCAGCCGTTGACGATCCACGGCTCGATCTTCAGCTTCGCGGTGGGGAAGATCTGCACGCGCACGCCGTTGAAGAACCACGGTGTGTTCGACGACACGTACGATGGTTGATACGTCCAGTTGTCGAAGTTGTAGTAGCTCCACAGCCCGACGTACGACATGAAGATGCCGGCCTGCACGTTGATGCCGTGCAGCACCGGGATGTGGTAGCCCGCGTAGGCCTCGGAGAGATAGCGATACGCGTCGTCGATGCGCCAGTTGCCGCGGCCGTAGCTCGCGTCGTTGCGCGGCGTCGTCACCGAGTACATGCCGAACTGCGTCATCAAGCGCGCGTGCACGTTCTTGTAGAAGAAGTTGCCGCCGAAGCCGATCTGCGTGAGCTGCAGCTCGTTGTGCCGGAACACCTCGCTCGATCCGCCGATGGTGTTGTCCTTCGGATGGTTCAGCGAGTAGTGATAGACGGTGTCGAGTCGGATCTCTCCGGTGAACGGACCCCACTTCAGCGGCGTCTCGGCGGGTGCGTAGCTCGCCGGCGCCCAGCTGAAGTCGCCCCACAGAAACGCTTCCTTGCGCGGTTGGAAGCGGGGATCGATCGCAGGCGGGGTCGGTCGACGATGCTGCGCGAGCCGACGCGCGACGATGCGTTCGACGTCCGCTTCGGTGAGCACGCGGGGCTGCGCCGGTGGATCGATCGCCGCATGCTCGACCGCGCGCGGTCCGGTGTAGCTGCGCGGCCCCTCGGCGAGCGCGTGCAGTGCGACGAGCGAGGCGAGCAGCATTGCGACCGCGCCGAGAGCAGCGCGCGTGCCAAGGACGCG
>DASZPU010000231.1:0-5135 GCA_035550195.1 Nannocystaceae bacterium
ACGATCCACCGCCTTCGTCCGCACTCGGTGGTTGCTCGTCGATCCCGATCTCGACCGCAGCCGACTCGGTGTGATTGCCGGAGACGTCGGTCGCGATCGCACTCAGCGTGTACACGCCGGGCTCGAGATTGATGATGAACCGATACGGCGCGGCGTCGTCGGCCTGCGCGAGCGCAACGCCGTCGATCGCGAGCTCCACCTGCGCGACGCCGACGTCGTCCATCGCCGCGATGTCGACGTCGACCTGCGCGCGCCCGCTCGCGGGATCCGAAGCGAGCTCGCTGCCGTCGGTCGGTCGCGTGATCGCAACCGAAGGCGGCGTCGCGTCGTCACCTCCGCCACCATAGGGCGCGCCGCAGCTCGCGGACGGACCCGACACCATCCCCGGCTGACAGCTCGGCCAGCTCCCGCTGCCGCTGTCGGAGCTCATCGGCATGCCGGTGCACTCCGGTCCGGGATTCCACGTGCCGTCCGCGTCGTGACACGGCGTGATGTCGACACCGGTGGTGTCCTCGAACCACTGCATGCCGGTGTGCATCATCGAGTACCAACCACCGCCACCGCAGCCGTCGCCGTACGACGTGATCCCGAACGCGCGCCACGATCCGTCGTCGAGCTGGATGAAGATGGGACCGCCGCTGTCGCCCTGACAGGTGTCGACGCCGTTGCCACCGACGAATGCTTCGTCGTTCTGGATGTACCCGAAGGTCGTCTGCGCTTGGTACTTCACCCCGAAGTTGCCGTCGTCGGTGTCGCCGAATCCGACCAACCAAACTTCCTGTCCTTCGACGAGCAGCTCGGTCTCGCAGCCCATGAGCGGCGGCGTGACGACGACGTCGGTCACCGGCTCGCTGAGCTTGCACACCGCCCAGTCGTTGCCGCCGCCGGGACCACCACCGGGGTAGACGTCGCAGAACTCGGGGTAGACGGTGTTGCCCTGCTCGTAGATCGAGTCGCCGAAGAACACCTCGGAGATCTGGCCGCAGTGTGCCGCATAGATCACGACCTGCGGATGCACGAGCGTGCCGGTGCAGCCGCCGAGCGAGACCGTGGTCGGCCACGCGCACGCCGGTGCCGGTCCGCCGCCGTACACCGCATCGGGATCGCCGGGTCCTTCGCGGAGCTCGTCCGCGCTCGCGATCACCGGAACGAACGAGAGCACGAGCACGCACGCACGAGCCGACATGCGATCATCATCGACAGCGTCGCGCGGCCACGGCAAGCGTGAATCGCTGCGCTCGCGCGCGCGCGTTCGCGGTGATCGAACTGCGCGAACGAGGCCCGGGATGGTGGGCGAGTTGCGTAGATCGACGACGATCGCTGGGCGAGTTGCCCAGCGCTACTTCGTGCCGAAGAGGCGGTCGCCCGCATCCCCGAGGCCCGGCACGATGTAACCGTGATCGTCGAGGCGCTCGTCGATCGCCGGCGTGTAGATCGGCACGTCGGGATGGTGCTCGTGGAGCGTACGAATGCCCTCGGGCGCGGCGAGCAGGCACATGTACTTGATCGACGTCGCGCCGGTCTGCTTGATGCGCGAGACCGCAGCGACTGCCGAGTTGCCGGTGGCGAGCATCGGATCGACGAGGATCACCTGCCGCGTGTCCATGCCTTGCGGCACCTTGAAGAAGTACTCGACCGGCGCGAGCGTCTTCGGATCGCGATAGAGGCCGATGTGTCCGACGCGCGCGGCCGGCAGCACCCGCAGGATGCCGTCGAGCATGCCCTGCCCCGCGCGCAGCACCGAGATCACCACGACCTTCTTGCCCGCGACCATCGGCGCCTGCATCGGCGAGAGCGGCGTCTCGATCGGCACCAGCTCGATCGGCAGATCGCGCGTGACCTCGTAGCCCATCAGCATCGCGATCTCTTCGAGCAGCGCGCGGAACTTGTGCGTGCTCGTGTCCTTGCAACGCATGAGCGTGAGCTTGTGCTGGATGAGCGGGTGATCGACGACGTGGACGCGGCCGGTCATGGTCGGCAGCCTCTTTAGGCCAGCCGCGTGCGGCTGTCGACCGATCGCGAAACAATGTCGCTGCGCGGCGGCCAACGCGGGACTGGGGGTGGCCGATGCAGCGCAGGGCGTGCACATGGTTGGCGTTGTGCCTGACGGGTTGCGCGATCGACCCGGGGTCGATGGCCGATGCGTTCGACAGCCAAGGCAGCGTCAGCGCGTCCGCCAGCGCGAGCTCGGCCGGCGAGTCGAGCGACGGTTCGGGCGGCCCGAGCTCGACGACCGCGAGCTCGACGTCGTCCGACGAGAGCAGCGAGGACTCGGGCGATCCCGATCCCAGCGACCCCGACTCGAGCGGAAGCGATCCGGGCACGACGAATCCGAGCACCACGGATCCCAGCACGGATCCGAGCACCACCGATCCGACCGATCCGAGCGGACCGATGGAATCGACCGGCCCCGCCGAGCCGGTGTGCGGCGACGGCTTCGTCGATCCCGGTGAGGAGTGCGATTGCAGCGGTCAGTGCTCGGCCGCCGAGCTCGACGCGACCGACTGCATCGATCTGCCCTCACCCGACGGCCCGAGCTTCGACGGCGGTACGCTCGGCTGCAACGCGGACTGCACCTTCGATACGAGCGCGTGCACGTACTGCGGCGACGGAGTCGTCGTCGGCGACGAGCAGTGCGACGGCGACGACAACGGTGCGGAGTGCAGCGATGCCGGCTATCTCGGCGGCGGCACGATCGCGTGCGCGAGCGACTGCACCTTCGACACGTCGATGTGCAACGGCCCGATCTGCGGCGTGCAAGACGACGGTGTCGGCACGTGCCCCGCCGAGTGCTCGAGCTGTGCCGGCGGCGTGTGCATCTTCGACTGCCCCGGCAACATCATCGACGGCGGTCCGTGCAACGGCCTCGATCTCGTGTGCCCCGCGGGCTGGCCGTGCAGCCTCATGTGCGGCGACGCGGGCTGCGTCGACACCTCGTTCACGTGCAGCGACGGCATGTGCAGCGTGGACTGCGACGGCATCGACGCGTGCGACGGCACCACCGTGACCTGCGGCATCCAGTCGTGCACCGCGACCTGCGACATCTTCACGGAGCCGGAGCTCGACTGCGGCGAGTCGTGCGACTGCGTACCTTGTTGAGTCAGGCGACGAAGAGGCCGTAGCGCGCGAGCAGCTCGATGGTGCGGTCCATGACCTCGCGCAGCGGCTCGCGCAGCTCGTCGGGATCGACGATGCGCTCGTCGTCGGCGTGCACGGCGAGCACGCCCGACTGCGCCTGCACGATGAGCGCTTCGAGCAGCGCATCGCGATCGCGCGTGCCGTCGGCCGCACACACGATCTCGATCGCCACCGCGTCGAGGTCGACGCGTTGATGGCGGCCGCTCGCGGCCCATCCTCGCGCGCGTGCGAGCCAGCGCGCGCTCGCGGACGTGCGCGGATGCTCGCCGGGCGTCGCGACCAACCCCGGCGCTTCGCGGCGTAGCTCGAGCCCGCCGCCGCCCATCAGACACTCGAGGAAGTCGCCACCGAGGCGCGCGCGCGATTGTTGCTCGTCGCCGACGTCGAGGCCGGCTTCGGCGAGCAAGCCCGCCGCGCGGCGCCACAGCTCGTCGAACGCGAGATCGCCGGGCCACAGCCGGCGCAGGATCAGCAGCGCTGCCTTCGTGATCGGCTGCTCGCTGGTGATGCGCATGCCTTCGACGCCTTCGAACGCGTGCGGCAGCCCGGGCGACAGATCGCAGGGCACGTCGTCCTGTGCGCCCGCGAAGCCGATGCGCAGCCCCATCACCGACTCGGGGCCGAGCGCACGCGAAGGCTGCGCGTCGGCGTGACATACGAGCGACGCACGGAACTGTCGGTTGCGCACGAAGTCGACGTACTGCTCCATGCGCACGAGATCGGGCGCGACGCGATCCAAGGTCGCACGCACGTCGTCGGGGAACTCGCGCGCGAGCATCATGTGCACGTCGCTCTCGCACAGGTACTGCAAGCGATGGCGATCGATGCGCTCCGCGAACTCGTGGAAGTAGATCGGCGCGTTACAGTCTTCGAGGTGCTCGTGGTAGAGGTAGTCGTCGCCGGCACGCCGCAGGATCGCGAGCTCCTTGCCGAGCAACGCACCGTAGGGCCCGGCCTGATCCGCGACCGCACGCGCGAGAAAATCGATGAGCGCGCGCGACTGCTCGACGCGACGCAGCGGCTCGGCGAACCCGCGCACGTGCCACCGCATCATGTGCCGCACCATCTCGCGCACGTGCCAGCCGGGGTACGTGTTGTAGCTGACGTAGCCGATGCCCTGGGGCGCGAGCCGCTCGGAGCAGATCGCGAGGATGTGCGACTGCACCTCGGGCGGCACCCACGAGTACACGCCGTGACAGATCACGTAGTCGAACGTGCCCCAGCTCGCGTCGACGTCGAGGATGCTCGCGTGACGCAGCTCGACGTTGCGCAGCCCGAGCGCAGCGACCATGTGCCGGCCGTCGTCGATCTGCCGCGCCGACAGATCGACGCCGACGAACTCCGACTCGGGCGCGCGCTCGGCCATGGGCACCAGGTTGCCGCCGCTCGCACAACCTAGCTCCAACACGCGACAGCGCGACGGCTCGGCGGGTGCGAGGCGAAACAAGCGCGCGAGTGTGCAGAGACGATCCGGCTGCGTGCGCGCGTACGGATAGCTCGAGTACGGCACCTCGTCGTAGCTGCTCGACGCGGCCTCGCGTTGCTCTTGACCCTGCGGATCCGTGCGAAGGATGCTATCACGGCCGAAGCGATGCCCCTCACCGACTACGTGCAGTCGCGGATCGACGCGATCAAGGGCTTCCTCGCCGATCCCGACGCCGTCGTGCTCGAGCTGCGTTGCCCGGCGGAGCAACGCGCAGTCGTCGGCAAGCTGCTCGTCGGCATCGCCAACGAAGGCGAGTGGGTGTGGGCCGCGCACGACGAACCATTCGTCGACGTCGTGAGCAACGCGAAGTCGCTCGGCGATGCGATCGCGAGCGCGCTCGACGACGCAGCGAAGGAGTTCGCGGAGGCGGAGACCGAGATCGTCGTACCGAAGCCATTCGACGTCACCGCCGTGCCGCGCGGTCGCACGCTCGAGCAAGCGCTGGTCGAGTACGGCGAGGAAGCAGCGCTCGCGGTCGAGCCCTACCTGCAAGGCATCGTCGTCGCATGCT
>DASZPU010000232.1:0-2509 GCA_035550195.1 Nannocystaceae bacterium
AGATCGAGAAGGCCAAGCTGCGCGAGCTGATCGAGCGCGATCACCCGGGCGACGCCGACTTGCGCGTCCACAGCAAGTAGACCGGCACGCCCAGCGCGATCACGCCGATGCAGGCCGCGAACTTCAGCGGCTCGGTCACGAGATACGCACCGAGCAGGTAGATCGTCGCGACCAGGAACAGCGCGGGCACGAACGGATAGCCCCACGTGCGATAGGGCCGCTCGCGATCGGGGTCGCGCTTGCGCAGCACGAACACCGCGAGCACGCCCATCGCGTAGAACGGCCATATGCCCACGACGAACTGATCCGCGAGCTCGGCGAAGCGCTTCACCGACACGAACACGACCCCGAGGACGATGCTCATCGCGATCGCGCGACCCGGTGTGCCGTACCGCGGGTCGACCTTCGCGAGCGCGCGGAAGAACAGCCCGTCGGCCGCCATCGCATAGAAGACGCGCGGTCCGGTCATCATCGAGCCGTTGAGCGTGCCGAACGTGCTGACCACGACGGCCGCCGACACGAACGCGACGCCGGCTTCGCCGACGACGGTCGCGGCCACGTCGGCTGCGATGAGCGACGAGCCCGGCATCTTCGCGAGCGGGATCACGGCGAGGTATGCCGCGTTCGCGCCGAGGTAGAGCGCCGCGACGGCGAGCGTGCCGAGCACGAACGCGCGCGGCAGGTTGCGCTGAGGATCGCGGACCTCGCCGCTGACGAAGCCGACGTCGGACCAGCCGTCGTAGGCCCACATCACCGAGACCAGCGCGAGCCCGAACGCGGCGGCGGGCGAGTCGACGACGTGCGACGTGCCGTCGGCGAGGCCCGCGTGTCCACCGAGCGCCCAGCGGGCTCCGAGCCCGCACAACGCCAACAACGCCGACATCTTGAGCAGCGTGCTGACGTTCTGGATCACTGCACCCAACGCGATCGCGCGGATGTTCGCCACGCCGACGACGACGATGAGCACGGCCGCAGTGACCTGCGCACGCGAGAGCATGCCGAGCGCCGCGACGTCGCCGTCGACGCCCGCGAGTCGCCATGCATAGTCGGCGCAGGTGACCGCGATCGCACCGTACGCGGCGGGGCGCAGCACGAGCAGCTCGGCCCACCCGAACAGGAACGCCCAGATGCGCCCGAACGCCTCGCGCAGATACACGTAGATGCCGCCGGTGCGCGGCATCATTGCGGACAGCTCGGCGTAGCTGAGCGCACCGCAGAGCGCGATCACGGCGCCGACGAGCCACACCGACGCGAACGCGGCGACGGTCTCGACGCGCTTCGCGATGTCGGCCGGCGTGCGAAAGATGCCGCTGCCGATCGTCGAGCCGATGACGACCGCTGCTGCGCTCCACGGGCCGAGTCGGCGCGGCAGCTTCTCGCCCCAGCGATCAGGCTCGTTCACCTGCGCGAGAGGATAGCAGCAGATCGATCGGTGCATCGTCGCGGCTGCAGCCCACTGCGACGCGCATGCGCCCCGTGCCGGGCTCGATCACCAGCCGCCCGCACGTCTTCGACGCGGAGGGATCTCCATCGAGCTCGTGCTTGTGCGAGCAGATGCTGCGCGGGTAGCCGTCGTGGTTGCCGAGCAGCGTCCACAGGCCGTCGACGTCGCGCGGACGTTGCTGCACGTAGAGCGTGCTCGCGCTGTCGAGTCGCGCCCAGCTCGTGGTGCCCGCGGGCACGCGCTCGCGCGTGCGGAGCACCGGATCGAAGCAGTGGTTGGTGTGCAGATGCGCCGCCTTCGCGCCCTTTTGCGTGAGCACCTTCAGCTCGCCGCTGCACTCGACGCCGTAGAACTCGTGACCGTCGGCGATCATGTAGTGATGTCCCGACGACAGCGGCGTGCGCAGCAAGAGCTCGTAGGCCGCGCGCGCGTCGGTGCACGCCAGCATCGCGCGCACGATCGCGGGCCACACCACGCCGACCTTGCCGTCGGTGGAGCTGAGGTTGTTGATGGTGACGGCGACACCGTGCTTGCCGAGCCCGGCCATGCCGAGACAACCGGTGAGCGTGAAGCAGATCGCGTCGTCGCCGAACCGCACCGCACGCACGAACGGCTCCGCGGTCGCGTGCATGTCCCAGGTCTGGCCGAGCAGCGCGCCCTCGCTGCCGGGCACGTAGATCGCGGTGCAGCCCTCGTCGTCGAGCACGCTCGCGGGCACGTCGCGCAGATCCGAGTAATGGTTCAACACCACGATCTCCGCGGGCGTGAGCGCGGCGCCCTCGGCGATACCGATCAGCTCGGCGTGCAGCGCGGTGTCGTGGGCGAGCAGCGGCGGCAGGTGCAGCTCGGCGATCGCGAGCAGCTGCGCGCGGTCGCGGAAACCGCCCTTCTTGATACAAAGCTCGACGCGAATGTCGGTCAGCTCGCGGATCTCTGCGCGCCAGAGCTCGCCGTGCGCGCGGCCGCGCGCGGATCCGTTGGCCTGATCGAAAGTAACGAGCTCGAGTCGTTCGCCCACGCGCCGCGACTACTCTCGCACGTCTGCTCGACGGCGGCGCGTGGGTG
>DASZPU010000233.1:0-5203 GCA_035550195.1 Nannocystaceae bacterium
GCCGGCACGCTCGGCGTGTCGTGCAGCTCCGACTGTGGCGACGTCTGGTGGCGCGACACCACCTTCGCGTTCACCGAGGCGAGCAACAGCGCGTCGACGCTGGGCAACACCGCGCTGCAGGAGGCCGCGCACGCGTTCGGCCTCGATCACATCGATGGCAGCGAGCACATCATGTATCCGTTCGCGTCGGGCGGCGCGAAGATCTGGTCCACCGAGTGCACGCCGTACAACGACGCGACCGGCGGCATCAGCTGCACGTACGTGCACGACGAGTTCTGCGGCGAGGACTCCGGCATGCAGAACGACGACGCCGAGCTGCTCGCGTTCTTCGGACCGAATGCACCCGACGTCGAAGCGCCGGTCGTGAGCATCACCGAGCCCGCGGATGGTCTCATGGTCGATGCCGGCACCGATGTGCCGGTCGCCGCGGAGGTCACCGACAACAACGTAGGCGCGGGCTGGCGACTGCGCGTCGTGCCGTCTTCGGGCGACGAGCAGATCGTCAACTCCTACCAGTTCGAGACCTCGTGGAACCTCACCGGGCTCCCCGAGGGCACGTACGAGATCTACGTCGAGGCCGTCGATCACGATCTCAACGAAGGCTCCGACATGGTGACGGTGTACGTCGGCACGACGCCGCCGGCCGATACGAGCGGCAGCGGCGGCTCCGATGAAGCGGGCACCACCGCGAACGCCGACGACGACAGCACGAGCGACGCCGACGGCGAAGGGGGCGGCACGTCGAGCGCGGGTCAGGACGGCGGCACGGATCCGAAGCCGGGATGCAACTGCGATGTGACCGCTCCACCGGCCTCGAGCATGTTGCTGCTCCTCGCCCCGCTCGCGCTGCTTCGGCGACGGCGCGCACGCTGAGCGGTGCTAAGCTCGTCGAATGGGCCGAGCTTGGCTGCTCGCACTCTGTGTGGGCATCTCCGCTGCGTGTGTCGTGGAGCTCGATCACCGCGTCGCGTGCGGTGACGGCTACCACGATCCCGAGGTCGAAGAGTGCGACCCGGAGGTCGAGGGCAGCTACGCGAACGCGTGCGACGGCATCGACGATCCGAAGGCGCAACGAAGCTGCAACTCGGTCACCTGCACGTTGGAGTGCTCGTTCTGCGGCGATGGCATTCCCGACGCGCTGCCCCTGGACATGGAAGGCGATCCTCGCGAGGAGTGCGATCCGATGGACGCGAGCGACGTCGCGGCGCCGCGACTCTGCGCGGGCGGTGGCGATCAGCTGCCGCTGCGCTCACCACGACGCGACCTCAAGCCTTACACGTCGGGGACGACCATCGGCTGTCTCGCGGACTGCACGTACGATCGATCGAACTGTGGCTTCTGCGGAGACGACGTTGCCGACGGCGTGAACGTCGAGAACGCGATCTCGCAGCTGCAGATCGTGAGGTACAGCCTGCCCGAGCAGTGCGACGGCGAGGACTTCGATCGCGACGCGATGGTCGCCGAGTTTCCCGAGTGCGTATCGCCCGACGGCCACGGTGTCGCCAACGTCGGCTGCACCGAAAGCTGTACGTTCGACAGACCTGGAGCGCCGCGCTGCTGCCTCGGTACCGGCGCGGAGTGTCCCGCGAATGACCTCGCGCAGTGCTGCCACGAGATCACCGCGCCCGACGAAGACGAACACTGCGAGCTCCCGTTCCTCGAGCCCGGACAAGATCCACCTCCCATCGGCGAGGGCGGCTGGAAGTGCAAGTGATCAAGGCAGCGCGGGCGCGCGTCGAGTGATCGCGTTCGCGGCTTCGCGCGCGATGACCTCGACGTGCTCGCGCGACTTGCCAGTGCGGCCGTTCGCGTAGCGCAACGGCGTGCTCGCCATCCTCGCGATCTCTGCGGTGCTCGGATGCGACGAGCGCTTGCAGCCGGCGAGTGACTTGGTCTGCTGCAGCATCACCGGTGCTCTGCGGCCCTTGCCCGGGCAGGCCGCGTGCTCGAAGCCCAGCAGGTGACCCACCTCGTGGTTGATCACGTAGGTGCGGTACGCCGCGAGCTGGCCGCGGTACGTCGACGCGCCGTCGTGCCACCGACGCGCGTTGATCACCGCACGCCCCTTGCGACCGCACGAGAACGATCCGCCGGTGACGAGCGGCGCGCACAGCTCGTCGACCGTCTTCGGCTTCGCGAGCACCACGGTGATCTCCGCATCGCCGTCGACCACCACGAAGCGATGCCCCGCCGCGGCCCAACCCGCGGCATCGCCGAGCGCCTCCTCCACCGCCCACGCGAACGCGTCGGCCTCGTCGGCGTACTTCGCTTCGACGAGCACGCGCACGGTGACGTCCTCGGCGTGCACCGGTCGCGCAGGCGCGGGCACGACCACGAACTCCGCGTCGTCGATGCGCTCCGTCTTGCGCGGCTGCTCCGTCACCACCGGTGCCGCAGCTCCGCCGATCAGCACGGCGAGCCACGACGCGAGTCCCATCATCATCTGCATCTCGATCATGGATCGGGACGCAGCATGTGCCAGGGGCATTGCGGTCCCCATTTTCCGGCAAGGCAGACGCGCCTCGGATGTTCAGTCGACGTCCTGGCGCCAGCACGCGTGTGCGCGTGCCTTCGTGTCGCGAGGCATACGCCGACGTGCACGCTCGCGCCGCGCAACGACACGCGGCGACGCTCGGCACGCCGATTGCTCGAAGGCGCGCACATGCAACACGCCCTGTTCGCAATCCTCCTGCCCACCCTCTTCGCCGCGACGCCGACCCGCGCGCCCGCACCGTCCGCGTCGCCGCGCATGCTCGAGATCGAGATCGTCGAGAAGCCCGCCGGCGGCAAGACCACGCGCACGCGCTTGGAGCTGCCCGCCAACGCGAAGCTCGACGCCCGCGTCACCAACGACGGCACGAGCGGGCGCAGCTGCACCGTCGACGCCCAGCACGACAAGGATCGCGGGTCGTCGATCGAGCTGCGCTGCCGTCAGCCCGGCGGACCGGACTCGCTCGCGATCGAGGCGCGCCCCGACCTCGTGGTCGGCAAGCGCATCACGCTCGCGAAGATCGATCGCCCCGACGGCGGCACGGTGGAGGTGACCGCGGTCGCGCGCTGAGCAGCTGGCCCGGATCGGGGCCGGTGCGCGCCTTTCGCGAGCGAGCCGGCCTCAGGCCTGCGCATACGGGTCGAACAAGCGACTCGGCATGCGGAAGCCGCGGGGCTACGAAGGACAGGCGCACGAGACGATCGGCTCGGACATCCTCGCGGTTCGTCACGCGCTCACGGCCCTCGCCGGCAACGACAGCACCGCGTTGCGCCTCATCGGACCGCTCGCCAGCGCACGACTCGTCACCGTGCAGTCGAACGGCTGGTACCCGATCGAGTGGTTGCTCGACATGATGGAGCGCATCGACGAACGCATCGGCCGCTTCGCGCTGCTCAAGCTCGGCCGCACGCTCTTCAAGCTCTCGCACCAAGCGCGCATCGCCGAGGTCGCCACCTGCGGGCGCGACATCGTCTACGGCATCGACGGCATGTATCACCACGCCAATCGCGGGGGCGACATCGGTGGCTGGACGGTGCGTTCGTTCGACCCGAACCTCGCCGTGCTCGAGAAGACCACACCGCACCACTGCATGATGGAAGAAGGCATCCTCAGCCAGGCGCTCAGCGCAGTGGGCTCGCCCGCCGTCATCAGCCAGACCCAGTGCTTTCGCGATGGCGCCGATGCGTGCCGCTTCTCGATCGTGCCCGCGATGCAGTCGGCGCAGTGGCAACCACCGCGCGCGCCGTGGGACACCGACGCGCGATAACAACCCGACTCGGCGCAACGCGGACGCGCGATTTCGCGTGACGTGCCTGCGTGCAACGCACGGTTGACCATGCACGCACGCACGGTCGATGCTCTGCGACGATGCGAGTGAACAGCGATGGCCGAGGATTGGCGCTCTATCTCTCACTCCTGCCGTTGGCGTGTGCCGACGCCGACCCACCGATCGACGAGCTCGAGATCGACGAAGACGAAGACGCCGAGGCCAAGCCGACCGCGGGCGTAGGCCTCAGCGCGCAGCACGACCCGCAGGCGAAGAAGCCCAACGGCAAGAAGCTGTTCAACGACGAGACGTTCGACGGCAACGGCCGCACGTGCCGTACCTGCCACACCAACGAGACCGGTGCGTTGTCGCCGGAGCAGGTGCAGGACGCGTTCGACTGCGATCCCGAGGGACCGCTCTTCCGCGCGATCGACAGCGACGATCAGCTCGGCGTCTCGTACGACCGCATGCTCACCGACGCGACGATCCTGATCGACATCCCGCTGCCGCCCGGCTGGACGCTCGTCGACGATCCCGAGGCCGACACCGTGCAGCTCGCACGCGCGGTGCCGACGACGAACAACGTGCCGTCGCTCGACACGCTCTTCATGGCCGACGGTCGCTTCACGACGCTACAAGATCAAGCGAACGGCGCGATCCATGCGCACGCCGAACCCGGCCGCGAGCCGACGGCCGCCGAGCTCGATGCGATCGCGGAGTTCCAACAGACCAACAAGTTCTTCTCGAGCAACGCGCTCAAGCACTACGCGAATGGTGGCGCAGCGCCGACCTTGCCGCCCGGCAACACGCAAGCGGAGATCCGCGGGCGCAACTGGTTCGTGCCGAGCGCGTCCGGAATCTGCGGCCACTGTCACGCGGGGCCGATGCTCAACGAGACCTCCGAGTTCCTGCTCGCTCCGTTGCCGCCGGGCTCGCGCTTCTTCACCGCGTTTGTCTCCGAGCTCAACAAGGCCGGCAATCCGGTGATCCAGTTCGAGGTCGACAACGGCGACGGCACCACGCAGATCGTCGAGAGCCCGGATCCCGGTCGCGCGCTCATCACCGGCAACGTCGGCGAGCTGAACTTCTTCCGCATCCCGACGATCTGGGGCGCGAAGGACACCGCGCCGTACTTCCACGACAACTCCGCAGCGACGCTCGACGATCTCACGCAGCACTACTCGGACTACTTCCAGATCGTCGGCCTGCCGCCGCTCACCGATCAGGAACAGGCCGACATCCGCGCGTACATGTTGCTGCTCTGATTGCTGATCACGCAGAGCGCGCGCGCTTGGCCGTCTGGCCACTCGCGCGTGCGCATGCGAAGGTCGCAGTGGATGCGGCGACCGAGGGGCTACCAGGGCAGAAACCACGAGACGATCGGCTCGGACATCCTCGCGGTTCGTCATGCACTGAGCGCGCTCACCGGGGCCGACACTGCGGCG